>NZ_SMJW01000376.1 GCF_004348335.1 Actinomadura bangladeshensis | reverse complement strand
CCCCACACCCCACCGCCCGTCACCCAACCGCCCGCACACCCGACCGGTCGGCACCCAACCGGTCCAGTCACGGGCCCGCGACCAGCCAGGCTGCGTAGACGGCCCACCTGCATGACCAACCGACGCGCATGGCCGACCACCCCGCAGCAGGCCGATCTGACCAAGCTCAAGTCGCGGGGCGGCCCCCAGGGCAGGGCGGGCTCGTTACAGGCCGCCGCCCACTTCAGCGATAAGGCGCGCGGGCGGTCGCTTCTAGGCGTGCGACGACCGGGTGCCGGTGAGTAGCCCGCCCGTACCCGGGCGGAGAAGCATCAGACCGGGCGACGGCGGCGCACCCCCGGTGGGGAGGCTTACTGTTCTGAGGCTTCACCTCCTGCCTGGTCTTCGGGTGCGTGGGGGCCGATGCCGGGTTCTGTTGCGGCGGCCACGTGGGCGTGGACGATCAAGGGCGGGAGCCCGACGGCCGCTGGGGGTGCGACGGGGGCGGACACGTCCACGTGGACGGTGGCCTCGTCACGGTGTACGCGCACGGTCGCCCCCTTTGGAACCGCCCTCACCACGAGCTCGCGGACCGCGGTGAGGGACTCGCCTCGCGCCGCCGCGCGGGCACCGGTCTGGGCGGCGTCCGTGCAGGTGAGCTGCGCGGACACGGCGGACAGGCCCCACAGCGCGACAGCCGTGATCAGCACCAGGGCGGGGAGCGCCACGGCGATCTCCGCCGTGGCCGTCCCGCGATCCCTCAGCTCGCGATCTTGAGGGCCCTCTCGATGATCTGTAAGAGCAGGGATTTCACCTGTGAGCTCGTGAGGATCTTGAACAGCAGGCCGGCGAAGGCCGCCGCGGCGATGGTGCCGACCGCGTACTCCGCGGTGGACATCCCGCGGTCGCCGCACATTGTGGACCACCGCTGCACCACCATCTTCATCGCACGCATGGGACTCCTTTCGCTCGTGGTTCTTCTCAAAGCCTGCTGTGCCGGGACCCCAGACGACGCCCGAACGCAATTCTGTGGAAAACCCCCGCTCACCAGGGCACGAGGATCGTCGAGGCGATCCCCGCGACGGCCGGCACGACGCCGAGGAGGATGAAGGCGGGCAGGAAGCAGAGTCCGAGCGGGGCCAGCGCGCGAATGCCGGCGGCACGGGCTCTCGCGGCGGCCGCCGCACGCGCGGTACGGCGCTGATCGCGCGCGAGCCGGCTGAGGGACGGCGCCAGGGCCGATCCGGTGGACGCCGCACGGACCGCAGCACGGGCGAGCGGCGCGAGCATCGGCTCCCTCGTGAGCGCGAGCCACGCCTCCGCCGGGTCGGCGCCCAACCGGATCTGGACGGAAACGGCCCGTAACTCGTCCCCGAGGGGCCCTCCGACCGCGTCGGCGACCGCCGCCACCGCGTCCTGCCATGGGGCGCCGCCGCGGAGGCATGCGGCAAGGAGGTCCACTGCGACGGGGAGGTCCGCGACGAGGCGCGCCCGCCTGCGCCTGCGCTCCGCGCTTCCAACGCGTCCGAACGAGAACCAGACGGCCACGGCGGCGAGGCCCCCTGCAACGGCGCCCGCCAAGCCGCCCAGCGTCACGAAGCAGAGCACCCCTGCCGCGCCCGCAGCCGCACGCCGAAAGAGGGCGTCGCGTCCCCGGCCCTCCTGCGGACGAGGCCCCTCCTCGCCGCCCGTCCGCGCGGCTGGTTCCGCACCGTGCTGGTCGGAGGGCCGCGGGTCCCTCCCGCTCGAGTCCTCGGATCTCGGCGGACACTCCCGGAACTGGCCCATCAATCTCTTGGCCGCTGCGTTCGTCCCCCGGGGGAGGAGAAACGCCGCAATTGCCGCGCAGAGCACGGTCGCCAGCACTGTCATCACTCACCACCTCTCCGTTTGTTCATGCCTCGCCGCCAGGCGAGATCGACGCCCTCCCGCAGCGGGCCCGGCCCGGACCCTGGCCGGTCGAAGGCTGGTCCGACGCCCGCAATGCGGCCACCGACCGGCGGGGGAACAACGCGCGTCCGTGACCCGGCCGGACGTCCCGTCACCAACACGCCGCCGGGCGGCGTGACCGTCACGGCCGGTTACGCCAGCGCCATGTGGGGCCGATGTCGAAGGTGCCGGTGAGCGGCAGGTTCACCGTGAGCGGATTGCCGACCTCGACCGCGATGTCGATCTCGAACGGCGGTCGAGTGCCGAGCCGGGGTGAATCAGGGAGTGGACCGGCTGTGGACGGTCAATAGGGGGATTCGGCGGACTTGGCCAGGCGGCGGGTCCAGTGGAGGCCGAGCAGGTTGAGGGTGGTGCCCGTGATCAGGCATGCCAGGCCCGGGAGGGTGCCGCAGAGGAACGGGATCGGATGGGCTCCCAGGGCCGCGGCCATGCCCAGGCCGAGGAGGGGGAGCAAGGCGAGCAGGCGGGCCGTGGCTCGTGGGCCGGCCAGTTGGACGGCCACCTCCTGGCGCTGGGCCTCTTCGTCGCGGAGCGCGCCCGCCAAGCCGTCCAGGACGGTGGCCAGGGTGCCGCCGCGTTCCGCGCCGATGCGCCAGCAGGCCGCCAGGAGGCGCAGCCCTTCCGCTCCCGGCCTGATCGCCAGCTCGTCCAGATTCTCGGGCGGCGGACGGGGGGCATGGAGGAGTTCTCGGGACACCCGCGGGTCCAGGACGGCGGCGGCCGCCGCGAACGCCTCGCCGGGGGTCCGGCCGGCGGACAGTTCGGCGGCCATGGCATCGCACAGTTCGATGACGGACGTCCGTCGGCACTGCGGCAGGGTTCTCTGTTCCCTCAGCGCGGCCACTCGGGACTTGAGGACGCGAAAGAGGTCGCCGGGCGGAGGCGACACGAGGCGGTCGAGGCGGCGGAGGGCGGGTGCGGGGGTCAGGAGCATCCAGATGGCGGCGGCCGAACAAAGAGCCGCCAGTGTGGTGATCACCGGCGCCCTCGCAGCCTGGTGTGAAGGGCGTCGGCCCCGCGGACGGGGACGACTTCGCCGGACGCGGTGAAAGAGACTGCGGGTACGACGCCGACGAGCCCGTCCGGTGCCCGGCGCAGGAGGCAGATCTCGGCCACCCGGCGGCGGCCTCCACCCGGGTCACGCACCAGGTGAACGACGACGTCCAAGGCGGCGGCCAGCTGGCTGTGCACAGCCTCCCGGCTCAAGCCGGCCGCGCAAGCCAGCGCTTCGAGCCGGGCCGGTACGTCCGCGGCCGTGTTGGCGTGGAGGGTTCCGCAGCCGCCTTCATGTCCCGTGTTGAGCGCTTGCAGCAGGACCACGACCTCGTGGCCCCGTACTTCGCCCACGACGAGGCGGTCGGGGCGCATGCGGAGTGCCTGGCGGACGAGGTCGTTCAACGTCACGCCACCGGCGCCCTCCACGTTGGGCGGACGGGCCTCCAGTCGCACGACGTGCGGATGGTCCGGTTTGAGCTCGGCGGAGTCTTCGACGAGGAGCAGTCGTTCAGTGGGGCTCGCCAAGGACAGCAGGCCGCTCAGGAGCGTGGTCTTTCCGGATCCGGTGCCGCCGGTGACCAGGAAGGCGGCGCGGGATTCGACGAGCGCCGCGAGGAGGTCGGCTCCCTCGGGTGGGATGGTCCGAGCCGCGACCAGTTCGTCCAGGGTGAAGGCCCGGCGCCGGGGCAGCCGGAGGGACAGGCAGGTGCCGCCCGCGGCCACCGGCGGCAGGACGGCGTGGAGCCGGACCCCGCCCGGCAACCGGGCGTCGGCGTAGGGGGCCGCGTCGTCGAGTCGGCGACCGGCGGCGGCGGTGAGGCGCTGAGCCAGGCGCCGCAGCGTCGCCTCGTCGGTGAAGCGCACGGGGGTGCGGACGAGGCCGGCGCCCGTGTCCGCCCAGACCTCGTCCGGGCCGTTCACCAGGACGTCGGTGACATCGGGGGAGCGCAGCAACGGCTCCAGTGGCCCGGCCCCGACGAACTCGGCGCATAACTCGTCCGCCAACGCCAGTACCTCACGATCGCCGAGCAGCCGCTCCTCCGCACGTAGCGCAGCGGCGACCCGCCCTGTCGTCGCCTCCCCGCCGCTGCCGGCGAGCCGGTCCCGCACCGCGTCCGACAACCTGTTCATGCCGCTCCCTTCCAGGAGACCCCGCTCCACGCCGCGACGTTCACAGCGCACCCAGGGTGCCGGGGCGTTGGGGTGCTGTGGAGGTGGCGCATCGCAGGAGTCCTTCGTTGTAGAGGCGTCTCGCGTGGTGGGGTCATGCTGCTTCTCGGTAGGCGTAGGGCTGGAGGGCCAGGTCGGCCAAGGTCTTGGTGCAGAAGTCCGCTAGGGGGCCGCGGCGGCAGGCTCGTTCCAGGGCCCCCTCGTCCGTGGCGGTGGGGAGGCGGCGGTCGCGGTCGAAGGTGCCGGCGGACGGGAGGTCCAGGGCGTGGGTCACCGCGTCCGGGGTGAGGCCGCCGGGGGACGGGCCCTGGACGACCAGGCGCAGGTCGGAGGTGTCGCGGCGGAGGGCGGTGGCCAGGCCGTCGGCGGCGACCGTCGCGCGGACCTCGGCGGGGACGAGCAGGAACGTGATGTCGGCGGAGCGCAGGGCCGCGCGGCCGACGTCGCCCGGGTAGCGGGGGACGTCCGCGATGACCAGGTCGAAGCCGCGGGCGGCGGCGTCGAGGAGGGTGCGGACGGCATCGTCGGAGACGGGGACGGGTTCGCCGCGCCGCCAGGAGAGGACGGAGAGGTCACCCGTGCGAGGCAGCGTCTCGCGGAGCGTCGCGGTGCTCAGGCGGCCGCGGCGTTCGGCCAGGTCGTGCCAGCGGACGCCCTCGTGCTCCTCCAGCCCCAGCATGAGGTCGATGCCGCCGCCGAACGGGTCGGCGTCGATGAGGAGGGTGCGCAGGCCCTGACCGGCGGCGGCGAGGCCGAGCGCGGTGGCGAGGACGCTGGCGCCGGCGCCGCCGCGGGAGCCGACGACGCAGAGGGTGGTCGCCCAGCCGCCCTCGGGCTCGCAGGCGGCGGCGAACGCGTTGATCAGCCAGTCCTCGTGGTCGGGCAGCGCGGCGACGTCCTGCGCGCCCGCCTCGACCGCGAGGCGGTACGCCTCGGAGGTGGCGCCTTCGGAGGTGACGAGGACGACGCCGGGGCGGCGCTGGAAGCCGGCGGACGCGACGCCGGCGGCCATGTCGGCGCCCACGAGGATCAGGGCGGGCCACGTCCAGGCCGGTCTGGCCTCGTCGGGCCCGTAGGCGACCTCCGCGTGGGCGTCGGCGGCGGCCGCGAGCCGGAGCAGGCCGTCGGCGAGGACGGGGTCACCGGTGACGATCAGTGCCGCGAGGTTCATTCGGATGCTCCTTCGACGTTCGGAGACACCCACCTTGCGTGCCGGGACGCGGCGGACGACGCGGTTCCGCGAACTGTGGATAACTTCGGCGACGCCGACAGGGGCGCGAGGCGGCAGCCTGAAGGGCCGCAGCCCGCGGCGAACAGCGCACAACCGGCGGCCAACGACAGTGGACGGCGGCGAAGGGGGCGACAGGCGACCGACCGCGGGGCGGCGGACCATCAGCGGCCACGGACGGGCGTCTGGCGCCAGGCTCATGGCCCGGCGGACTGCGGACGGGCGGGGGT
>NZ_SMJW01000375.1 GCF_004348335.1 Actinomadura bangladeshensis | reverse complement strand
GCCGCACCCCCACCTGGACGCCGCCCGCCCCGGCGGCTTGACAGCCCTGGCCGGCCGCACCGCCATCTGGTCACCGACGCCCACCTGATTGCCCTGACCACGCCGCACCCCCGCATCGTCATGCCCCGACCGGCTTCCATGATGCGAGCGGCGCGCGGCCGCTGGAACTGGAACGCGCTTCTGTGGATAACGGCGCGCGGCCCAGCGTCCCGACCGGCAGGCCGACGGTTCCTCTTGACGAGCGCGCGGGCTAACCGTTAGCTATTAGCTAGCCGTAAGGGGTGACGCATGCAGGACGCGGTGCTGGCGATGCTCGCGAAGGAACCGTCGCACGGGTACGGCCTGCGCGCGCGCCTGCGACGGGCCCTCGGGCCGCTCGGCGACTCGATGAACGCGGGCCAGGTGTACGTGACCCTGGCCCGGCTGGAGAAGGCGGGCCTGGTCGTCTGCGAACGCGCCGAGGGCCTCCCCGACCGGCCCGACCGCAAGGTGTACGCGCTGACGCCGGCCGGGCAGCGGCGCGTGGCCGCCTGGCTGACCGAGGTGAACTGGCCGAAGCCGAACCTGGCGGAGTTCCACCTCAAGCTCGCCGCCGCCGCGGCAGCCCGGCTCGCCGACCCCGTCGAGCTGGTGGACGCGCAGCGCCGCGAGCTGCTGCGCCGCCTGGGCGACGTGCAGCGCGCGGTCCTCGCCGAGCCTGACGGCTCCACCGCCGGCCTGCTGCTGGAAGGCGTCGCACTGCGGCTGCAGGCGGACCTGCACTGGCTGGACGCCTGCGAGCGCCGCTGGTCGAACACCGAGAACGAACCCGAGGACGCATGAACGAGCCCGACGACACCCCAAGGCCGTTTCCGGACGTCCGGACCAGGACTCTCCGGCCGACCGTCGGAATTGTCGGGTCGATTCGGGGCGGGAGCTGAGTCGTGGGGCGCTTGCTGATCATTCTGCGGCTCGTGGTGGCGGATGTGCGGCGGCGGCCTGGGCAGGCCGCGATGCTGCTCGTTTCGGTCACCGCCGCCACCGCCATGCTGAGCCTCGGCGGGTCGCTGCACGGCGCGACCGAGAAGCTCTACCAGCAGACGCGGGCGGCGACCGCCGGGCCCGACGTGGCCGCGTACTCTCCCGGCACCGACCCGGCCACGATCACGGCCTTGAAGTCGCTGGAGCGAGCGCCCGGGGTGGTCGCGCACAGCGGCCCGCACCGCCAGTACTACACCTCGGTCACGGCGCACGGCTCGACGGGCGCCGCGGTGGTGCAGGTCACCGGCACGGCACCGGGCCCGGTCGACCGGCCGCTGGTGACGTCGGGCGGGTGGGTCCGTCCGGGAGGCGCCGTGGTCGAGCGCGGCTTCGCCACCGCGATGGACGTCCGGGTCGGTGACCACGTCACCATCGCCGGACGCTCGTTCCCCGTCACCGGGATCGCCGTGACCGCGGCCCGCTCGGTCTACCCGTGGGCGCTGGGGATCGGTCCGAACGGCGGGCCGAGCGACGGCGGCGGCCTCGTCTGGCTGACCGAACCGGACACCCGGGCGCTGAAGTCACCCGACGTCGAGGTGACCTCCTTCATCTACCTGAAGCTGCGCGACCCGGGCGCCGCCGAGGCGTTCGCACAGCGGGTCCGCGCGATCGCCCCGGCGTTCGAGGACACCTGGGTGAACATCAGGGCCTGGCAGCTCGTGGCCGACCAGGACTCGACCATGCTCAGAGGCAGCCAGCCGATCCTCGTCATCGGCAGCTGGCTGCTCAGCTTCCTGGCCATCGGCGGCGTGGCGACGCTGGCCGCCGGACGCGCCGCCGAGCAGACCCGCCGGGTGGGGGTGCTCAAGGCGGTCGGCGCCACGCCCGGCCTCATCGCCGCCGTCCTGCTCGCCGAGTATCTGGTGCTGGCGCTGCTCGCCAACGCCCTGGGGCTGGTCATCGCACGGCTGATCACGCCCGCCATCGTCAACCCCAGTGCCAGCCTGATCACCGCCGCGACCGGGCCGAGCGGCGACACCATCGCGCTCACGACCACCGTGGCGCTGGCCGTCGCGGGGCTCACCACGCTCGGCCCGACCGTCCGGGCGCTGCGCACCGACACCGTCACCGCGCTCGCCGACGCCGCCCACCAGCCGCAGCACCGGGCCCATCTGACGAGGATCTCCGCGCTGCTGCCGACGCCGCTCCTGCTCGGGCTGCGGCTGATCGCCCGCCGGCCGGGACGCGCCGTCCTGCACGCCTGCAACACCGCGGCCACCATGACCACGGTCACGGGCCTGCTGGTGATCTACGCGCAGCCCCTGAAGGGCTATCCGGGCTCCCCCATGGCGAACGACCTGCGGGACGCCCAGCAGCACCACGTGATCCTGGCCGTCACCGCCGCGCTGATCATCCTCGCCGCGGTCAACACGATCACCGTCACCTGGACCACGGCGCAGGAGGCCCGGCACACCATGGCGGTCGCCCGCACCCTCGGCGCCACCCCCGGGCAGGTCACCGCGGGCCTGTCCGCCGCCCAGCTCCTGCCGACCCTGCCCGGCGCCCTCGCCGGCATTCCGATGGGCCTCGTCCTGTGCCTGCCCTTCGCCGGGCCGGGCACGGCCTGGCCGCCCGCCTGGGCGCTGCTCGCCGCCGCGCTGGCCGCCGTGCCCGTGACGGCCGCGCTCACCGCCGTCCCGGCCCGCCTCTCAGCCCGGACTCCGATAGCCGGGACACTCAACGCCGAAGCGACCTGAGCCCAGGCCCCCGGGCGGCCGGTCAGAGGCGACATGGTGGGCTCCTTACGGAGGTCGGTTGCGGGCACCTCGCGCATTACGGCCACCCGGCCGGCGCGGTTGAATGCGTGGGGAGTGGACGAGCGAGGAGGCGACGGTGGAGCAGTGGGCGCGGCAGGCGACGACCATCCGGGTGATCGGGACCGGGGCGATGGGGCGCGGGATCGCGCAGCTCGCCGCGGCGGGCGGGCTGACCGTGGAGCTGGCCGACCTCCGGATGGAGGCCGTGGTCAGCGCCACCGAGTACATCGGCGGCATGTTCGACAAGCTCGTCTCCAAGGGGCGGATGACCGCCGAGGACGCGGCGGCCGCGAAGGGGCGGCTCCGGCCGGTCGGCGAGCCGCTGACCCCGTTCCAGGACTGCGATGTCGTGGTGGAGGCCGTCCGGGAGGACATCGACACCAAGCGGGAGCTGTTCACGTCCCTGGAGAAGGTCTGCCCGAAGCACACGATCCTGGTGACCAACACCAGTTCGCTGCCGGTGACGGCGATCGCGGCGGCGCTGGAGGATCCGTCCAGGGTGGCGGGGCTGCACTTCTTCAATCCGGTGCCGCTGATGCGTCTGGTGGAGGTGATCCCGGGGGCGCGCACGGCGGAGTGGATCCCGGACGCGCTCGCCGACCTCGTCCGGCGCCTCGGGCATGAACCGGTGCTCGCGCCGGACGCGCCCGGGTTCCTCGTCAACCACGCAGGCCGCGGCCTGGTGACGGAGGCTCTGCAGATCCTGTCCGAGGGCGCCGCCGAGCCGGTGGACATCGACCGCATCTCGCGGGACGTCCTGGGCCTGAAGATGGGGCCTTGCGAGCTGCTCGACCTCACCGGGATGGATGTGTCGCACCCGGTGATGGAGTCCATCTGGACGGGCTTCTACACGGAGCCGCGTTTCCGTCCGTCCAGGATCGGACGGGCACGCCTAGAGGCCGGCCTGCACGGACGTAAGACGGGTGAAGGCTTCTACAAGTACGCGGACGGCGCCAAGCAAGAGCCACCGGAGGTCGCTGTCCCGGCGGTGGAGCCGCGCCCAGTGTGGGTGCACGGCGACGTCCGTGAATCACTGGGCGCGCTGCTCTCCGCAGCAGGAGTGGAGGTCGAGTCCGGGGAAGAGCCGTCGGCCAACGCGGTCCTGCTCGTCGCCCCGCTCGGGCAGAGCACTGTGGCGGCGGCGGAGGGCCTCCCCTTGGAACGCACCTTGGGCGTTGACCCGCTGGGCGGGTTCTTCACCCGCCTCACCGTGATGGTGCATCCGGGCGTGGACGTGGACGCAGGACGCGCCGGTATCGCAGCCCTCGCCGCGACCGGACGGTCCGTCTCCGTCGTCCGCGACGCCCCGGCCCCGGTGGCCCAGCGGCTCCTGGCCTCGGTCGTGAACGTGGGCTGCGGGATCGCCGAGCAGCGTCTCGCCCGTCCGCAGGACATCGACACCGCCGTCCGCCTCGCTCTCGGCTATCCGCGCGGCCCGCTGGAGTGGGGCGAGCACGAGGGCGCCGACCGCGTCCTCCGGATTCTGCACGGCCTGCAGGAGGCCACCGGAGACCCCCGCTACCGCCCCAGCGCCTGGCTGACCGAACGCGTCGCCCTGGGTCTTGCCCTGAACGAGGCCGGCACAGCCCCGTCCGACCTCACCGCGTGACGGCACCGGAACCTTCCGGCAGCACGATGCCCCCCGCCCGGACGGTGGGCGGAGGGCATCGGCGTGGAGGCGGCGTTTCACCGAAGGGATAACGCGGCGGCCACCGCCCCCGGCTCAGAAGGGCCGCTCAGAAGGGCAGCTCCGCGGGCGGCTTCGGCTTGGTGTCGGTCCAGCCCGACGAGCGGACGGCGACGTAGTTGATGATGAAGCCCGGCTTCATCTCCGCGTACGGGCCGCCCGGCCTGGTGAGCGTGTCCTGGACGGACAGGACGCCGCCGGTCTTCTCGTCGAAGACGATGACCAGGCGGTGGCCGTAGCCGCCCCGCTCGGCCTTCGGCCCGCCGTACTCGCCGGTGACCGCGGCGGTGCGCTCGGCGGCGGCCAGCGCGACGCCCTCGCGGCCCATCGGGTCGGCGACGCGGCCGATCGCCTGGATGCCCGGCCGGGACGCCAGCGCCCGCATCAGCCCCGCCCGCACCTTCGGCGGGACGGGGGTGCCGCCGAGGATCGACGACGTCCGCCAGATCCCGGCGGAGGCCGTCTGCGCCTCGGTCGGCTTCCGGCCGCTCTTCGCCCCGGGATCGCCGCCCCGGGCCGCCTCCTCACCGCTCAGGAACTGCTCGGCGAGCTCGGCCGGGTCGGTCGGCAGGTTCTGCCACTCCTCGGCCGGCTTGCCCAGGAACTCGCCGCCGCCCTCGGGGTCGATGCCGACCTCGGGACCGTCCGACCGCCACTTCGTCGCCTCGGCCGTGTAGGTGGAGTAGTGGTCGTTCGACCAGACCCGGAACGTCGACGGCGACCCGGCCTTCTTCCAGAGCGCCTCGTCCCGCGCCGTGAGCGGCCGGGCCGGCAGGTCGCGCCCGTAGTACGCCTCGCCGGTCCCCTTCTTCACGCCGGTCCAGCTGAACGACTCGGTCGTGGCGCCGACGATCGCGTAGGTGCCGGTCTTCGCCCGGATGATGTACGACTGCCCGTCGATGCGGTCGGTGTACCAGTACTTGCCGGTCGGGGTCAGTTCGACCTTGGCCGCCGCCGCGAGCACCGCCTGCTTGTTGAGGTCGACGCCGGCGGGCGTGTCCGGCGGGCCCGGCGTCCCCGGGGTTCCCTGGCCGGTGAGCGCGACCGCGACGGCCGCCGCGGCCCCCGCCGCGACCAGCCCGAGCCCCAGCCCGGCCGGC
>NZ_SMJW01000374.1 GCF_004348335.1 Actinomadura bangladeshensis | reverse complement strand
GTCCGTGCGCGCCGGCGGGAACCCCGGCGCGCACGGACTGCCCACGGCACCGCCCCAGCCGGGCCCCAACCTGCACTCCTTCACCCGCAGGACCGAGATGAAGGTGACGCTCGGGTCGAACGGCGACTACCAGCACGCCGTCGAGACGGCCTCGTTCACGCTGTGGCCGAAGTTCGCGATGAGCGCCACCGGCGTCACGCAGACGAGCGAGGGCGGCGAGCTGAACAAGATCACCCAGAAGGTGATCGTGAGCGGGAACGTCCTCAAGGGCTACGACGGCGCGAAGTGGACGCAGTCCACGCTCAGCGCGGCGCAGCTCGGCGCGCTGCAGAACGACTCCGACCCCCGGCAGTTCACCTTCATGATCGGGACGCTGCCCGGGATGACCGCGAGCGGGCCGGACACGTCCGGGAAGACGCACTTCACGGCGCAGACGCTGATGAGCGGTGTGTACTCGCTGCTGCCGCAGGACGCGGCGACCCGGTTCCGCGCCTCGATCCCCGACTCCACCGGCTGCGGCCTCGACCTGTGGGCCGACAGCCAGGGGCGTCCGACGTCGATCCAGATGAACGCGCAGGCGCCCGGCGCGACCCTCGACGGGACGATGTCCTTCGCCTCCTACCGCTGACACGGCCTCCCGCGCTCCCGTCCGGCCACGGCGTCCGGCAGTGCGGGGGCTACGCCGTTGGTCGTACCGGCGAGGCCCCCATTCGTACCACCGGGGGATGCCCGCGAAGTTGATGTCCCGGAACACTGGGAAACATCAGAAGGGCGACAAGGGAGGCACACCCCTCATGAACCGACGACTTGCGGTCGCGGCCGGCGGCACCGCCGTGGGTGCCGCGCTCGTCCTGTCCGGATGCAACGGGGACGGGTCGGCGAACACCGAGAACATGAAGCTCAGTGCCGGGCAGGCGCTGATCAAGACGTCCGAGCGGACGGCGAAGGCCGACACGTTCAAGGCCGACCTCACCGTGGCCGACAGCGGGAACGAGTCCGGCAGGATCCACGCCAACGGGCAGTTCCAGCTGCGCCCGACGCTGCAGTTCAGCGCGAAGCTGGACGAGTTCAGCCGGAACGGGCAGAGCGTCCCCGGCGCCAAGGGCCAGGCGGTCTTCACCGGCAACGTGCTCTACGCGAAGGTCCCCCAGCTCGCCCAGTTCGTCAGCGGCGGCAAGCCGTGGGTGAAGATCGACGTGAACCAGGTGTCGCAGCGGACCGGCTTCGACGTCCAGGGCCTGGTCGACCAGGTGCAGAAGGTGGACCCGGCCGAGCAGACGAAGATGTTCACCGGCTCCAAGGACGCCCGCCGGGTCGGCACCGAGACGATCGACGGCGTGCGGACGACGCACTACACGGGCACGGTCACCATCGACGACGCGCTGAACCGCCTCGACGCGCAGGCGCGCGAGAAGGTGGGCACGTGGCTGCCGAAGGACCGCGCCAACGGCAAGATCAACTTCGACCTGTGGACGGACGGCGACAACCTGCCCCGCAAGATCGTGTCGAAGGCGAACGGCGACCAGGGCGAGACCGGCTCGGTGACCGTCCTCTACAGCGACTACGGTGACTCCGTCACGGTCAACCCGCCGCCGGCCGACCAGGTGGGCCGGCTGTCGATCGGGTCGCTGCTCGGCGGAAACTGAGACGGATCACCCCGGAAGGGGATGAACCGAAACGAGTTCTCCCGCGTCTGACCTATCGATCGGCCCGTGCGCCCGGGCGACCAGAAGACCCAAGGAGAACCCCCACGATGATCCGTCGTTTCGCCGCCGCCACGGCGCTGGCCACCGGCCTCGCCCTCTCGATGACCGGGTGCCTCGGGGACGCCGGGCAGAAGGTGGACGAGGCCGGTAAGAACATCAAGCTGTCGGCCGCGCAGGTGCTCGGCAAGGCCGCGGAGAAGACCGGCGACGTCAACTCCTTCAAGGCCGACATGTCGATGCAGATGACGGGCGCCACCGACGGCGACGTCTCGATGAACGGCACCATGCAGTACCGGACGAAGCCCGACCTCGCCTACAGCATGAACTTCACCGACATGACCGCCGCGGGCAAGTCGATGGGCGGCATGGAGCAGCGGCTCGTCGGCCGCACCATGTACATGAAGATGCCGATGCTGTCGGCCCTCGGCGGCAACGCGTCCGCCAAGCCCTGGATCAAGCTGTCGCTGGACGAGCTGGGCAAGCAGTCCGGCATGAACATCGACGAGCTGCTCCAGCAGTCCCGGCAGATGGACCCGGTCCAGAACACGAAGATGCTGACGGCGTCCAAGGACGCGCGCGAGGTCGGCAAGGAGACGGTGGACGGCGTCGAGACGACCCACTACACCGGCACCTACCGGATGGAGGACGCGATCGCGAAGCTCTCCCCGGAGATGCAGGAGGCCTACCGCAAGAACCTCGCCAAGAGCGGTATGCAGGACATGCAGTTCGACCTCTGGGTGGACGGGCAGCAGCTGCCGCGGCAGATGAAGATGAAGTCGTCCCAGACGGCCGCGGGCACGATGGCCATGACGATGAAGTACCGCGACTTCGGCAAGCCGGTCGACATCGCCGAGCCGCCGGCGAGCCAGGTCACCGACTTCGCCGAGATGATGAGCAAGCTCGGCGGCGGCCTCGGGGGCGCCTGACCCCGGCCGCCCGACGGCTCCGCCACGAGGGACCGCGACCCGCACGGGACGCGGTCCCTCCGCCGTTGTCAGGCCGTCAGGACCGCAGAGAGGTTGCGCAAAGTACTTGACGAGTTTGACGGTGTGCAGAGAGATTGCGTAACCTGCTTGACGCCGAAGACCGCCGGTCGTCACCTCCCCGTGAGGTGACCGAAGGACCCGACACCGTTCGGGCGGCCTGCGTAGGTGAGACGAGAGCTTCCGCATGGCCTCCGTGCCGTGCCTGGACGCCCCGTGCGCCTGCGCCGGGGCGTTTTTTGGTGGATCGGCGCCCCAGTCCCCTCGCTGTGGACGGGCGCGGATCGGACCACCCAGGTAATCGGAAGGAGGGCTATGGCCAAGGCCCACAAGGACGCGGCGATCGCCGAGCTCAAGAGCGAGTTCGAGAGCTCCAGCGGTGCCGTGCTGACCGAGTACCGCGGGCTCAGCGTCGCGCAGGTCAAGGAGCTGCGCGACAACCTCGGCGAGAACGCGCGGTTCCGCGTGGTGAAGAACACGCTGACCAAGCGCGCCGCGAACGAGGCCGGTGTCGACGAGCAGTTCCGTGACCTGCTCGAAGGCCCGTCGGCGATCGCGTTCGTGCGCGGCGACGTGGTGGAGGCCGCCAAGGGCCTGCGCGACTTCGCCAAGGCGAACCCGATGCTGGTGATCAAGGGCGGCTTCATCGACGGTCAGTCGATGGACGCCGCCGAGGTCGCCAAGCTCGCCGACCTCGAGTCGCGCGAGGTTCTCCTCGCCAAGCTGGCCGGTGCGATGAAGGGCTCGATGGCGAACGCCGCCGCGCTGTTCAACGCCCTGCCGACGCAGGCGGCCCAGCTCGCCGAGGCGCTGCGCGCCAAGCGCGAGGAGGCCGGGGAGACGGCCGAGGCACCCGCCGAGGCCGCGCCCGCCGAGGCCGCCGCCGAGTAGGCGCACCCGCGGTTCCGTACACCCGAGATTTCAAGCCATAGCGGAGGAAACATCATGGCGAAGCTCAGCACCGACGAGCTGCTCGACGCTTTCAAGGAGATGACCCTTCTCGAGCTCTCCGAGTTCGTGAAGCAGTTCGAGGACGTCTTCGACGTCAAGGCCGCCGCCCCGGTCGCCGCCGTCGCCGCCGCCCCCGGCGGTGCCGCCCCGGCCGCCGAGGAGGCTGCCGCGCAGGACGAGTTCGACGTCATCCTCGAGGGTGCCGGCGACAAGAAGATCCAGGTCATCAAGGAGGTCCGTACGCTCACGAGCCTCGGCCTCAAGGAGGCCAAGGACCTGGTCGACGGCGCGCCGAAGCCGCTGCTGGAGAAGGTCAACAAGGAGACCGCCGACAAGGCCAAGGAGGCCCTGGAGAAGGCCGGCGCGACGGTCACCGTCAAGTAGGACGGCTCCAGAGCTCCGGAGCCCTCGGCTCCACCGCTCTCCAAGGAGGCGGTCACCCCTTCGGGGGGTGGCCGCCTCCTTTGCGTTCCAGGCGGTCGAGGTTGCTCAGACTGTGCTCAGCCGGCGCCGTTTTCCTGTGCCGGAGTGATAAAGGTCCGCGGAAAAGCGTGTGCCGCGACGGGTTGTGTGGTCATCGGCGGGCGGCGTACCGTCCCGTTCTGACGCTGTGGTCACACTGGGCGGTCCCCGTCCCAGCCGCCGGGTGCGGGACAGCGGCCGGCGAGCGGACGGAACCCCGGGCTTGAGCGGCTGGTTCTTGGACCACTAGTCTCATAGGCGCCGTAAGTAACGATTGTCTTACGACGTCGCATTTGGCCGCTGATCTGGACCGGAACCCCTTCCATTTGGACGGTGGCCCGCTACGGTAGTGGAACCCGGCGCGGCTACCGGACGGTAGCAACACGGCGGACACGCCGTGTGACGACAGCAAGAGCCTGAGTGCTACTCGCTCATTGGTTCGGGATTCCCCCCGGCCTGGACGAAAGGTGACGAGTGGGCGTCGAGATCAGAGTCGAGGGCCTGACCAAGTCCTTTGGCCGCCAGGTGATCTGGCAGGACGTGTCGCTGACCATTCCCGCAGGTGAGATCTCCGTTCTTCTGGGCCCGTCCGGTACCGGCAAGTCGGTTTTCCTGAAGTCGCTCGTCGGGCTGCTCAAGCCCGACCGCGGGCACATCTGGATCGGCGACAGGGACCTGCCGCACCTGCCCGAGTCGCAGCTCTACGAGACCCGGAAGCTGTTCGGCGTCCTTTTCCAGGACGGCGCGCTGTTCGGCTCGATGAACCTGTTCGACAACATCGCCTTTCCGCTGCGCGAGCACACCAAGAAGTCCGAGTCCGAGATCAAGCGCATCGTCCTCGAGAAGATGGAACTGGTCGGTCTGCTCGGCGCGGAGAACAAGCTGCCCGGCGAGATCTCCGGTGGTATGAAGAAGCGTGCCGGCCTCGCCCGCGCGCTCGTGCTCGACCCGGAGATCCTCCTCGTCGACGAGCCGGACTCGGGCCTGGACCCGGTCCGCACCGCCTTCCTGAACCAGGTTTTCATCGACCTGAACGCGCAGATCAACGCGACGTTCCTGATCGTCACCCACGACATCAACACCGCCCGCACCCTCCCCGACAACATCGGGCTGCTGTACCAGCGGCACCTGGCGATGTTCGGGCCGCGGGAGATGCTGCTGTCCAGCGAGGAGCCGGTCGTCCGGCAGTTCCTCAACGCCAGCAAGGTCGGCCCGATCGGCATGTCCGAGGAGAAGGACGCCTCCGAGCTGGAGGCCGAGGCCAAGATGGGCCTCGACTCGGGCAAGCTGCCGCCGATCCCGCCGCAGCAAATGCCGACCAACGGGCTGATCCGGGCCGGCATGCACGCGCCCGGCGCGTGGTGCGCCGCGCACGGCGTCACCCCGCCGCCCGGCTCGTTCATCGACGACCTCGGCCGCAACTGGGTGGAGGAGTGGCCGCGGTACGTGGCGTCCATGGCGCCCGTCGGCGCCCCCGCCCCGGGCGGCCCCGGC
>NZ_SMJW01000373.1 GCF_004348335.1 Actinomadura bangladeshensis | reverse complement strand
GCCCATGCGCGGCGGCAGCGTCAGGTTCTCCTCCACCGAGAGCGTGGCGAAGATGCCACGGTCGTCGGGGACGTAGCCGAGGCCGCGCCGCGCGCGCTTGTGGGAGCTCATGGCGGAGATGTCCGCGGCGGACAGCGCGACCGTGCCGGTCGTCCTGCCGTGCGCCGCGTGCAGGCCCATCAGGCAGCGCAGCAGCGTGGTCTTGCCGGCGCCGTTGCGGCCGACGAGCGTGACGATCTCGCCCTCGTCCACCCGCAGGGACACCTCGCGCAGGGCCTGCGCCTCGCCGTACCAGGCGGAAAGCCCGTCAACGCTCAGCATGGGAGTCCCCCAGGTAGGCCGTGATGACGCGCGGGTCGTGGCGGATCTCGGCGTAGGGGCCCTCGGCCAGCACCTTGCCGTGCTGGAGGACGGTCACCCGGTCGGCGAGGTTGGCGACGACGTTCATGTTGTGCTCGACCAGGACCACGGTGCGGCCGGCGCGGATCCTGCGGATCAGCTCGATGGTGCGCTCCACGTCCTCGACGCCCATGCCCGCGGTCGGCTCGTCCAGCAGCAGCACCCGGGGGTCGAGGGCCAGCGCGAGCGCCAGTTCCAGCGCGCGCTTGCTCCCGTACGACAGCGAACCGGCCGGGACGTCGCCGCGGCCGGACAGCCCGACCTCGTCGAGCAGTTCCCCGGCGCGGCCGGCGAAGCGGCTCAGCGTCCGGTCCGAGCGCCAGAACCGCCAGCCGAGGCCGGTGCCGCTCGCCAGTGCCAGCTCCAGGTGCCGCAGCGGGGTCAGCTCGGCGAACAGGCTGGTGATCTGGAACGAGCGCGCCACGCCGAGCCGGGTGATCGCCTCGGGGCTGCGCCCGGCCAGCTCGCGGCCGCCCTCCAGCAGCACGCTGCCCGCGGTCGGCTTCAGGAAGCCGGTGAGCAGGTTGAACAGCGTGGTCTTGCCGGCGCCGTTCGGGCCCACCAGCGCGTGCACGGACCCCTTCCCGACGTCGAGGTCGACGCCGTCCACGGCCCGGAAGCCGCGGAACTCCCGCACGAGCCCCCGTGCTCGAAGAACCGGCGCCTCCACGACCGGCGCCTCCGGGGCGGGTGCGCCCATGGGTCCTCCTCCTGCGTCCATCCGGTGACCCGCGCCACACCGGGCCGCCGTGGTCGTGAACGCTAGGCGGCGGTCGCACCGGCGAACCAGGTGACCCGGCACATATTCGGGGCCCCGGCTATGAGGCGGCGCACACCGCAGGGGGCCGCCACCACTGGACGCGCGCGAAGAGTGTGCCCGGCGACGTGGCACCGCCCGGAACGGCTCGCGCAGCATGGCCTCTCGCGCGGGGCGGACCGACGAGCCCCGTCCCCACCCCCGGAGGCCGCACATGCCCGTTCTTCGCAGATCCTCCGTCCTCTCGATACTGCTGGGGTCGCTGCTGGCGGTCCCCCTGGTCGCGGTGACCGGCGCGTCCGCGCAGGCGGACGGCCGCTGCGCCCGCATGGACACGGTCCACGTCCCCGGAGCGGAACGGCAGGTCGCCGCCTGCCTGGACGACCTGACCACCGCCGGCACGGTCGCGTCCGGCCACACCGTCCAGGCCCAGTGGGCGGGGCTGAACGCCGCCGCCACCCGCAACCCGAGCGGGGTGCCGGGCATCCAGATCGACGGCTACTTCCACGACACGTCGGCGTTCAACACCACCCACGGCTGGAACCACGACTCCCAGTTCGTGATCCGGCTCCCGGAGAACTGGAACGGCGGCCTGGTGGTGTCCGGGGCGCCGGGGACGCGCCTGCAGTACGCCAACGACTTCACCATCTCCGACTGGGTGCTGGCGAAGGGGTACGCGTTCGCCTCGACCGACAAGGGCAACAGCGGCAACACCTTCTACAAGGACGGCAAGCGTCCCGGCGACGCCATCGCCGAGTGGTACCGCCGGATGACCCAGCTCACCGTCGCCGCCAAGGTCACGGTGGCCCGCCACTACCGCAGGCCGCTGCGCAGGACGTACGCGGCCGGCATCTCCAACGGCGGCCAGCTCGTGCGCTGGGCACTGGAGAACCACCCCGAACTGTACGACGGCGGAATCGACGCCGAAGGCACGTACTGGCCGCGGGACGACGCGAACAACGCGCTCGTCTACCTGCCCGTTGCGCTGCGGAACTACCCCGAGTACGCGGCGACCGGCGATCCGAAAGCGCACGCAGCGATGCTGAAGGCGGGCTTCGCCGCCGGCTCGGAGTTCCTCTGGGACTTCAACTACACCGTCCTGTGGGACAACACGCAGCGCATCTACCGTGAGGAGGTCGACCCGACCTACGACGGCGACCTGGAGGCGGGCATCCCGTACTGCGAAAGCGGTACGCCCGGCTGCGACACCGACTACAACTTCTACGCGCGGCCGAGGAGCGTCCACCAGACGGTGAAGCGGCTCGGCATGACGGGCCGCATCGGCAAGCCGCTGATCACCGTGCAGGGGACGCTGGACACCCTCCTGCCGATCAGGGTCCACGGCGACGCCTACGACCGGAAGATCCGGGAGCAGGGCAGGGGCGGCCTGCACCGCTACTACCGGATCGAGGGCGCGTCCCACCTCGACCTCGAATACGACATGTTCCCCGACCGCATGCGGCCGCTGCTGCCCTGCATGCGGACCGCGTTCGACGACCTCGAACGCTGGACGGCCCCGCGCGGCGGCCAGGCGCCCCCGCCCAGCGCCACCGTTCCGCGCCAGACCGGCGGCGACGTCGTCAACACCTGCTCCATCGGCTGACCGGAGCGCCGCGCCCGGCCCCTGAGCCCCCCTGGCGGGCCGCCACCCACTCACCGGCTTCCCGGTGGCCCGTCAGGGGACCCGGTCCCGTCCGGCCAGTTCCCCGGCCTTCGCCCGGATGAGCCGCTGGACGATGACCGCGGACCGCGACGGCCGGCCCTCCCGCCGCTGCGTCAGGCACAGGTGGACGGAGGGCGCGTCCCGCAGCGGCAGCCAGACCAGGTCGGTGATGTCGGCCGAGGTCTCGAACCGGGCGAGCACGCCGAGCCCGGCGCCCTGCGCGACCATCACCTTCACCGTGCGCGCCGACATGGCCTGGACGACGACGTCCGGATCGGGCACGTACCGGTGCAGCGCCTCCCACAGGACCGTGCCCGCCCGCATGGTGACGATGGGCCACGTCTCGAGATCGCGCCAGTGGACGTCGCCGCGTCCCGCCAGCGGATGGTCGGTGCGCACGCAGATCCCGAGCGGGGCCGACACGAGCGGGGTCCGGCGCAGCTCCGGCGCGGCCGGACGCTCCGGCATCGTGACGACCCCGAAGTCCAGCGCGCCGTCGAGCACGGCGTCCTCGATGGCGGACGAGGCGCCCTCGCGGACGGTGAACCGCAGCCCCGGGTGCCGCTCCCGCAGCCGTCCCACGACCGGCGCGATGATCGTCTCCGCGGTCACCGAGACCCCGCCGATCTGGACCCGCCCCCGGTAGGCGCCGCTCGACTCCATCGCCGACTCGCGCACCGCGTCCTCCGCCGCGACGAGCCGCTGCAGCGGCTCGATCAGCGCCTGGCCGGCCGGTGTCGGCCGCACGCCGTGCCTGCTGCGGGTGAGCAGGACGACGTCGAGCTCCTCCTCCAGCAGCGCGATCTGCTGCCCGATCGTCGGCTGGCTGACGCCGCACCGCCCGGCCGCCGCGCGCAGCGACCCGGTCTCGACGGCGGCCAGGAAGTACCGCGCCCGCTCCACTCGCACCGGCCAACCATAAAGGAAAAACCTTTCACCGGTGAACGCCACCCGCGTCTTCCCTGGCAGGCCACGGACGGTGCATCGTGCCGTAAGCCGGTCTCTCCGGCCCGACCGACCATCGCCTGTGAAAGGAATCCCCGGTGTCCGACGGTCCGCTGAGCGGAGTGCGCGTCCTGGACGTTTCGACGATCCTGGCCGGTCCCCTGGCGTCCTCGCTGCTCGGCGAGTTCGGCGCCGAGGTCATCAAGATCGAGCATCCGGCCGAGGGCGACCCGGCGCGCCGCTACCCGCCCCTGGACGGCGGCGAGTCGGTCACCTGGACGATGCTGGCCCGCGCCAAGCGCAGCGTCACGGTCGACCTGCACCGCCCGGAGGCGGCCGACCTGGTCGGCCGGCTGGCCGCCGCCGCCGACATCGTCGTGACGAACTTCCGCCCCGCGACACTGCGCCGCTTCCGCATCGACTTCGACGACCTGCGGGCGTACCGGCCGGACCTGGTGATGGTCCACGTGAGCGCGTTCGGACGCACCGGCCCCTACGCCGACCGCCCCGGCTTCGCCCGCGTCGCGGAGGCGTTCGCGGGCCTGACCTACCGCACGGGAGACCCGGAGCAGCCGCCCGTCTTCGCCGGCTACCCCGTGGCCGACGGCGTCACCGGCATCTACGCCGCGTTCGCGGCCATGCTCGCGCTGCGCCAGCGCGACCTCACCGGCGAGGCCCAGCTCGCCGACATCCCCCTCTACGAACCGCTGCTGCGGATGATGGAGGACTTCGTCGTCGAGTACGGCGCGACCGGCGAGAGCCGCGAACGCCAGGGCAACCAGAACCCCCACATCAGCCCGAACAGCCTCTACCGCACCCGCGACGGCCGCTGGCTGGCGCTGCCCGCCTCCACCGAGCAGATGTGGCGCCGCCTGGTCACGGTCATGGACGCCGCGGACCTCGCCGTCCACGACACCATGACGGCCCGGCTGGAGCACCGCGAGGAGATCGAGGCCCGCGTCGCCGCCTTCGTCGCGTCCCACGACCTCGAACCGCTGATGGCGCTGCTGCTCGACGCCGGGGTGGCGGCCGGGCCGGTGAACTCGGCCGCCGACATCTGCGCCGACCCGCACATCCGGGCCCGCGGATCGGTGCTGGAGGTACCGGACGGACGCACCGGCCGCCCGCGCCTCATGCAGGCCCCCGCCGGCCGCTTCTCCGGCTTCGACGCCGTGATCGGCGGCACCGCCCCGGCGCTCGGCGAGCACACCGCCGAAGTACTGCACGACCTCGCCGGGCTCACCGAACCCGAGATCAAGGAGCTACGCCACCGAGGAGTGGTCTAATGGCAGCCCTTTCCATCATCATCCTGGTCGCCCTGTTCGCGGCGACCCTGATCCCCGCGTTCGACCTCGGGCTCGGCGCCCTCGCCGCCGCGTTCCTCCTCGCCCTCGCCGCCGACGTGGCCACCGACGACGTGACGGGCTTCTTCCCCGCCGACTTCTTCGTGCTGATCGTCGGCGTGACGGCCCTGTTCGCCGTCGCCCATCTCAACGGGACCCTCGACTGGCTGCTCGACCTGCTGCTGCGGCTGGTCCGCGGCCGGCTGGTGCTGATCGTGCTCGTCCCGTTCGTGATCGGCGCCGTGCTCACCGCCGTCGGCACCCTGCCCGCCGCCGCGACGGCCATCGTCTCCCCGATCGCGCTGGGCTTCGCCGCCCGCTACCGGATCTCCCCGCTGATCGCCGCCGTCCTCGGCATCACCGGGATCATCAGCGGCCTGCTCTCCCCGCTCGCCGTCTACGGCGTCACCGCCCGCGAGATGAGCGAGAAGCAGGGCATCGTCCTGCCGGGCTCGGCCCCGGTGACCTTCCTGCTGGGCGGCCTGGCCACCGGCCTGGTCATATGCGCGGCGCTCCTGACCGTCGGCACCCGCACCGGCGCCATCCCACCCGGCCGGATCACCACCGCCCCGGAC
>NZ_SMJW01000372.1 GCF_004348335.1 Actinomadura bangladeshensis | reverse complement strand
TATGCGATCTTCGGCAGCGTCAGATCTGTATAAGAGACAGCCGCCCGGCCCGTCCCCGCTTCCGTTCCCGGACCTCCGGAGGGTTGCTCCGTTTGACCGGGTGGCCGGTCAGCCCGTAACGTGCTGAGGTCGAGTCGCATCGACGGAGATGCCGCGTGCCCGCCGGCAGCCCCTCCAGGCGAGTCCGGGTGGGCCCCCGCTGCGGGGGACCGGACGCGGCCCTCGACGCGACCTATCGAGCCTTTCGGAACCGACCGCAGCACTGGAGCCCCAAGTGAGCAAGCGTACTTTCCAGCCGAACAACCGTCGTCGCCACAAGAAGCACGGCTTCCGGCTGCGGATGCGCACGCGCGCCGGCCGCGCCATCCTGTCCGGTCGACGCAGCAAGGGCCGCGCGCGCATCGCGGTCTGAGCCACCACTGCCGTGCTGCCGTCCGGCAACCGGATGCGGCGGCGGGACGACTTCACGTTGGCCGTCCGGCGCGGTCGCCGCGCCGGACGGCCGACTGTCGTAGTTCACCTGCTCCGCCCGGACGAGGCACCGGCGGCGGACGCTCCGCCGCTGGTCGGGTTCATCGTCGCGCGCACCGTCGGCAACGCCGTCGTCCGCAACCGGGCCCGGCGCCGGCTCCGCCATCTGATGCGCCCGCACCTCGACCTGCTTCCAGCGGGTAGCCTGCTCGTAGTGCGCGCCAACCCCCGCGCGGGAACGGCGCGTCCAGACGAACTGGCCGCGGATCTGGAGTCGGCACTCGGCCGGCTGCTGCGGCCCGCGTCCAAGGGGCGAAGATGAGGAGTCGGCAGGGGGCCGCGTCCCCCGCACAGCACGAGACGGGCCGCCACCCCGGTCCCGTCGCGACCGTGCTGATCCTTCTCGTCCGCGCCTACCGCCGGTTCTTGAGTCCCCTGCTCGGGCAGCAGTGCCGTTTCCACCCCACATGCAGCGCGTACGGCCTGGAGGCGCTCCAGGTCCACGGGGCGCTGCGCGGGACGTGGCTGACGGCTCGCCGGATCGCGCGGTGCCATCCCTTCCATCCCGGGGGTTATGACCCGGTACCGCCGAAGAAGACGTCTGGAACGGTCGGAACGAGCCCCGCCGGGGAATCCGACGACTCCGGGCAGACGTTCACACCTGGACCGTCGGTCTTCTCCGGGGATCCTGAGGGGACGACCCCTCAGCAGCGATCCGCGGCGGTCTCCTCGAACTCCGGCCGTGAGGAAAGCGGCCACGCCCCAGCAGAGCCCAAGGAGCTGCCCGGTGCTTGATTGGTTGTACGAGATCGTCTCTCAGCTCATCGTGTGGATTCACACGGGGCTCAGTACGGTCGTCCCCAAGGACAGCGGATGGGCGTGGGGCGGATCGATCATCCTGCTCACCGTCCTGCTGAGGCTCGCCCTCGTCCCGCTCTTCGTGAAGCAGATCCACGCTTCCCGGAAGATGCAAGACCTGAACCCGAAGGTTCAGGCGCTGCGCAAGAAGTACAAGAACGACAAGCAGCGCATGAACCAGGAGGTCATGAAGCTCTACCAGGAGAACGGGGCCAACCCGCTGGCGGGCTGCCTCCCCCTCCTGGTGCAGATGCCGATCTTCATCGGCCTGTTCCAGACGCTGAAGCGGATCTCGGACGCCAAGCCGGGGCAGAGCGTCTTCGCCGTCTCGTCCGACCTGGTCGCGAGCGCGCAGAACGCCAGCATCTTCGGTGCTCACATCCCCGACACGTTCCTGAACGCGTGGGGCGCCGACCCCAAGAGCTGGACCGCGATCATCATCACCGGCATCGCCGTGGTGATCAGCTCCTGCACGACGTTCTTCACCGTCCGGGCCAGCATGAAGCGGCAGCCGGTCACCGACGACGCGAACCCGATGATGCAGGCGCAGAAGATGATGGTCTTCTTCGCGCCGCTGTTCGGCCTGTTCGGCCTCGGCTTCCCGCTGGGCGTGCTGATGTACTGGGTCACGTCCAACAGCTGGACGCTGGCGCAGCAGCACTACATCTACAAGAAGTACCCGCCGCCCGGCACCAACGGCGACACCGCGACGACGACCACCACCGCGAAGGCCGGCACCAAGGCGGGCGGCGCGAAGTCCGGCGGCGCCGCGAAGGCGGGGGCGAAGGCCGCCGGTGCGAAGGCCGCCGCGTCCAAGAACGGCCAGAGCCCGTCGGGCGCGCGCGCCAAGGCCCGGCTGAAGAAGGAGCCGGAGCCGGCCCCGGAGCCCGAGGAGAAGCCGAAGGTCGTGCGCAACCAGCCGACCCGTAAGCCGCGCAGCAAGCGCAGCGGCACCCAGAAGCGCTAGTTTGAACCCCGAGCAAGTGCCGGAGAAGGAGACCCCGTTGAGCCAGACCGACACCACCGAGGTCGACGTCCAGGCGCTCGAACAGGAAGGCGAGATCGCCGCCGACTACATCGAGGGCCTGCTGGACATCGGTGACTACGACGGCGACATCGACATGGACGTCGAGGGCGAGCGCGCCCTGGTCGCCGTCGTCGGAGCCTCACTGGACGAGCTGGTCGGCAAGCGCGGGGAGGTCCTGGAGGCACTGCAGGAGCTGACCCGGCTGGCCGTCCACCGTCAGACCGGCAACCGCACCCGCCTCATGCTCGACATCGGCGGCTACCGGGAGCGCCGCCGCGCCGAGCTCACCAAGCTCGGGACGGACGTCGCCGACGAGGTCAAGCAGGCCGGCGAGTCCAAGCCGCTCGCGCCGATGACCCCGTTCGAGCGGAAGATCGTCCACGACGCGGTCGCGGCCGCCGGCCTCCGCAGCGAGTCCGAGGGCGAGGAGCCCGACCGCTACGTGGTGGTCTACCCGGCCTGACTCCCGTCCCCGGGACGCCGTCCGTCCGCCCGGATCTGAACGGCTCACCCGGACGCTCTTCCGAACGGCCCCGGTGCTTCAAGCACCGGGGCCGTTCGCATGACCGGGGGCGGACCGCTTTCCTCCATGGTCAAGCACCGCCGCACGCCGCGGAGTGCAGACGACGAACTGTGGATAACCGGCCGATGCGCCAGTCATCCAGCGTGCTGATCCCCGAGAGCGGTTTGGCGGCGGGTACGGGAAGGGCCCCGCGCCCTGGCCGGCGCGGGGCCCCTGTCGCTCGGTGTGCGCCGCCGCCCGAGCACACCGAGCTGGTACCCGAGTTCTGGCTATCGGCGAGCAGTGCGCCGCCACCTGCGACGCGGCGGCAGGCGATCGCCGGAGTCCAAGACCGACGGGCTGTTCTCCTCCGCCGGATCCTGCGCGTAGGTGGGATCCTGGGCGTACGCCGGGTCCTGGGCGACACGGCCGTGCGTTACGCCCTCGTCCGCCGGGTGTTCGATCACCCGTTCGACTCGCTCCGCCGGACGGCCCATGGGAGCGGGGTCCTCGATGATGTGCTCTTCGCGGACGATGGTGCCGGGCTCGTCCCCGTACGCGGGGCCGGCGCCGACGACTCGGCCGGCGCGTTGCCGCGGCCTGGTGTACTTGTAGGTGAAGGCCATGCTGACGAGCCCCACCAGAATCAGGATCCAGCCGACCAGGTGGATGTCGATGCCACTGAGGTCGACGCGCAGGGCGAACGCGAGGATCGCGCCCACGGCGATGAATGCGAGACTGACTCCGATTCCCATGTGTCGGAGCTCCTTCCGGGGGGACGGTCGGGCGACACACAGCCCCTACCCGACGGGCCCCGAATATGCCGGGGGGTCATGTGGTTCTTGCCATAACGCAAGGGTCCGTCCGATCCGGCGCCTGAAGTTATCCACAGGGGACGTTTCGCGTGTACGCCGCTGCCTCGTCATGTGGAACGATTCGTCTGGTGGGGATTGGACGTGAGGTATTCGGTGACGCGCTGCCGGTCGCGGAGCGTTATGCGGCGTTTCTCGCCGAGGCCGGGGTCGAGCGCGGGCTCATCGGGCCGCGCGAGGTCGATCGGCTTTGGGAACGCCACCTGATCAACTGCGCGGTGGTGTCCGAGGCCGTTCCGGCGGACGCGCATGTCGTGGACATCGGCTCGGGCGCCGGGCTCCCTGGCATCGTGCTCGCCATCGTCCGCCCGGATCTGCGGATCACCCTGCTGGAGCCGCTGCTGCGCCGGACCACCTTCCTGGACGAGTGCGTCCAGATGCTCGACCTGGGCAACGTCGAGGTGCGCCGCGCCAGGGCCGAGGAGGTGGTGAAGGAGTTCTCCGTGGACGTGGCCACAGCACGGGCCGTCGCGCCTCTCGAGCGCCTTGCGAAATGGGCCCTGCCGCTGCTGCGTCCGGGCGGCGAGCTCCTCGCGCTCAAGGGGGAACGGGCGCAGGCCGAGTTGGACGAGGCGGAGCCCGTTCTGAAGCGGCTCGGGGCGCGCTCGACCGAACTGCTGCAAGTCGGGCGCGGTATGGTCGACCCGCCGACAACACTCGTCCGTGTGGTCGCCGGCCGAGGAGAGGTTGTCGGGCGACGACAGCGCGCGCCCCGGCGTGCCAGAGGGTCGAGGAAGAGGTCTTCATGAGCACGGGACCAGGACTGGGCCGGCCTGACCGCGCCGACGAATCCCCCGACGAGCAGCCGTCCGGCCTGGGCGGATCCGGCGCGAACGAGGACGGGCGGCCACCGTCCGCAGGTGGCGCGCAGGCGGGTTCCGGCTCGGGGACGGCGCCGGGGACCACGCCCTCGGGGCACGCAATGTGGGGCAATACGACGTCCGGTACCGCGGAGAACGTCGGATACGTTCCGACGCACGCCGGCGCACAGCCGCCGGGGCCGCGCAAAGGACCGAATCAGGGGGAGTCAGAACTCGTGCGCGAGGCGCTCAAGGACGCCAAGGTTTCACATGAAACAGCGGTGACCGCACTCAAAGCGATGTCGGGCCGCAGGGAACGGGAGTGGCCGCGGCCGGACAGATGCCGCGTCATCACCATCGCCAACCAGAAGGGCGGCGTAGGCAAGACCACCAGCTCGGTGAACCTTGCCGCGTCCCTCGCCATGCACGGCGCGCAGGTGCTCGTGGTCGACCTCGACCCGCAGGGCAACGCGTCCACCGCTCTCGGAGTCGAGCACCACGCGGAGATCCCGTCGATCTACGACGTGCTGATCGAGGACATGGCGCTGGCCGACATCGTCGTCAAGGCGCCCGAGATCCCGAACCTGTACTGCGCGCCCGCGACGCTCAACCTTGCGGGTGCCGAGATCGAGCTGGTCTCCAAGGTGGCCCGCGAGTCACGGCTTCGACGGGCGCTCGATGCCTACGAGACCGAAAAGTTCGATTACGTGCTGATCGACTGCCCTCCGTCGCTCGGCCTCCTCACCGTGAACGCGCTCGTCGGCGGGGACGAACTGCTCATCCCCATCCAGTGCGAGTACTACGCGCTGGAGGGTCTCGGGCAGCTCATCCGCACCGTCGACCTCGTCAAGGCGCACCTCAACCCGAAACTGAAGGTGTCCACGATCCTGCTCACGATGTACGACGCCCGGACGCGCCTTGCCGCGCAGGTCGCCGAGGACGTCCGCAACCACTTCGGCGACGTCGTGCTCAACACGGTGATTCCCCGGAGCGTCCGAGTGTCGGAGGCCCCCAGCTACGGGCAGTCCGTCATGACCTACGACCCCGGTTCGAGCGGCGCACTCGCCTACAGCGAGGCCGCCTCCGAGATGGCCCATGGAGGAGCTGTCCAGTGAGCCAGCAGCGACGCGGTCTGGGCAAGGGGCTCGGCGCCCTCATCCCCACCGCCCCGCCCCCGCCGACAC
>NZ_SMJW01000371.1 GCF_004348335.1 Actinomadura bangladeshensis | reverse complement strand
GTCCTGCCCCGGACGGCCCCGCCCGCCCCGCAGGAAGGACGCCCGGCATGACCGTCACCCCGATCGACCTCTTCGGGTCCGCCGTCCACCTCGGGCAGGGCGGCACCATCCGCACCGGAGCGGGAGTCCAGGACGAGGGCGGCTGGCGGCTGACGGCCCTCCATGCCAAGACGGGCGCGGACGTCCATGCCGACCACTGGGAGGTCCACCCCGAGGCCGAGGAGGTCGTGTCCTGCCTGATCGGCAAGATCCGCCTCTGCCTCCGCCCGGAGCGGGAGGGACGGCCGGAGGAGGAGATCAGGCTGACGGCCGGGACCGCCGCCGTCGTCCCGCGCGGGCGCTGGCACCGCATCGAGCTGGACGTCCCCAGCACCATCATGGCCGTCACACTGCCGCGCGGCAGCCGGCTGGAGAAGCGGGCGGCGGACCGGTAGAACGACACCGTGCCTGAGTTGCTGCGTCCCTCCGTGCGGAGCTTCGCCGCCGTCGTGGTTCCAGATGATCGGCGCGGGCGGTAAACCGGAGGCCGCCGCGCGGGGGCGCGGCCTACGATCGCGGGATGGACTACGAGGTTCGGCCGGCGCGGCCCGAGGACCTGCCGGCGCTGGCGGACATCGAGAACTCGGGCGACCCGATGTTCGCCGAGATCGGGATCGTGTTCCCGCCCGGCCCGACGGTGATCGAGCAGCTGATCGGCAAGCCCGCCGAGATCGTGGTGGCCGGTGACCCGCCGGTCGGTTTCGCGGCGGTCGAGGAGGTCGACGGGGCCGCGCACCTGGAGCAGATCTCGGTGCGCGGCGACCTGACCGGGCGGGGGATCGGCGCCCGGCTGCTGGCGGAGGTCATGGCGCGCGCGGCGGCGGCCGGCTCGCCCGGCGTCAGCCTCCTCACCTTCCGTGACGTCCCGTGGAACGGCCCCTGGTACGCCCGCCACGGGTTCGCGGAACTGCCCGAGGAGCAGTGGGGGCCGGGCATCCGGTCCTACTGGGCCGCCGAGATCGAGGCCGGGCTGCACGACCTCGGGCCGCGCGTCGTCATGTGGGCGCCGGCCGCCCGGCCGGGCGTACGAGCGTCTGCACGGCGTCGTTGACGCCGTCGACGACCGGCATCGGGATGGAGGCGTTGAGGCCGGCCGCGGCGGAGAGGCCGAGGCCGGTCGGTGCCGCGAGCATGCGCACCTCCCGCTGACTTATCGTTGGTGACTTGGACGCGGCGCCGCCCGCACGCGTCCCAGATGGTGATCTACAATGTAAAGGCGGGAACCGGGGACGCCCCGCGGACGTCTGGCCCATGGACGCGAAGGAGGACGATGATCAGCCCGGTCGCATGGGTGCGGGGCCGCCTCGGCGAGCGGAGGGCCGCGATCGTCCTCCTGGTGATGCTGCTGGTGCTGGCCGTCGTCCCGGTGCTGGCGCTGCCGGCGGCGCGCTGCGAGGTCTTCGGCGGCGGATGCCGTACGCCGGCCCCGCACAAGCGCGCCGATCCGGTCGCCGCGACGAGGGCGCCGACGCCGCTCGAAGCGGCCACGCGCGGCTCCTATGTCGCGCTGGGCGACTCCTACTCGGCGGGCGTCGGCGCGGAGGCGACCCCGGCCGACCACAACCCGCTCGACCGCTGCCACCGGACGTCCAAGGCGTACTACCACGAGGTCGCGCGGGCCTTCCGGTTCGCGAAGGGCACCGCGTTCTGGGCCTGCTCCGGCGCCACGACCGGCGACGTCCTGGACGGGCGGGGCGGCGAACCCCCGCAGATCGGCCGCATCGGCCGCGACACGAGCCTGGTGACGATCAGCATCGGCGGCAACGACGTCGGGTTCTCCAAGGTCCTCGCGGGATGCGTCGTCAAGCTGCCGTGGGGCAAGGGCTGCACGGAGCAGGGCCAGGAGATCGCGGGGAAGATGTCCGAGCTGCGGCAGGACCTGCCGGCCCTGCTCGCGAAGATCACCGCGAGGGCGCCGTACGCGCGGGTGGTCGTGATGGGCTACCCGAAGGCGTTCTCCGAGGTCAGCGGCGTCGACGGGGACAACATCACGGTGTCGGACCAGCGCTGGCTGAACGCCCGCGCCTACGATCTGGGGCAGCTGATCCGCCAGTCCGCCGCCGAGGCCGACGCGCGGAAGGCCGCGACGCGCGCCCACGGCAGCGTCGAGTTCGTCGACGCCTACAGCGCGTTCGCCGGCCACGAGGTGGGCAGCGCCGACGCCTACATGAACGGCCTCGCCGTGAAACTGCCGGCGCTGGAGGCCGAGCCGCGCAGCTACCACCCCACGGTCGCCGGCCAGCACGCCCTCGCGCAACTGTTCATCGAGCAGATCAAGAAGGGCCCGGGCCGCCCGCTGTCGTAGCGGGGGAGGGCGCCCTCGCAGGTCGTCCGCCGGCGGCGCGCAGGTGAGCTTGCTCACGCGGGGCTTCGTAGGCTGGAGGGGACGTCCCGTCGAGGGGGGGACCGATGGCCATCACGGTGGCGCTCGCCGGGGACACCATGCTCGGGCGCGGCGTGGGAATGCGGATCGCCGAGTCCGGCCCGCACGGCCTGTTCTCCGGCGGCGTGCGCGACGCGTTCGCGGAGGCCGACCTGGCGCTGCTGAACCTGGAGTGCTGCGTCTCCGACCGCGGACGGCCCTGGGAGGCCCCGGGCAAGCCCTTCCATTTCCGGGCGCCGCCGGCCGCGGTCGACGCCCTCGCCGAGCTGGGCGTCGACTGCGTGACACTCGCCAACAACCACGCGCTCGACTACGGCACCGACGCGCTGGCGGACACGGTCGATCTCCTCGGACGGGCGGGGATCCGGACGGTCGGCGCCGGGGAGGATCTCGCGGCGGCACGGGTGCCCGCCGTGCTGGAGGCGCGGGGGACGCGGCTCGCGGTGGTCGGCGTCACCGACCACCCGGCGGACTTCGCCGCGGGACCCGACCGCCCCGGTGTCGCCTACGCCGATCTGCGGCGGGGCGTCCCGGACGACCTGGCGCGGCGGATCCGCGAGTTGCGGGACGATGCCGGCGCCGTGGCCGTCATGCCGCACTGGGGCCCGAACATGACCTCGGAGCCCCTGCCTTACGTCCGCCGGGCGGCCCGGAGCCTCGTGGACGCAGGCGCGTCGCTCGTCGCGGGCAGCTCGGCGCACGTGTTCCACGGCGTGGCCCTGCCGGTCATGTTCGACATGGGCGACTTCATCGACGACTACATCGTCGATCCGATCCGCCGCAACGACCTGGGCCTGCTGTTCCTGGTCACCGTGGACGAGGGACGGCCGTCCCGCGTCGAGGCGGTGCCGCTCCGGCTCGGCTTCGCCCGGACGGAGTGCGCGCAGGGCGCCGACCACGCCTGGATCACCGAGCGGTTCACCGCCGCCTGCCGCGCCTTCGGGACGGACGTCGCCGAACGGGACGGCCGCCTCGTCGTCGGCGCGCTATAGCGGGTCGCCGAGCGGCCCGTGCTCGTCCACCAGCGCTTCGGCCCAGTGGGCGGCGAAGTCCGGCTGCGTGCCGTCGACGTCGGTGAAGCTCCCGGTAGAGGCCCGCGGTGGCCGGCGCCCAGCCCGACTTGCGCAGGTCGCGGCGGGCGGCCGCTGTCCGTGCGGGACATGCCCGGTGATGCGCTTCCCCGGCAGGTGATCAGCGGCCCGGAAGCCCGAAACGCACCGGCACGCCCGGCGAGTACAGCACGCTGACCGGCTCGCCCAGCGGCCCCGGCAGTCCGGCGGCCGCCACGAGGTCCTGCTCGCAGCGCAGCAGCGCCGCCCGGTGCAGCGGCCACCGCGGGTGGACGTTCGGCAGGAACCGCACGCGTCCGAGGAACTCGTTGTGCATGCCCCAGCGGGCGGTGAGGAAGTGCTCCAGTTCCGAGGGCTCCTCCACCCGCTCTCCGATCCGCACGTCGATCCGGCTGCAGGCGCCGCGCGGCCCCGGCCACCGCCGCGAACTGGTGTAGCTGATGACGTTCTTGCGGGCACGGACGGACATGCGCGACCACTGGTACGGCATCCCGAACCCCGCCCGCGCGATCATCACGGGCAGCAGCCGGGAGGCGTCCAGCGAGCGGAACACCACGCCCCGCCGCCCTTGCGCGTCCACCGAGTACAGTCGCACGTTCGTCTCGGGGAACGTCCCGAGGTACGGGACGCCGGGCAGCCCGAGCCACCCGACCCGATGCATCCAGAACGCGACGAGACCGACATAGGTGACCCCGTCCAGCGTGTCGGGTTCGATGCCCTTCGGCAGCAGCGGCGCGACCCGCCGCGGTTCCACGGCCCAGTGGACGAACGCCAGGTCGAGCCACCACTGCGTGAGCCACGGCCGCGCGATCGACCCAGGCGCGTCGGCGGCGATGGGCTCAGGAGCGGACATCGCACCATCGTCCCACGCAGTGATCACTTGTCAGGCTGCCCCTGACGTTCTAGGGTGTCAGGCGAACCCTGACGGACGGGAGCCGCCATGACGATCCGGTGCACCTTCTGCAACAAGCCGCACACCGAGGTCGGCCGGATGGTCGCCGGCCCGGGGGTCCACATCTGCAATGAGTGCGTGTCCCTCGCCGACGCGATCATCCAGGAGTACAAGGACAAGCCGGCCGAGTTGCGCCTGCCGCCCTGGGAGTCGCTGGGCGACGACCAGATGCTCGACCACATCCCCCGCGTCGCCGCCGCCATCGACCAGGTCGAGGCCGACCTGCGCGCGTGGGTCCAGGAACTGCGCCGCCGCGGAGTCACCTGGGCCCGGATCGGCGCGGCGCTGGGCATCACCCGCCAGTCCGCGTGGGAGCGCTTCTCCGGCGAGGAGTGACGTCAGCCGTCCGGGCTCAACTCGATGATCGAGTGCTGCCCGCCCGGCCTGACCGAGCCGACCCGCAGACCGGCCGACGCGGCCAGCTCGCCCAGTTCACCGAGGGTCCGCTCCCGGCCGCGGACGTAGCAGAGCATGCGCAGGTCGCCCTCGGTGTCCCGGGTGGAGCCCTCGACGTTGGCGACGTTCTCCACCACGAGCACCTTCCCCGCCCCCGCGCCGGCCTCGGCGCACCGCCGCAGGATGCGAGCGGCATGCTCGTCGTCCCAGTCGTGGAGGACGCCCGAGAGCAGGTACCCGCCCGCCCCCGCGGGAAGGGGATCGAAGAAGCTGCCCACCTCGGCGTCGGCCCGATCGCCCAGACCGGCCTCGGCGATGGCCTCCTCGGCCCGCGCGACCGGCCCGGCCAGGTCGACCACCGTGCCCCGCAGATCTTCGTGAGCGCGGAGGACGGCGATCAGCAGGCTCCCATCGCCACCGCCCACATCGACCACGCGACCAAGGCCACCCCAGGGGTAGGCGGCGACCAGAGCGGGCATCTCCTCCGCGAGCCGCCCGCCCATCAGCGCGTCGAACGACGCCGCACGCCGTGAGTCGGCGGACAGGTCGTCCCAGAACGTCCGGCCGAACCGACGCGGGAACGCGGGCTCCCCGGTGCGAACGGTGTGCAGCAGTTCGACAAAGCTCAGATCGGCGTGCCCGATGGCCCCTTCCAGATCAAGCCATGCCCGCGGACCACCTGGATGATCATCACGAAGCTGCTCGCCCAGGCCCGTCAGGCCGTAGACGCCGTCTCCCTCACAGACCAGCACACGGGCGGTGACCAGATGCCCCAGCAGCCGCCTCAGCGCATCGGGCTCGGCGCCCACCGCCGCGGCGAGCGCCTCGCCCGTCCGCGTGCCGCCCGCGATGTGATCGGCCAGCCGCAATGTCGCCGCCACCCGAATGGCCATCGGAGTGAGCAGATCGGCGGCCGCCCACAACTGCCCGCCCCAC
>NZ_SMJW01000370.1 GCF_004348335.1 Actinomadura bangladeshensis | reverse complement strand
CCCGCCGGGGCCTCCGTACGCGGGTCCGCCGCGGCCGCTGGGCCCGCCGCCCCCGGCGCGCGACCCGCTGACCGTGCTGGGGCTGACCGGGCGCCAGTGGACGGCCGTCGCGCTCGTCGTCGGCTGCTGCTACCTCCTCACCACCGCCGTCGCGATGACCGGCGCGTGGACGACCTACCACCGCGAGCCGACCAGCGCCGAGCTGCAGGTGGCCGCGGACAAGGAGGTGGCGCGGCGCTGGCAGGCGTGGCCCGCGAACCGCATCTTCCCGCGGCGGATCCCGTACCGCCCCGTCGGCGACCACACCGAGTACGCGACCCGGACGGGCATCGTCCCCGACACCGGCTGCGCCCAGGCCGCCGACGAGGAGATCGCGCTCACGCTCCGCAAGCACGGCTGCCTCGCCGTCCTGCGCGCCACCTACGCCGACCAGCTGCAGGGCATCGTCGTCACCATCGGCGTCGTCGTGTTCCCCGACCCCTGGAAGGCCGACCGGGCGCTGAAGGAGCTGCCCCGCTCGCAGGGCCCGGACGCGGGCAAGGGGTCGGCCGAGCCCGCGCTGCACGCCGCCGCGTTCCCGGGCACCGCGTCCGCGAAGTTCACCGACAAGGCCCGGCAGGACCGGACGAGCGACCGCGGCGGCCCCTACGTGGTGCTGACGACGTCGGGGCAGGCCGACGGCCGTCCCGCGTCCGAGATCAGGAAGGCGCGTCCGGGCGAGCCGTTCGCCGTGGCGCCGCAGCTCGGCCACGCGGTCGCGCGGTCGCTCGCCGCCAAGGCGCTGCCCGACTGCGACGACCCGGAGTGGCAGTGCTGACCCGCCGGCGGGCCGCCGCCGGGCTGCTCGCGGGGGCGCTGGCCGGAAGCTGGCTGGTGCCCGTGCAGGCGCATGCGGACGAGATCCGCGACCGGCAGGCGCCCGTCCTGAAGACCCTCGGCATGGACGCCGCCTGGAAGATCACCAAGGGGCGGGGGGTGACCGTCGGGGTCGTCGACTCCGGCGTCGACCCGAACCAGGCGGATCTGCGCGGCAAGGTCACCACCGGCCCCAACATGATCGCCGAGGTCGACCGCGGCACCACGCCCAAGCGGCTGCACGGGACGGCGATGGCGTCGCTGATCGCCGGGCACGGCCACGGCCCGGGCGGACGCTCCGGGGTCATCGGGGTGGCCCCGCGGGCGAGCATTCTCGCCGTCCGGGCCATCAGCGAGCCGGAGGACGCGAGCTACCGCCGCTACCGCGGGTCGCAGGAGGCCAAGAGCTCGGTCGCGCGCGGCATCCGCTACGCCGCCGACCACGGCGCCGACGTCATCAACCTGTCGCTCGGCAACGAGGGGGAGTCGCTGGACGAGCGGGAGGCCGTGGCCTACGCCATCGGCAGGGGCATTGTGGTGGTGGCGTCGGCCGGCAACGACGGCGACAAGAAGCGCCTGCTGGACGAGGACGGCTTCGCGCCCTACTCCTACCCGGCGTCCTTCCCCGGCGTCATCGCGGTCGCGGCCGCCGAGCCCGACCACGAACGCGCGCCGTTCTCCAACCGCAACTACTCGGTGCTGGTGTCCGCACCCGGCGACGCCGTGGTCTCCGCGGGCTCCGGCAGCGACTACGTCATCGGCGGCGGCACCAGCCAGGCCGCCGCGCTGGTCTCCGGGATCGCCGCGCTGATCCGCGCGAAGTACCCGAAGATGGCGCCCGCGCTGGTGTCGCAGGCGCTGGTGCAGAGCACCGGGCACCGGCCGAAGGACGGCTACGACCCGGAGGTGGGGTTCGGCGAGGTGCACGCGGCCCGCGCGCTGGCGGCGGCCGCCACCATCGCCTCGGCGCACGCCGGGCCGGGCGAGGGCAAGCCCGAGCGCGAGCGGTTCGGCGCGGCCGAACCGGGCCCGGTGCAGATCATCGACCATCCGGGCTGGGTGACGTGGATGATCGTCGCGATCCTGGTGCTCGGCGCCGGCGGGACGGCCGGGGGCGGCGCGCTCGCGCTCGCCTTCTGGCGCGGCCACCGGAGGCCGACGGACGGCCCCGCGGACGGTCCCGCGCCCGGTCCGCCGCCCGGCCGGCCGCAGGGCCGCGGGCCGTACGGCCCGCCGCCGCGCCCGCCCTACATCGCGCCGCGCGACCCGGCGCCGCCCCCGCCGCGCAGCGCGCCCGGCGGTCCGACGCTGGTCCCCCCGTCCTGACCCGGCGTCGGCTACGCTCCGCTGCGTGTCGCGCGCCGAGATCACCGCCCCGGGCACCGAGCCGGAACCGGGATCGGGCGAACCGCCCGGCGGATGGCGGGTGTCGCGCCGGACGGCCGCGCTGGTGGCCGCGTCCGCGTGCGCGACGGTGCTCGTCGTCGCCGGGGTCCGGCTGTCGGCGGAGCTGACCCGCGGCCCGACCCCCGCCGAGCGCGCCGCGGCGTCCGCGGCGGAGCTGGCCGGCCGCTACCGCAGCTGGCCGGCGGGGCGGATCTTCCCCGCCGAACTCCCGTACACGCTCGGCCAGGCGTCCCCGGAGACGGCCCGCCGGGTCGGCATCGGCACCGACACCCGCTGCGAGACGGCCGCCGACGAGGCGCTCGTCCGGTCCCTGACGTCGCGCGGGTGCCGCGCCGCGCTCCGCGCCACCTACCTCGACCAGGCGCAGGGCGTCGCGGTGACGGTCGGCGTGGTGGTGTTCCCGGACGAGCGGTCGGCGCGCGAGGCGGTCGCCTGGTTCCCCGACCGCAAGGCCGGACCCGGGCTGCGGGCGCTGCCGTTCCCCGGCTCGGTCGCCGCCCGGTTCGGCGACGCGGCCCGGCAGGCGTCCGCCGCCGCCCAGCGCGGGCCGTACGTGGTCGCGGCGACCGCCGGGTACGCCGACGGGCGCCCCGCGCTGCGCGGGCCGCTCGCCGACCTGGCCGAACTCGTGCCGCAGCTGGTGCGGGGCGTGCTCGGGCCGCTGGCGACGCCCGCGGCGGTGCGCTGCGGCGACCGGGAGTGGCGGTGCTGAGGCGCCTCGCCGCCGCCCTGGCCGCCGTGGCGGCCGGCGCGGCGCTCGTCGCGATGCCCGTCCCGGCCCGCGCGGACCAGGTGCGGGACGCCGTGATGCCCGTCCTCGAATCGTTGAGCGTGCCGCGCGCGTGGACGATGGCGAAGGGCGCCGGGGTGACCGTCGCCGTCCTCGACTCGGGGGTGGACCCCGGCCAGGCCGACCTGGCGGGGTCGGTCACCGTGGGCCCCGACCTCACCCGCGGCGCCGGGCCGGCGGGCGCCCGGCCGAAGCGGCTGCACGGCACCAACATGGCGTCCATCATCGCCGGGCACGGGCACGGCCCCGGCGGCGCGCTCGGGATGATCGGCGTCGCCCCGGAGGCGCGGCTGCTGTCCCTGCGAGTCATCCTGGAGCGGGACGAACCGGGCTTCGCGGCGTTCACCGGCGCCGAGCGCTTCGCGGGCACGATCGCGGAGGGCATCCGGTACGCGGTCGACCACGGCGCCGACGTGGTCAACCTGTCGCTGGGCCGCTCGTATCCGACGCCGCGCGAACGCGAGGCCGTCGCCTACGCGGTCCGGCGCAACGTGGTCGTGGTGGCGGCGGCGGGCAACGGGGGCGCCGACCGGACGGCGAAGCGCGGCGGGCACACCCGGTACTCCTACCCGGCGTCGTTCCCCGGCGTCATCTCCGTCGCCGCCGTGGACGCCGCCGGCCGGCACGCCGGGTTCTCCAACCGCAACTCCGGCGTCGTGGTGTCCGCGCCCGGCGTGCAGATCATCGGCGCCGGGCCGGACGGCGGCTACTGGATCGGGGACGGCACGAGCCCCGCCACCGCGTTCGTCTCCGGCATCGCAGCGCTCATCAGGTCGCGGCACCCGGGCCTCGCGCCCGCGCTGGTCACGCAGGCGATCGTGGCGAGCACCCGGAACCGCCCGGACCGCGGCTACAACCGCGCGGTCGGGTTCGGGCGGGTCGACGCCGCCGCCGCGCTGACCGCGTCCGACGCCCTCGCGGGCGCCCGCATGGGCGGCGCCGGCCTCCCGGAGGACCGCCGGTTCGCGGGCGGCCCCGCCCGGCCGGTGCGGGTCGTGCACCGCTCGGGCGGGCTCGTCCTCACCTACCTGCTGGTGTGCGCGCTGGCCCTGTTCGGCCTGGCGGGCGCGGCGGTGGCCGTGCGCGGCGCCGCGCGCGATCCGGGACAATCGTCGGATGTGGTCCGAACCTGACGAGTACGCCGAGGCGGTGCTGGACGCGGTGGAGCGCATCCCGCCGGGCCGCGTCCTGTCCTACGGCGATGTCGCCGAACTGGTCGGGCGCGGCGGGCCGAGGCAGGTCGGCCGCGTCATGTCGCTGTACGGCGGCGCCGTCCCGTGGTGGCGGGTGATCCGCGCCGACGGGAGCCCGCCGCAGTGCCACGAGGGCCGCGCCCACGAGCACTACCGAGCCGAAGGCACCCCCCTGCGCCCCGACGGCCGCCGCGTCGACATGTCCCGTGCGCGCTGGCCGGGACCCTCCTGAACCGGCGCGGTGCCGGTCAGGTCCGCCGTCCAGCGGCGGAGTGTGGGTTTTCTCCCCGGCGACATGCGTGCGTTGTGGTCAGAACCGTCCCGGTGATCTGTTCCAATGAACTGTTGTGCCCTCTGGTTCCTACCGTCTCGTGCGCCGCGCCGGTCCCGCGCGGGCCGTCCCGCCTGCGCTCGACGAGCAGCAGCGGCGGGTCGTCGAGCACCCCGGCGGGCCGCTGCTCGTGCTGGCGGGGCCGGGCACCGGGAAGACCACGACGATCGTCGAGGCGGTCGTCGACCGCATCGAGAACCGGGGCGTCGATCCGGAGCGCGTGCTCGTCCTGACGTTCAGCCGCAAGGCGGCGGGCGAGCTGCGGGAGCGGATCACCGGGCGCCTGCACCGGACGACGCGCACGCCGCTCGCGCTCACCTTCCACAGTTACGCGTACGCGCTGATCCGGCGGGACGCCGTGCTGAACGAGGAGCCCGCCCCGAGGCTCCTGTCGGGGCCGGAGCAGCTCCTGGAAGTGCGGCGGCTGCTGGAAGGCGAGCTGGCGGACGGGGCGCACGACTGGCCCGAGCGGCTGCGGGCCGCCCTGGCGACCCGCGGGTTCGCCGAAGAGCTGCGCGACTTCACCTTGCGTGCCGTTGAGCGCCAGTACGTCGCCGAAGACCTCATTGCGCTGGGACGCATGCGCGGGCGCGACGACTGGCCCGCCATCGGCGGCTTCATGGAGCGCTACGTCGACCGCTTCCTGCTGGACCCCGTCCCCACCTACGACTACGGCGAGCTGATCCACATGGCCGCGGGCATGCTCGCGGATGAAGAGGTGCGGATCAGGGAGCGGGACGCCTACGACGTGGTGTTCGTGGACGAGTACCAGGACACCGACCCCGCGCAAGAAGCCCTCCTGCACCACCTCGCCGGCGAGGGACGCGACCTCGTCGTCGTGGGCGACCCCGACCAGTCGATCTACGGGTTCCGCGGCGCCGACGTCAGGGGGATCCAGGAGTTCCCCGACCGCTTCCTCACACTGGACGGCGAGCCCGCGCCCGTGGTGGCGCTGCGGACGTGCCGCCGGATGGGGCCGGAGATCCTGACGGCGTCGCGCCGCATCGCGCGGAGGCTGCCCGCCGGGTCGGCCGGGGCCGCCGAGCACCGGGCCCTGCATCCCGTGGAGGAACTGGACGACGGCGAAGTCCGCGCCGTGTCCTCCAGGGGGGGCGCCCCCCCTGGACCCCCCGATGAAGTGCGCGCTGTGTCCTCCAGGGGGGGCAACCCCCCTGGACCCCCCGATGAAGTGCGCGCTGTGTCCTCCAGGGGGGCCGCCCCC
>NZ_SMJW01000036.1 GCF_004348335.1 Actinomadura bangladeshensis | reverse complement strand
TCCATGACGGCACCGCGACCAAGATCCGAGACCGCCGCTGCAAGGTACTGGCCGCCGCCTACACCGCCAACCCCGAACGGTTCCACACCAGGCCCGTCCCGCCCGAACTGCCCGACAAGGCCTGGATCAACGAACCACCCAAGGACAAGAACCAGGAGAACAACCAGGCCCAACCCGCAGCCTGAACTGTCTCAACGAGTTTGACAGGCTCCGTTGCGCTGGGCCAGGGTGAGCGAGCTCCAGTCGCCGGCAGAGTGCGTGGCCAGGAACGAGTCGGCGGACGCGATGGTAGTCGCCACCGCAGAGCCGTTCGCGCCGCTCTTGATGTTGAGCTTCGCGGCGAGCAACTGTGCGTAAAGCCTGTTGATGCCGTTGCTGGCGTCACCGTTGAAGTTGGGCGGGAAGTAGTTCTGCGCATCGTTGAAGGTGGTGACCGTGATTGAGTCGCGCCCCCGCCCGGGGTACCGAGGACCCACCGGCAGCAGCGCCGATGTTGCATCCGGGTGGTTCGACCAGTCGCGGTCATCTCGCTGTCCTCCCCTACAGAGACGCCCATGGTGGGCGCTCGCGACCACGAGGCCCCACACGCCGTCGCTCTGTCCGGCATCGACTGTCTGGCGCCGCTGTCGAAGGACGATGCCTTCAATCAACTCGTGTCCATGCCGACGATCGCCCGGCTCTCGCGTCCGTAGCGACCGCCCCACTCTTGTCCAGCCGTCCGGGGGACAGGCCCGCACTAAGGACTCCTAACAACTTGGTGGGCTTGGCCTGCTCAGGGGTCGGTGTCATGCACCAGGCCGCTGGATGGCGGGAGCCGGCCGACTGCGTAATCGCACGCGAAACCCGGGCGACGTCTGTGATCATCTCCGGGATAGTGGTCGCCCATGGATGAGGTCGAGGTCGTCGTCGCCCGTTCCGAGCGTGCGACTCTGCGCGTCGGCGACGTGTTCCTGAAGGTGGACGTCGATCAGGCGCATATCGACGTCTAGGTCGAGGCGATGGCCTTGGCGCCGGTCCCGACTCCGGAGGTCCTCAAGAGATCCATGCGGGCAAGGAGCGAGCTGTGCCGGGTGCGGATCGGCGGGAGCCGGGACCGGCCCCGCGTGTCGCGCGGTCAATCGCAAAATCGGCGGCACACCGAGACAGCCCGGTTCGGGAACCCGCACCGCGACCACACGCCCATGGATGCGCCGGTTCGTCTTCGCTCTGCGTCTGGATTTCGAGACATAGCCGCTGCATGATCACGGCCGACTGCATACTGATCCGGTGCTGAGCATTTTCCACTGGCAGGGGGATCCTTCGACAAGGCCGGCGGCAGCTCTGGTGCCGTCGGGTATCGGAGCGCGGCGCCACGGCAGGCTCGGGGCCGAGTGCCGGTCGGCGACTCGATGACGAGCCTGCGGATGCGGATGGCAGCGGCGTTCACCGCCGTGGCGCTGCTGGCGTCGGTGCTGGCATCCGGCGTCGGGTACGTGCTGGTGCGCGACGCGATGCTGGAACGCACCCGGGACGCCGTGGCGACCCAGGTCCGGCAGACCGTCGAACGGCTGGTGCCCGTCCAGATGCCGGCGAACGCGGACAGGACCCTGCAGGCGACCCTGCAGGCGGCGTTGAGCACTGCCGACCGGCGCCAGCGGGCCTGCGTGGTGACGTCACCGCCGGGCCGGCCGGTGCCTTCGCCTGCCCCTGGCTGCCTGCACGTGCCGGTGCCCGCCGTGTTCGCGGCGCGGGCTGTGCGGGCCATGGTCGTTCAGCGAGTACGGCATCTGGGACGGCCGTACCTGCTGGTCGGGACGTCCGTGACCGTGTATCGCGCCTCGGCGGTCGGCGCGCAGCGCACTTCCCCACCGATTGTCCTGGTCAGCGTCAGCCTGGATCGGGAAGCCGCTGACCTACGGTCGTTCATCCGGGCGATGGTCATGGCGGATGCCGCTGCGCTGCTGTTCGGGCTAGGACTGGCACTGGCGGCCGCGCATGGGCTGCTGCGGCCGGTCCGGCGCCTTGGCGCGGGGGCACGGGCGCTCGCCGAGGGTGAGCTGACGACGCGAGTGCAGGTCCGGGGCCGGGACGAGCTGGCCGACCTGGCCCACACGTTCAATCGGGCGGCGGGCGCCCTGGAGATCACGGTGACCGAGCTGCGCGCGTTGGAGGAGGCGGCGCGGCGGTTCGTGGCGGACGTCTCCCATGAGCTGCGCACTCCGCTCACCGCGATGACCGCCCTCACCGACGTGCTGGAGGCCGAACCGGATCCGACGGCGGCGCGGCTGGTGGTGGCCGAGACGCGGCGGCTCGGCGCGCTGGTGGAGCACCTGATCGAGATCAGCCGGTTCGACGCTGGTGCGGCCGCGCTCGTCCTGGACGATGTGGTCGTGGCCGAGGCTGTTGCGGCCGTCCTCGACGCGCGCGGCTGGACCGGACAAGTCGCGGTCGCGGCCCCCGGTGACCTGGTGGTCCGGGTGGACCCGCGCCGATTCGGCGTCATCGTGGCCAATCTGGTCGGCAACGCGTTCCGGCACGGGCGGCCGCCGGTGCGATTGGAGGTCCGCCGTGCCGAGCGCGACGGCGTGCCGGGGTTCGAGCTCTCGGTCGCGGACTCGGGACCGGGCATCCCCGACGACCTGCTGCCACTGATCTTCGACCGGTTCTTCAAGGCCGAGGCGGCCCGCTCGCGGAGCGCGGGCAGCGGGTTGGGCCTGGCGATCGCGCGAGAGAACGCATCGCTCCACGGCGGGACGCTGGAAGCATCCGCCGGTCCCCAGGCGGGCGCGGTGTTCACCCTCTGGCTGCCCGTGGCGGGGACACGATGAGCGGCAGGCACCTCGTGACGGTGCTCAGCGCCGTGCTCGCCGCGGCTGTGGTCCTGGTGAGCGGCTGCGGCGTCCGGCCGACCGGCATCACCAGGGTTGGAGCTCTGCCCACCGGACAGGGCCCGGTCGTCAACAACACCATCTACTTCGTCAAGGACGGCCGGCTGGTGCCAGTGGTCCGGCCCGGATTGCCCGAGGCTCCGCTGATGCCGCTGTGGCAACTCGGGTACGGCGTCACCGACAACGAACGCCAAGCGGGCCTGGACAGCACGTTGCCCGGTATCGGGATCGTCGCCGGGCTGCCCGACCCGTCACCGGACGGCATCCCTCCACCTGGGGCGCCACCAGCGGCCATCCGCAAAACAGACGACTCGGGGACCGTCACCGTCGCGTTGCAGACGACGATCCGGCCCGAGAAATGGCCGCGCCTGTGGCAGGCGCAGCTCGCCTGCACCGCACAGGCGATCCCCGGCGTCAAGAAGGTCGAGCTGAACATCTTCGACGGCCGTCCCGGCCACACCGTCCGATGCGCCGACTATCGCGACCTGCTCAGCACCGCGACCAACTGATCCACGTGCTGGAGCACCTGGGCTTCCTCGCAGTGCCCGACCGAAGCCGACAAATAGAAGCCGGCGCTGCTAAGCAACAACCCCAGAGTTCGCTGAGGCCCCGCCTGCGCCTGTAGCCCCTGGACCAGGGGGGCTGTCCAGTTAATGGTGTCACTCCTTGATCAGGAGTTACACCGAAAAACGTACAGTCCCCGCTGGCGCGCTGCCGACCCCATCCAGGGGCCTCCGTTCGTTCGGCTGTCGGGCGCGGTCACCCGGTACAACGCCATGGACGTGCAGCGGTGGCTGCTGAGCCGTCGGATCGACCCCCAGGAGCAGAGCCGGTGAGTCAACGCGAACAGATCCCGGTCGGCGTCTCGCTGTCTGCCGATATCGAGTACCGGGCTAGGCGGCCCCGTCCGTACCGCGCGCGGGTGCGCTGGGTCGACCCCTCGACACGGCGTCGACGCTCGGTGTCTGAGTCGGTGGAGACAGAGCAACAGGCGCAAGCCTGGATCGAGGAGATCCAGAAAGGCGCGCGGGCGGGAATCGACCCGGCCACCTTCACGATGACCCTCGCCGAGTACGGCCAGAGCGTGATGACGCTGGCAACGCGGAGCCTGGAGAGCAAGACGCTTGATCCGTACTTGGCAGGCTGGTGTCGCCGAGTGGTCCCGTCGCTGGGGCATCTGCCCGTGCGCATGATCACCAATGGTGCTGTCGACCGGACAGTTCACGCCTGGATCTCCGACGAATGCGGGCGGTCAACCGTCAAGAACAGCCTGGCCATCCTCGTGCGGGTCATGGAACAGGCCGTACGGGACGGCATCATCACCCATAACCCCGCGCGCGTGACCGGCTGGCAGCAGCAGTACAAGCGGGCCGAAGACGAGCTTGATGACCCTCGCGCGCTTGCGCTTCCCACTTGGGCCGCGCTGGTCGAGCTGGCCGCCGCCCTCGTCGAGCGGTCCTCCGATCACTACGAAGAATGGGGAGAGGTCGTCATCTTCGCTGCCTGCACGGCCGCTCGCATCGGGGAAGTCTCCGGGGTGCGCGTCAGCGACATCGATCGGGACACCTGGACTTGGACGGTTCGCCGGCAGACCACCCCCGGCCCCGGCGGCCTGGTCGACAAGGGAACCAAGGGCAAGCGGGCCCGGCCGGTGCCGCTGATCGAGGAAATCCGGCCCATGGTCGCCCGGCGCCTGGACGCTCTCAGTGGCAAGCCTGCCGCTCGGTTGTTCACCGGCCCTCGGGGCGGCCGCATCACCACGGCGGTCTTGCGGGACGCAACACACTGGGACGAGGTGGTGACCCGGCTCGGATACGAGTATCTCCGGCGTCACGACCTGCGCCATACCGGCCTGACGTGGCTGGCTGATGCGGGTGTCCCGGTGCATGTGCTCCGGAAGATCGCCGGGCACGGATCGCTCAGTACGACACAGCCCACCTGCATCCCGATGCCGCTTCGATCAACGCGGCCGGAGAGGCTCTCAGCCTGCATCTGGCTAACCGTAGGTCCCCGGATGGTCCCCGACTCCGGGTCGTCTAGCTCGTCCTGGCGGAGCTGATCGGAAGCACAAAAGCCCTGCTGACCTCGGTGAACTCCGTGGTCGACAGGGCTTGTTGTCCTGTCGGGACGGCGGGATTTGAACCCACGACCCCTTGACCCCCAGTGCCCTGAAAGCGTTCATCCCGCCTCCTTTGCGATCAGCCGAATCCATGAGAACATGCAGGTCAGAGGCCTAGAGTGCATGACATGCAGTCATCCTGAATCCCGTCCCGTGGGGCAGAGTCCACTAACGAGCCACTAACAAACGATCATTCGGGGGAGTGACGTTGGGGTACGCGTTCAAGCGCATCGACCGCCACGGCAAGCCGCGCTACACCGCCTGCTACGAAGACCTCAAAGGCAAGATCACATCGGCGGGGACGTTCTCCTCCAAGAAGGAGGCCGACAGGGCCTGGCAGCGCGCCGAGGCCGAGGTCGGCAAGGGCCGGGACCTCAACCTCAAGCGGGGCCGGCAGACCTTCCAGAAGTACGTCGAGGAGACCTGGCTGCCCAACCACGAGGTCGAGCCGACCACCATGCAGAGCTACCACTACTCGATCTACAAGCACGTCATGCCCGAGTTCGGCGCGATGCGGATGATGGACATCCTCCCCGAGCACGTCCGCGCCTGGATCAGGCAGATGAAGAAGAACGGCGTCTCCGCCGCCACCATCCGCTACAACAAGGTCGTCCTCAGCGCCATCTTCACCACCGCCCTCAACGACCAGGTCACCTACATCCACCCCTGCAAAGGAGTCCGCACCCCCACCGTCCCCGAGAAACCGCTGGAAATCATCAGCCCCGAGCAGTTCGACGACCTCTACCACGCCCTCCCGGACGCCGACTCCAAACTCCTCGTCGAAACGGCCATCGAAACCGGCCTGCGCTGGGGCGAACTCACCGAACTCCGCGGCCGCGACCTCAAAACCCGCTCCCGCCTCCTGACGGTCAGCCGCGTCGTCGTGGAGCTCAACCCGAAGTTCCACCCCGAGGGCAAACGCTTCCTGGTCAAGGACTACCCCAAAGACAAAGAGTGGCGCCGCTTCAAGCTCAGCGACCAGATCGTCGCCAAACTCGAAGACCACATCATCGAAGAGAAACTCGGCACCGACGGACTCCTGTTCGTCTACCAGCCGGAAACCGCGGCCGAGGAGCGACCCGCCCCGCTCGACCCCGAAGCACTCGGCTGGACCGAAGAGAACGCCAAGGGGCGCCGATACCGGCACGGCACGCTGAGCGCCTACAACGCCGCCAAATGCCGCTGCGACCACTGCAGACGAGCCTTCGCCGAATACCGGGCCCGCCGCCGAGCCGACGGCAAGGACAACCCCCGCGAACCCCGCCGACGCGAAACCGACGGCCACGTCCCCGCCAACCGGTTCCGCAACCGGATCTGGAAGCCCGCCCTCAAGAAGGCCGACCTGGACGCCAAGGTCCGCATCCACGACCTCCGCCATGCCCATGCGTCCTGGCTCCTGGCCGGCGGCGTCGACCTCCAGGTCGTCAAGGAACGCCTCGGCCACGGATCCATCTCCACCACCGAGCGCTACCTCCACACCCTCGACGACGCCGACGACACCGCCCTCGCCGCCTTCGACAAGATCCGCAGCCGCCGCCGCACCGATTGACGAACTGGGCGTTCCACTCGAAGCTGGTCAGGCAAGGAGGCATCATCGGAAGCGATCATCCGATATGTCTGTGTCCTCCTGCGGCGAGGCTGGGTTGCGCAACCTCCGGATTAAAAGTCCGAAATCGTCGTGTCGGAACGGGTCTCACAGTGTCATTGTATGCCGAATCGTCCGTGTTCCGCCCGATTTCCTTGCCGTCCAATGTCGCTGCATGCCGATTCGTTTCAGAACCGTCGAGCCGACAACGAGCCGCCATGGCTGTTGGTGATCACGTAGCTTACCCGGCGGCAGCCTCGCCTGACCCGTACAGACGGAGTTTCGGTAATTGCAGGGTTCGCGCCCCGCAGGTTCCCTGCAGCGCAGGCCCGAGTCATGGAGGTCGGCTCCGGCGTTTCGCAGCAAACTTCGGGCTGAGGCCGAGGCAACGGCAGAGGCCGTGTGGGCCACAAGCAGTCCACGTTAGCGCCGCCTACGAGCTCCAAATCACCAGCCGAAGTATAGGTGCGAGGCTGCTTAGCCTAGCGAGGACTGCAGGTCACCGGCCGATCGTCTTGCCATCCGGGAACGCATCAGCCCTGATGCGGCGCCGTCGCCAGGCTCTCGCACTGGGGTGGGGATCGACGAACGAGGAACTCCATGAGACAGGTGGAGGGGGTGCATTAGGCGGAAGACCCGGGTGGAAGACCCGGGTGGGAGTCCGGGTCTTCCCGCCATCGCCGTTGTCATGCTGTTGCCGGATCCCAAGACCGGGTGAGGCATATGAACGGCCTGCATCCAAGATGCCGGATCGGACGGAGCCGTGACATCGTGCAGACTGCGCAACTGCTTCTGCTCGGTCGCCGAGCATTGTTACAGCCAGATACAGACTAATACAACTTGAAACGTCTTCTTACAACGGCCAGGTGGATGTACGTGTGTTGGTACGTAAAATTCTGGATCGAACCTTCCGCCATCACCGTGCTTAGGCAACGATCTGTACTGGACGCCAGCCTCGCTTGGCCCTGTTGTGGGAGACCGGGTTGACGAACGCTGCGAACGCGGACGTCCGGGCATGGATCCCAAGACCGAGCGGAAGGCAAGATGAAGCTGACACTGCAACTGGATAACCCACCGACCTGGCCGGTCCCCGTAGCGCACGTGATCAATGCTGGCGGTGGCCTGGCATATCTGCTTCAAGGCGCCACTGGGGTCCTCGCGACGATCGTGACCTTGGCGATCGGCGCGTCTCTGGGGCAACTTGCTGCGGCCTCGACCCAGCAGCGTCGGTCGTGAGCGTGGCCTATGTCGATGAACACCCCACCGACAGGCGCGTCGTTCGAGGAACTCGTCGGCCATGTCGTTCGCGACCGCATCGATAGACGTGCGAACAGTCTCCCTCCGCGGATACTCTCAGCCCTTCGCCAGCTCGTAGACCCGCATGCGCCGCTGCCAAAATGGCAAGAAGCTTGTGCGACACTGCAGCAGGCCGGAACGCCGGCACCGCTCCTGCTGATCATGGAAGCGGCGCACAACGAAGCTGCTGTCAGACGGCGGCCGAGCAGGCCACAGCCCCATTCGGTGCCACCGCCTCGTCCTCCATCGGGTGAGCAACGATTCGAATCCGCCCGCGACCCCCAACAACCAGCTGTGGAGGACGTTGACGGTCATGACTGCAAACCTGATCCTCTCAAGGGGGAGAGTCGGCCACGGTCTTTCGAGGAACTGGACGACTGGGCGGTGAAGTACTGGAAATGGGCGGGATGTCTGAGCACGCGCAAACTGGCTGACCGTTCCAATGGAGTCTTTTCGCACGCCACCATCCATAGAAGGCTCTTCAAGGCCCACCGAGAGCGCGGCCTGGCGGGAGATTCGAATACACCGACAACTCAGCCGTTTGCCGCGAATCAGTTCTACCTCAGGGCTTTTATTGCGGCGTGCGGTGGCAGTAGCGAAGATCAGCGTCGATGGGTGACCGCGTGGCGCCGCATCAACGAGACGAACGTTGACCGGTGAGTCACCTTAGCAGAAGCGAATGGCTGCGTTCCCCTGCCTGGTCCGCCAGGAAAGCGCACCAGACGCAAAATGCGATCGGGAGGTGCCGCCATCGCGGACGGTAAACACGCGGCACTGCCATTCGGGCGCCTGCCGCTGATAGGCCACGGAAAAACACTCGATATGTTCGAAGAACTCTTGGAAGCCACGAGTCAAGGTGGCTTCGCGTTCTTGACGATTGCCGGCGATCCGGGAGTCGGTAAGACCCGCCTTCTAAAGGCTCTGGCTAACAGGGGGTCTCAAAATCGATTGGTTCTGACAGGTCGAGCAGAAGCGTTCGAGCAGGGATCCGGTAGTTTGGGTCCAGTGGTCGACATGGTTGACGGCTGGGTGGCAACATTGCTTCCTAAGTTGCCCCGGCGAACGCGAGAGACACTCGCGATGGCGCTTCCTAGTCTGGCTTCCAGTATTGTTCCTGAATCCCTGCCAGCAGAGGCGGTTAAAGGCCTGGCCAGGCGTGCCTTGCCAGTCCAGGAGCACGTTCTGTACCGAGAGTTCAAGAACTTGCTGGAGGAGATGGCCGCCCCCTCCGGGCTGGTGCTCATACTGGATGATCTGCATTGGGCCGATGAAATGACGGTCGATTTCCTGACCCACTTGGCGAGTCATCCGCCGAGGGGTGGAGTGCTGCTTGCAGTTGCGTACAGGCCACGACAGGCGTCTCCGCAGGTTGAAGCCATGGTATCGGTCGCAAATACCTCAGGGATGCATATTCGGCTTCCCCCGCTGACGCGCGAGCAGGCCATGGCCTTCCTGATGTACTTGGAAGATGATGGGGTCATTTCTCGGCACTCCCGGCTGTTCGAGGCCAGTGGGGGGAACCCGTTGTATCTGGAAGCCTTGGGGCGCATGGCTCAAGGCCGTGAAGATGTGGCAGAATTCATAGAATCAATCGTTCATTCTCCTTGGAAGGCGGAATTGCCTCTAGAGTTGGCAGCTTTGCTGACTCTTGAATTCAGTGCACTTCCCCATACGATGCTCGATGTAATGTGGTCTGCCGCTAAGGTCGGTCAGGAGTTTCGAGTGTCGCAGGTTGCGGCGCTTGCCGGGACGACCCGTGATGCAACACGGCGAACTCTAGAGGACTTGGCCAGATTTGACCTCATCCGGCCCACCGCCCGTGGTCAGTTTCAATTCCGGCATTCTCTAGTACGTTGTGCCGCTTATGTCGCCAGTCGCGTGGATTGGAGAGAGGTGACAGGCCGCCACGCTGATGCCTACGTCCCTCGGGTAGCCGGCCAGAAGTCACCTTCTTCAGATCACGGCAAGTCAGCGGCCCCCGCAGATTCGGCTGTGATGCCAGTAGACGTGTCACCTAGGGACAAAGCCGATGTAATAAACCGCTGGGCGGCCGAAGGCATGTCGAGTGCCCCGCTGGTTGGGAGACGGGACGCGCTGCGAGAGATCGAGCGCGTCCTGGACGCGGCCGCGGGCGGCTACCGGTTCCTGGCGGTGGTCGGGGAGCCCGGTGCCGGTAAGACGCGGCTGCTGAACGAGCTGGCCGACCGGGCGGTCGCGCGCAAGCTGCCGTTCGTGGCCGGGCATGCGGCCGAGTTCGAGCAGGAGATGCCGTTCGGCGCGGTGGTCGACGCGCTCGACGACCGGCTCGATGAGCACACCCTGGGCCTGCCGGCGGGGGCGCGGCGGCTGCTCGGCCAGGTGTTCCCCGCGCTGGCCGACCTGACCGGCGAGCCGCCGTTCGCCTCGCCGGAGTCGCAGGTCGCGCGGTACCAGCTGCACCGGACCGTCCGGCATCTGCTGGAGGAGCTGGCCGAGCCGTCCGGGTTGGTGCTGATCTTGGACGACCTGCACTGGGCCGACGACGCGACGATCGAGCTGCTGGACCATCTCGTCCGGCATCCGCCGCGCGCCCGGGTGCTGGTCGCGGTCGCCTACCGGCCGGCGCAGGCGTCGCCGCGGCTGATGGCGCTGGTGGACGCGGCCGGCCCGCAGGGCGTGCGGGTCACGGTCGACCCGCTGTCCGAGGGCGAGGTGCGCGAGTTCCTCGGGCCCGACATCAGCCGGTCGCGGTGCGAGGCGCTGTTCAAGGCCAGCGGCGGCAACCCGTTCTACCTGGAGGCGCTGGCCAAGATGGCGGGCGGCACGGCGCCGGTGGCCGGAAACGGCCTGGACCGGCACTGGGAGAAGGGCGTCGCGAACCTGACCGAGGTGCCGCCGGCGGTGCGGGCGGCTTTGCAGGTGGAGCTGAGCGCGCTGCCGCCGGACGCGCTGCGGATGGCGCGGGGCGCCGCGGTGGCGGCGGACGTGTTCGAGCCCGAGCTGGCGGCGGTGGCCGCGGAGATGGAGCCGGGTGAGGCGCTCGCCGCGCTGGACGTGCTGACCGCCCATGACGTGGTGCGGGCCGCGTCGGGCGGCCGGTTCCGGTTCCGGCACCCCCTGGTGCGGCACGTCGCCTACGCCTCGACGGCGGCGGGCTGGCGGATCGCGGCGCACTCGCGGGTGGCGGCGCGGCTGGCCGACTTGGGCGCCCCGGCGGCGGTGCGCGCCCACCACGTGGTGCGGTCGGCGCGGTTCGGCGACGCCGAGGCGATCCGGACGCTGGTGGAGGCCGCCCGCGTCGTCGCGCCGCAGGCGCCCGGCACCGCCGCGTACTGGCTGCGGGCCGCGCTCGACCTGATGCCCGACACCCCCGGCGGCGCCTACCCCGACCGCGTCGAGCTGCTGGTCGAACTGACCTTCATGCAGGCCGTCAGCGGCCACGCCGAGGAGGGCCGCGAGACCGCCCGCACCCTGCTCGGGCTGCTACCGCCCGACGACACCACCTACCGTGCGCGGACGTTGCGGTTGTACGCGATCATGGAGCGGCAACTCGGCCGCATCCACGAGGCCCGCGCCCTGGTGCTGGACGAGCTGCGCCGCATCACCGACCGGCAGACCCCCGAGGCGATGCTCCTACGACTTCGACTCATCTCCGACAGGTTCCAGCGGTTCGACACCCGCGGAGCCGATGCGATTCTACAATCCATTCCCGACAGCGATCCTGGCTGGGGGCCGGGACTGACCGTGGCCGTCGCGGCGATGCGCCCGATCGTGGCCTATGCGTGTGGCGAAGTCGAGGAGGCGATCGCCTACGCGCAGACCGCCGACCGGCTGTTCTCGGCGGCGTCCGACACCGACTTCGCCGACTGCCTGGACTGCTTCGCCTGGCTGGTGTTCGCCGAGTGCTTCCTCGGCATGTACGACGAGGCGCTGCGGCACGCCGAGCGGCTGGTGGCGATCGCCCGCCGGACGGGGCAGACGTTCGTGCTCGGCTACTTCCTGGCCGGGCAGTCCCGCGTGCTGGCGCAGGTGGGGCGGCTGGAGGAGGCCGCCGCGGTCGCCGACGAGGCCGCCGCGGTCGGCCGTGACCTGGGCTCGCAGGAGGTGCTGGCCTACGGGCTGATCCAGCAGTGCCTGACCGCGTCCTGGATGGGCGACCACGAGCGGGCGGTGCGGGCCGGGGACGAGGCCGTCGCCAACGACACCGGCTCGGGCGAGTGGTGGACGCACATGGCGCACGTCGCCCGCGCCATCGCGGTGGTCAACGAGGGCCGGCTGGAGGAGGGCGCCACTGCGCTGATCGCCGCGTGCGGCGACGACACCGGCGGCCTGGACTTCGGCACGCTCGGCATCTGCGCCGAGGCGCTCGCGGGTGCCCGCGCTGGCCAGGACGACGCGGCCAGCGCCGCGAACTGGGCCGACATCGCCGAGGCGATCGCCAACCCGGCGCTGGCCGGAGACGTCGGCCTGGCCCGGCTGACCCGCGCGCACGTGCTGCGCGCCGCCGACCCGGCCGCGTCGGCCGCGCTGGCGGCGGAGGCGGCCGCCCTGCTCGCCAAGGCGGGCCGGCGGCCCGAGGCCGGGCGCGCCGAACTGGCCGCCGGGCTCGCGCACGCCGCCGCCGGCGACCGCACCGCGGCCCGCGAGCGGCTGCGCGCCGCAGCGGAGGTCTTCGGGTCCTGCGGGATGAAGGGGCTGCACGCCCAGGTCGCCCGCGAGCAGCGCCGCCTCGGCGTCCGGGTGCCCTCCGCCGGGACGGCCGCGGGCGGCGCCAAGGGCAGGCCGGACCTGCCGTTCGGGCTGTCGCCGCGCGAGCACGAGATTGCGCTGCTGGTCGCCGAGGGCCTCGGCAATCAGCAGATCGCCGAGCGGCTCTACCTCAGCGTCCGGACGGTCGAGACGCACCTGTCGCGCGTCTTCGCCAAGATCGGCGTGTCCTCGCGGGTCGGCGTCGCGACCGCTATGAACCGCACAGGATAGGTGTGGGCGTACCGGCTCGCGACTTAGCCCTCGGTTATCAAGTCGATCATCTCGATGATTCAGTGGGTCAGTCACCGAAACGTCGGTTCCGCGCAGCGTTCGAGACGGTATGGACTTGCCGCTCGCGCGCAGAATGGGCATGTGGGGAGAACGAGGTCCAGTCATCGCCATGGCCACTGAACGGGCCCTATGGGAGTGATCGCAGAGTGGCTCCGTCCCAGTAGAGATGATCGGCATTGGCCCAAGCTGCGGGGTAGTGGTGCCACGGGTGTGCTCCGCCGATAGTGAACGCAGGATCCGGGACGGGCTCGCCTGTGCTGCCGTCGATCCAATCGGTGGCTAGGGAGTGGGTTCCCAGGCCGGGTCGCCGACGAGGACTGCGGCCACCGCATGAGGCTGAAATCCCCATGCCCCGTTTGGCGAGGGGATCCGCCATTCGCGCTCCCAGCTGAAGTCCATGATGGCTTGGCCGTCGTTGCGGATGGGGTTGCCCCAGATCTTGATCTCTGGTGGCCATTGGTCGTGGACCGCCTCGGGCGGGTAGGCGATGCCACCGCCTCCAGCGGCGATGACGTCCGCGCGGCGCAGCAGTACACCCCAAGGTGCCATCCCCCGGTCGCGGAGCATGTGAACCAGGTGGTCGCCGGGGCTTTCCGACAGACACACGGCCGGTCCGTGGGCGCGAAAGGGGGTGAAACCAAGCAGCGTCTGGTTCGTGAGGATGGCATCGAGGCGCTGTTGAGGAGTCATCTCCTTGATCTCGGGGGGGACGTCAGGGGTGAACTTTGAGTTCGGTCGGCGGCCGCAGAAGTGGATCAGAAGGTCGCTCTGGCCGGGGCCGGTAGGCATCAGCAGCGGCGCGAGGATGGCATCCGTCATGGCGCCCATGATCTCCTGTCACCTCCGGAACCTGCGCTGAACTTCGTTCCAAGAGTGATCGGCCCGCTGCAGCAGTTCGTCGTACACGGCCACCTAGGAGGTGGGCTGTCGCGTGGCAGAGTCGAGGCGGCCCTGTAGTGCGTCCTCGGCCGAGGCCCTGGCGAGGTCCGCGGCTGATGAGGGCGTGACTGAGGTGCCCTGGTTTCTGTGACGAGATTCAAGGCTGTCGTGCAGGAATGGACGTAGCGGGTGGCGTTGGTGACATCTGGCTTGGTCGAGGTGGTGTTGTCTCGCCCGGGGTGTTGCGGTGGAGCGCACGATGGTCGGATGGGACGTGTTCGTGGTGCCGGTGGCGTGTATCGCCGGTGTGGGTGTGAAGATCGGGTTTCGGGCCGGGCGGTGGGTGGCAGATGCCCTCGGCTGGCGATGCAGCGGAGCCATGGGAGCTGGTATCTGCGGCTGGAGCTGGGCAGCGGTCCGGGCGGGATCCGTCGGCGGGTCCGGCGGGGCGGGTTTCCCACCCGGAAGGCGGCTGAGGAGGAGTTGCGTCGGTTGCGTGGGCCGACGGGCAGTGCGTTGACGGTGGCGGAGTGGCTGGGCGGTGGTTGGCGAACCATCCGGGTGCGGCGTCGACGGTTGCCGGTTATGCCGATCACGTGGAGCGTTATCTGGAGCCGTTGCTGGGTGATCTGCTGGTGGCGGAGGTGTCGGTCGGGCATGTGGAGCGGATGCTGGCCACGATCGCGCACGACCACGAACAGCGGGGGCGGCCGGTTACGGCGGCGACGCTGCACCGGATTCGGGCGACGTTGCGTGCGGCGTTGAATGCCGCGCTGCGGGCGGGGTTGATCGAGGAGAACCCGGCGTCGCTGGTGGTCCTTGCCCCGGCGCGGCGGCCGCGTGCGGTGGTGTGGACTGCGGGCCGGGTCGAGCAGTGGCGGCGGACGGGGGAGCGCCCGAGCGTGGCGGTGTGGACGGTCGCGCAGACCGCGCAGTTCCTCAACGGCATCCGCAGCCATCGGCTGTACGCCGTCTACCACCTGATCGCGCTGCGCGGGCTGCGGCGCGGCGAGGCGGCCGGATTGCGATGGTGTGAGGTCGACCTTGACGGAGGAACCGCGGTGATCTGCCGGCAGGTGCAGCGCAGGAACGGTCGACTGACCGTGTGCGCGCCCAAGACGCCGCACAGCAACCGGGTGATCGCGCTGGACCGCACCACTATGGCAGCGTTGCGGGTGCACCGGAGTCGGCAGCGGGCCGAGCAGGAGGCGTTCGGTGAGGGGTACCGCGACAGCGGTTATGTGTTCACCAATCTCAACGGTGAGCCGGTGTCGCCGGGGTGGTTGACGCATCAGTTCCAGCGGTTGATCGCCGAGCAAGACATCCCGCCGATCCGGTCGCACGATCCCGCCACATTCCGCTCCGTGCCAGTCCGGTTCGGAACCGCCGAGCAGACAACGAGCGGACATGTTCCGCCAGCGACCATGTACAGGTGTCCGTGGGATCATCGGGTCGCGCCTACTGGTGGTCGTACCGTCCCCGCCGCGGTCGGCACGTCCCTCCTGGTCATCGCGAGGAAGTCCTCCGCCGGGCTGGCCGGATACCTCGCGGACGTCGCCATCGACTGGCCGCTGACCTCACGGTGATGGGCGCCGCCGTACTCGTCACCCCCACCGGCTGAGCGGCCTCCGCCTCCGAACTCAGGGCCGTGGCAGCCGTCCTTCTGAAGCGCAGGAATCGACGCTTCCGGCGGCCCGGCGGAGGGAACCCCGTGCACCACAACTCCCACCCTCGGGACGTGGCCGCCCCGCGAACGAAGCACGGACCGACCTGGCGCCTGACGTCAAGGGCACCCGCCCTGGGCAGCCCGGGGCAAAACGCCGGCTCTACGCCGTCGCAGTGATCGTCCGAGGCCTCGGCGCCGCCCCCTTTGCTAGCGGGGCGGCGCCCGGCGGAGCTACCTTCCCTTCGCCTCGCGAGGCGGCTCTGCCTCGGCAGGTTCGGTCTGCAGGTTCAGGACGTCCAGCCCCCGGACCCGAGCCTGCCTGGTCTGGCCCGTGTCGTAGGTCAGCACCGTCACGGCCTGCCCCGCCAGCCCATTGACGGCGAATGCCTGGTCGACGATCTCGGCGTCCTCATTCGCCCGGCGGACGTGGCCGGGCCGGTCCATCAGGACTTCGAGGGTGATCGTGCCGCGGCCGGGTGCGTAGCCCGCTTCCCGCAGGACGCCGGTCTCGTCGGAGTCCGGCAGCACCCGGTTGATGACCGCCGTGGTATACCCGGCGCGCCAGCGGGTGTGCTTCTTGCTGCTCTCCTTGAGGCGGTCCAACTCCTCGACCACCACGAGCGGGATTGCGATGTGCAGGGGCTCGCGCTCGGCCAGCCGCAGGGGAACCGCGAGGTCCCACTCCTCCAGCTTGTCGACGTGCTCGCAGAACATCGAGCTGTCCGGGATGACGATCCGCGGTGTCGCCCAGCGTTCCTTCTGGGCCTTAAGCGTCTTGTGGATGAGTTCGAGCTCGCGGCTGCGGAAGTCGAGCTCGACCTTGATGGTCTCGGTGTTCACGTTGAGGTCGACGGCGTCGATCGTGTGGATGTGCCAGAACGTTGGTGTCATGAGGAGCCGGTCGAGCTCCTCGGGCGGCAGGATGTGCCGCAGCTGGGCGACCGACTCGCTGACCCACCGGATGTAGTCGTTGCGGCGGTCGTTGGCCGAGGAGTGGTGCCCGTTCGACAGGTTCTCCAGGCTGGTGCGGACCTTGCCCAGCCGGTCGAGAAGATCGTCCGAGGTTGCCCCCGGCAGAAGACTCACATACATGGCAGCGACCCTGGCAGGCCGACGAACTTAACGTCATCTCTTTTGCGTGGAGCCGGTGGCTGCGATGCCGGTGGAACGGCGTAACCGGGTTGCCGGGCGCCCAGCAGTTGCCCGAGATGGCCACCAACTTCTCCGGAAGCGGGAGAAGCGACCTGCGCAAACGCTGCCGCGCTGCGGTGCTAGCACGACGAGAACGATCCTCGACAGGCGAGGCGGGTAGAGCCCGGCTGTGCACGATCCGGGTGCCGGGTTCCCAGACCGGTTCCGGCGGCAGCGGTGCGGTTCCCCGGACCCGTTCTCCGGCCGGGTCCCGGGTGGCCCCTGGCCACGTCATGGCTAGGGCTCCATGATCGGAGAACCGTTCCCGCAGATGGGAACCCCTGCCCTCACTACCGGGGACCATGGGCGGTCGGGACCGTGGCCTCGCGAGGTCGAAAAACCCGGCTCCGGTGAGGCCTACCGCGCGACTGAAGGGGCAGTCCACGCCGGATCCCACTTGGACGGTAAATGGGTCGCTGTGCTGGTCTTGACCTCCGTACGGTTACTTTCTGTGGATACCGACGAAGAGCGGGACTTGCGCAAACTCGGCACCCTGCTCGAAAAAGCCCAGCAACGAGGCGAGCAGACGGGCGCGGACCCCAACGCCTCCAACGTGGCCGCTCGCAGCCCGCTGGCCGGTGACGACGCCAAGACCCACCCGTTCGAGCTGTCCGGCTACGCCTGGCACGCCCTCACGGTCGCCACCGACCACCTCGAGTGCCTTCGAACCTCGGTCTTCGGCCCGCCCGTCAACGGCTGCATCGAAGCCCGCATCCAGACCCACGCCCAGTCCTCCTTGGTGCGCGGTGCGATCGAGAACGGCGCCCGCGCGGTGTGGCTGCTCGGTCCCAAGGACCGGCCCACCCGGGTGACCCGCCGTCTCGCGCTCCAGCGCAAGGAGGTCAGGGGCTCCTACCGCATGCGGGAGCTGGTGAACCAGCCAGCGACCAGAACGAAAGAGGAGGCGCTCACGCGGGTGAACGACCTACTCGTCGCCGCCCTTGGCATCACGGTGGATGAGGCTCACCAGAAGCTGAAGCAGGCGCCGACTTACAGTCTCATCGTCCGCGAAGCCGGCGACCTTGCCGGAATCGGCGCCGATCTGGCCGAGGTGGTCTGGAGCGGCTGTAGCTCGCTGGCCCACGGCGACGAGTATGGCACGCTGGGCCTGCTGGATAAGGAAGTCATGGCCCGCGCCACCGTGCGGGGCCGGGACATGGCGATGACCCGGGTCACCGGCAACATCAGCAATTTGTACTGGACCACCTTCGCCGCCATGTGGATGGTCGAGGAAGGCTTCCGGCTCTACCAGGCACGCCGAACCCCATACGCCTGACCTCTCTTCAACGGCCGAGGTTCAGCCGCAGCCATCGGCCCCACGGTCCGCATCGAGGGTGGGTCCGAGGGCGACCCCCGGGTGTGGGCTAGCTGGCTAGGGTGTCGGACCCCTCCGCCTGGCTGACCGTCAACGTCTCGACCTGTGCGCCCAGTTCGGCGACGTGCCGGTGAAGCTCGACCCCAGTTCCTGAGGTGAACGGTTCGGCTCCTCGCATGAACCTTGTGATCACCTGCAGGCACTCCGCTCAGCCCCAGCATCCCACGATGGTGTCGGTTACTTTTGGCTCCTGCGGTGGCGTTTCGGAGGCTCTAGTTGGGTGAGCCAGTATTCGGGAGGTTGAGGATCATTGGCTACTGTCGCCCATCCATCTGCCGGATCTGGGTTGCGCGGCGCCCAGTTGCGCGGGATGCCCATCTGCATCGCTGCCCGGACTGTGCGGACAAAACTTGGAGGCAGTTCCTCAAAGGTTGGAATGTTCAGCAGAAGGGGAAAACCATCCGGAGTCAGCTTCACGTCCCAGGTGCGGCTTATGGCCTGACAGTGGCTGTGCATCTCGAACATCGCGCTGGCGCAGAACTGGCCGTCAGGCGCTGACCGAAGCCATAGGAGGCGTTCACCGGACATCAGGCGTTCGCGACCGTTGATGGCACCGTTGGGCGTTGTGCCTGCACGGTCGAGGAACGGAACAGGGTCTGCCTCGCCGCCGGGGTCATCGTCACTGAACCCAGCAACATGACCGGGGTCATCCGCACCCATCAGCTCCAAAAGATCGCCGTCGCTATGCGCCTGCCAGAAGTCGATTGGCTCAGCTTGCTGCGCGAAGAGGCTCGGATAGGACAGGACAACGAAGAGGTCGTCGGCCTTCATGGTAACCGCGATGCGATCACCACGCTTGACATAGTGCTGGTGATCGACATTCCAGGCGGGGAGGCTGGAAGTCTCCAGCAGGGCGGCCTTGACCGCCTCTATGGCCAGCGACGGAGGGCATTTGAAGAATTCCCGATTAGGGGCAACCCGGCAGTAAGCCAGCCGGGCGTGGGCCTCTGCTTCGACAGCTCTGGGATGCGAAGTTGCACAACGAAACTCCACATCGAAGGGGAGAGGGACGCCCGTTTCTTGGAGCTGCTTCGCGCGGTCCTCAGAAAGCTTGGTGGTCATGCCGACCTTGACGATCCCCGGCATCGCGCCATTGCTGAGGACGTAGACAAAACCAACCGTATGACTTGTCAATGCTGTCTCCTTCAGGGAGGTCGGAGTCGGCAAGTGAGGTTGGATGCGTTCTTGATGGACCTGCGTAGTGGGTCGGACAGTCTCCTGCCCTCTCCGACGTTCCGCCGTCCTTCCCTTGAACCAGAGGTGAACGCGGCAGTCAAGGTCTGAAGCGCAGTTGGGCACCGGCGTGGGTGCGTTCGCGTCGGATGATGATCTGCATCCCCTTCGGCCACCGGGCCGGTCAGCTTGGGCACCAATATGTCTGGCCGCGGCTGATAGTCGGAGTGTCGCGCACTTCGCACATGCTCGGGTGGCGCGAAGGTCACGGCGCAGAGGTCGCCGGCCATGTTGAACCCGATCGAGTGCTCCAGTGGCTGGCTGGCGGCCCAGTCGACGAAACCCGTGGGTCCCGCCTACCGAATCGTGCGGATCGGGACGAGGTTGTGTAGGTGGGATGGGATCCCTAGCCCGAGGCGGTGCTGTCGTGCTCGGTAGACCAGTCTGTCGCCGTCCGTGATGGTCGAGGCATCGGCAGGCCGCCCACCCTGACCTCATGAGAAGAGCGAGGAGTGCCGGTGGTGTGTACCGGCGATGCGGCTGTGAGGATCCGGGCGGCGGCTGGGCGTTGGGCAGTAGGTGCCCGCGGTTGGCGGCCGAGCGCAGCCACGGCAGCTGGTACCTGCGACTGGAGTTGGGGACCGGGACGGATGGTCGCCGTCGACGTGTCCGCCGTGGCGGTTTCCGGACCCGTAAGTCCGCAGAAGCGGCGTTGGTGCGGTTGCGTGGCTCGGCCGGGAGTCCGCTCACGGTGGCCCAGTGGCTGCAGCGTTGGCTGGACACAGGACCGTCGGGAGGAGATGGGTGTTAATGAACGCCGGGCAGGACCGGAGGAGATGCAGGGCGAGCATGGACACCGTGGCGTGCTCGCAGTCGGCGCCGGTCACAGCGGCGTCGCGTCTGCGGAAGATCGAGGCGTTAGCGCCTTTCCGGTTCTCTCCCATGGCATTCCTTCGTCGATCTCGCGGCGCAGCACAGACACTGCCTCCGATATCGCCGACAGGTCAGCGTCCGCAGTGCCCCCGCCAAGAGGTTCCGTCTGCCCTTCGACAGCGCAACGGCGGCCGTCCTACCACGGAGCCAGGAAAGGCGGCTGGCTGTTCACCGGTATCCTGGCGCCGGCCCTGGTCGGCTCGGTGCCGAGGCGACGATCGCGTGGCCGGTCCCGATAACCGACCCGTCGGAGTGTGCAGGTGCCGCTCTCGGTGGGGGCGAGCCGGGCGGCAAGCCGTCGTTCACCACCGGCCCGTCTGATCATCGGCTCAGGCCTTCACTCCTCAGGCTTCCGGCGGCGAAGTTGCGAGAGTTCGTCGGTGAGATCCCCGATGAACGGCCATGAACCCCACTTCAGGTCACGCTTGTCATCAAACCTGAAGAAATGGGGCGTACCGTCGAACTCGAAACGAACCGCTCCCCAGAGCGCGCTGCTGAATGAATTCCAGAACCCCTGGGAATCCCTGTGGTCCGGTGGCGGAGGGTCCGGAAGCTCAGGTGCCGCCGGAAAATCTACTCCCTGTCGAGCGATATGTCGACCGAATTCGTTCCGGACCGCGGTCCGGAATAGTTCATAGGAGCTTTCGTCGCCGTGCGCCAGGATGACAAGCCGAGGAAGCGGAAGCAGACGTCTTGCCTCAATCAGTTCCCACAGGATGCTTTCGGTCGTCGCCCCGACGATGATCACGAGCCGGGCACCGCGGATGAGTTCACTCACGACCGGCTTCCAGCCATCGCGAGGAAGGTACATCCGATCGGCTCCTGGAAGGGGAACCTTCTCCCCCGGGCGTCCGACGGCGATCGGCCTGCCGAAGCGCTTGAATATGCTGGCCAACTCCTCCTCTAGCGTGAGATCATGACGTTCGACGGTGATCTGTGATTCCACTTGGCCCGTCCCCGGGTCGACGTACGTGATGCCATATTTCGCCTTCGGCAGGCGGTAGTTGCGGCGGTCTGCGTCGAACGGCCGGAGATACAGCACATAGTCGGCGTCGCCGAGCTGGCTCGGCGACAACAGGATTTCGGTCGCGAGTCGGCGCCCGAGACGGGAAAGGCGGCGCCTGATCGGAACCAGGATCCAACCCAGCAAAGCGGCCAGTCCTGCCCAGGTGAACGTTCCGTCTGCGACCTCGTCGACGCCAGACCATCCGAACACCCCCAGTACGAACAGTAGGGCCCACTCGCCGAAGAAACAGGTCGAGGTGACTATTGTGTAGTACCTCATCAGTGACGCCACGAACTGAACACGTTTTCCGACGGACGATCTCATGACCGCCTACCGGCGTCCGATTGGGGCTGTTCTCACCGTCAACGAGCTCATTGTGCTCCGCCCTCGTCTTCTGCGGCTTATTCGGCGGCTTTCGATCGCGGCACGGTGCAGGTGATGGCGACCATCATAGCCGCTGCGAAGGCGGCCTCCGGGGATATGAGGGTGAATCCGTGTGATGACGGCAGACAGGAACATCACCTGGCCTGCGGCTTTGAGTCCAGGTACCGGACGGTCCGGCTGAGTCGCCGCGTCGACAGCCTGGGCCGCTGTCGGATGGGCCGCAATCCCCGACGCGGGAACTGTCGTCCAACGTGATCCCCACGGCGCCTCCTGAACGACCAAGCCCCTGACGGCGGCGATCAGTGTTGTGATCACCAGCGCCCATATCGCGTCAGCGCGCTTCCAGATGGAGAGGCCCGACCCCGGCCGGAACGCCTCGGGATCAGGATCTCGCCGCAGGGCCGATGCTCCCCCGATACCGGTGAGAGAGTGGCCGGTCTTGAGATGGGGGGCCGCTGTGATCGGTTCGAGCGTCTGGGCGACGCAGTCGGCGATCACCGGCAATCGCCTCGGTGCTTCCCACGAACCGACGCCGCCCGCGTTGACCCGACAGTGACTCGCCCGGTGCCGGCGGGGCAGGTAGGCAGAATGGAGGTTCTCGGACTGTCTCCAGCGTCGGTGCAGTTCTCCCTCCAAGGGGCTACCGGGCGACACACCGTAGTCAATCGCGGTCAGCGCGTGCATCGCCTTGCCGGAGACCGTGATCTTTTCGGTGAGGTCGTCCGGGCCGGGTGTGCCGCCGCTTCCGTCCAGACGAAGGAGCCCGACGCAGGCGCGCCACCCGGTCAGGTAGAGGATCAGGAAGGCAAGCACGCACACGACCGCGATCACCAGGCCGGCCCACGAGAGGGCCCTCAAGTTGGAGGACAAGACAGTGACCAGCGGCGGCAGCCACAGCGGGCGATATGTGACCATTGTAAGATAAAGGCCTATTGCGGCCGGACGGCCCTGCGCTGCTCGCTGGCATCGCCGGTCGGCACTCGTGATCGATCCGGTCGGTGTCAGCGCCGGCGCGGAACAGAGAATGGCAAGCCGCTCTCCTCGAGTACGGTGTCATGGTTCATTGTCGTGCCGACGCTCGAGAGCGTCAAAGGCTTTCGGGCGTTCGGAGCCTCTCGCCGGCGGGACTCGACGGTTGGCGCTCCGGCCGCCTTTAGAGCTGGATGAGATCTCGTTGTCGCTGTAGGCGTGGAGGCTGCGGATCTGGTCGACGACGGGCGGGGCCAACACGTCCGGATCGTCACGTGACGCCGCCGACGGCGCGAACGTCCTTGCGGGGGCGGCCCCCTGTGCGGCGGGTTCGCCAGCTGCGCCATCGCCCGGGTCTGAGATCGAGCGGCGTGAAGAGGATCAGGCGAGTCCAGGCGTCCTACGAGGACTTTCAGGAGCGGGCGTCCGCGGGGTTGCGCGAGCGGGCCGATCGCCTGTACGCAAGCCGGCGACGCGGTTCCGCTGGAGATGTCCGAGTCCGCCGAACCACGCGCTGCCCGTCGGCTCCGCCTCTTCGGCGATGTGGCCGCCTTTTCCAACACATGGAGTCCGACCTTGCTCATGCCGAAAACCCCATCCATGCAGGTCAGGCGGCATGCTGGTACTGGTTGAGGATTCCACCGAGACGTTGGTGTCTTCGTACGTTCAGATCGGCGATCTGGTCGGGGGCAGTGATCGGTGGAGGCAGCGGAGTGCACGGGCGGGCGTTGGAAATGCCCCGGTGCGGCCGGTGCTCGTTGTAGAAGGTCTCGAACTCGCGCAGCGTGTGGAGCAGGTGGCGCTGGTTCCAGATCAGGGCCCGGTCCAGCAGTTCGCGGCGGCAGGTCTGCACCCAACGTTCCATGATTGAGTTCATCCGTGGCATTCGCACCCCGGTGAGCACCATCTTGATGCCTGCGTCGGCCAGGACCGCGTCGAAACAGCTCAGGGAACTTGCCGTCGCGGTCCCGGACCAGCCCACCGCGCCCGGCACCCGGCGTCCTCCAGGTCCATGACCAGGTTCCTTGCGGTCTGCGTCACCCACGCGGCCGTTGGATGGGCGGTCGCGCACAGGACGCGGATCCGGCGGGTGCGGTGCTCGATCACGGCCAGCACTACATGCGCGCCCCAGTCAGGGTGACGGTCTCCAGGAAGTCGCAAGCCGACAGGGCGTCGCCTTGGGACCGCAGCAACGACGCCCATGTGCCGGATGCGCATTGGGGTGCCGGGTCGATCCCGGCGTCCTTGAGGATCTCCCACACCGTGGAGGCGCCGACCTTCACCCCGAGGACCAGCAGCTCGCCGTGCACCCGCCTGTACCCCCAGCTCGGGTTCTCGTGGCCCATGCGCAGCACCAGCGTGCGGATGGAACGTTGTGCTTGCCGAAAAGTACGTCCGTGCAGGTGAGAGCCGTAATGTCCGGCGGGTTGCGACGCAGGGTCGGGAACCGTCGTGGGACAGGCCACGACATCGCCCTCGCCCCTGGATGATGGGCGGTTGTGCTGTTGGACCTGATCGCGGGCCAGCACGCCGCCCGATCCAGACCCACGAGGCCGGGCCGCCCGCCGACCGTCCGCTCCATCCGGCTGCTGGTACTGCGCTTGGTGCGGGAGAACCCGGGCTGGGGCTACCGGCGGGTGCACGGCGAGTTGCTGGTGCTCGGCGTCAAGGTCGCGGCCTCTACCGTCTGGGAGATCCTCAACGACGCTGGCATCGACCCGGCGCCCGAGCGTTCCGCCACCACCTGGGCCAGCTTCCTACGTTCCCAGACCGAGGCGCTGCTGGCGTGTGACTTCCTGGAGACTGTCACGCTCACGGGTGCGCGGATGTACGTGCTGGCGGTCATCGAGCACCACACCTGCCGCATCCGCGTTCTGGGCGCCACCGCCCACCCGACCGCATCGTGGGTGACCCAGGCGGCGCGGAACCTGGTCATGGATCTGGAGGACGTGGGCTGCCGGGCACGGTTTCTGATCCTGATCGGGACGGCAAATTCCCTGAGGTCTTCGATGCGGTGCTGGCCGATGCCGGCATCCGGGTGGTGTTGACCGGGGTGCGGATGCCGAGGATGAACGCGGTGATGGAGCGGCGGGTGCAGACCTGCCGCCGTGAACTCCTGGACCGCACGTTGGTCTGGAACCAGCGGCACCTGCTCCACGCCCTCCGCGAGTTCGAGACCTTCTACAACGAGCATCGACCTCACCAAGGCATCGCCAACGCACGCCCCTTGAAGCCGCTGCCTCCAGCGATCACCGAACCGAACCAGATCGCCCACCTGAACATCCGAAGAACGCAACGGCTGGGCGGAATCCTCAACGAGTACGAACATGCCGCTTGACCTGCGCGGACGTAATTTTCGGCAAGTGCAACCTTGGCCTGCTTCTTTTCATGCCGCCTTTCGACCTTGCGGAATCGCATGCGATTCCTGCGGCTAGCGGCAGTATCGCAGTCGATACCGAACCAAGGCGCTGCTCCGGGGGCGGAAAGCCAGGACAGGCACCTGGTCTCCCCTCAGGTGTCTCTCGGACCAGCACAGGCGAGACTCCGACGAGTTGCGCTTCCAGTACGTAAGCTTCTCAAATACTAAAGTTTGGCCTGGCCGACAGCTGGCCGAGCCTCAGACGAGGTCAAAGGTGTCCTCTCTTCTCCAGCCTCAGGGCGGCGTCGTGGATCGCGCGGACGTACGCGGCGTCTTGAGCGCGCGCCTCGACGCTCAGTTCGTCGAAGGGGAGCAGCGCGTCGTGTTCGGGGTTGACGGTGGCCATCCATGCGGACCAGGCGTCGTGGACATCCTCCGCTGTGGTCGCCTGGCCTTTGGCGCGGACGAGGAGTGCGTAGATCAGGAACAATGCCGCTGCATCCTCGGGTGGGAGGGCCTCAGAGGGGAGGCAGCCGCGCACCAGGTCGGCGATATCGTCGATGTAGCTCACGACAGGTACTTTCCCACGAGCCGGGCCGCGAGAAGCAGCAGGTGCAGCACCAGGAAGACCAGCGGCACCATCCGTTCACTGAACCCGAGTTCGGCGTAGCGCGATCGCCGCGGACCTTGAGCAGTCTGCTGGAGCACCGTCCACTCGTCAGTGAATATCTGGGCCGGGAGCTGCCTCTCGAGGGCGTTGATGACCGCGAACTTGGCGCCGTTCAGTCGGCGGTAGCTATGGAGCTGCACCCACCAGGCCAACGACAAGGTGACACCCGCGAGCCCGAATACTAGGGACGTCCACAGCGACTTGGCGATGCTGCTCCCGGTGACCCCGGTCGCGGCGATGAAGGCGGTCTGGACGGTCAAGAAGAAGGAGTTGGACAGCCCGCGCCGGGCCGAGACCCGGTCCGCCATCTCGACGGCGAGTTTGTAGAGCTCGAGTAAAGACGGGTGAGGATCGGAAGGCGCGGTCACCGCTGACCACCGGCCTGTGGGAGAAGGATGTCATCGGCGGACTGAGCCAGCGCGACCGCGTACGACCAGTCGGTTCGGCGGTCGGCGTGGTAGGCCGTCCAGCCATCGGCGCCGTGTCGGACCACTAGGAGCCGGCCCGCCTGGTCTTCCAGTTGTTCCGGGATGCCGAACGCCGCGGCGCTGCGGCGGAACCGCCGCCACCCCCGCAACCGTTCGGCCAGCCCGCGCGGCGCGAGCAGCAGCAGCGTGCGGTCGAGGGCTCCGCTGCGGGCTATGGTGCCGAGTTCAAAGTGGAGTCCGTCCGTCGCGCCGATCGGCGTGGCCCCTACGACGACGAGAGCGCTCCGTTCGATGTAGCCCGCCACCGTCTTCTTCCAGCCATCGTGGGGCAGGACCACATGAGCAGCGCCCAGAACGGTGCTGGGCCGGTCCGGGTCGCTGACAGCGATCACCGGTCCGTAGGCCTGGAGATAGCGGACGATGACCTCCTCGAACGACTCCCGCTGCCGCAGGCTGAGCTTCTCCAGGAAACTGAGCCGGGTGAGCGGCGCGGTGCGGATGGTGAGCCTGTCGTCGGCGAAGTTCCGCAGGTACACGATCGGGGGACGAGGGTCTCTGTTCTGTCTCTCTTCGACGGTCAGAGTAGAGCGGCGGCGCGCGGCGAGGAACGACCATTCGTTCACCTGGAAGAGGGCGAAGGCGGCGACCGCCAGCCAACCCAGCGTGATCGGCACCGGAACCACACGGACCAGGCGTTCCAGCCCGCCGCTGTCGGCGACGATGACGGGGTTCCAGCGCCAGAACGACTCGACATATCCCGCTCGGGCGAACTGGACGACCAGCGGCGGGATGATCAGCAACCCGATCATGCTCACCGCCAGCAGGAGCGCTGCGGCTATCGCGAGCCCCATCGCCTGGGACGAGCGCTTGCCCGTCAGGAGTTTGGCCTGCGCCTGCCTGCCCCATACATCCTCGCGGCCCGGACGGTAGAGGCGCCCGAGCTTGAGGCCGTAGGAGCCCAGGACACTGAGGACCACGCCCAACAGAATGTTGTTCGCGACCGTCGCGAACGTGGCGAAGAAGAACACTGTGACGATCCAGCGCTGGATACCGGAACCCGTGGCCAGCCGTCGTGCGCGCTGTGTCACCTCCACCGCGCGCACCCCCGGCAGGCTGGGTGGCCACCCATCCGCTCTCTGCCGCGCCGACCGGTCGCGGCCCCAGCCGATCAGGCTCGCTACCGCGTAGAAGAACAGTGCACCCGGAACAATCCATCTCTCTGTCGACCTCAGGAAGGCGCTGTCGGCGCTGGTGTCGACGGACCGCAGCCCAGGCCCTGGAGTGCCGGGCAGCTTCGCGTTCTGTTCGTGCACCAGACGCATAACGTCGGGCGTGAGAGGCGGCGGTGTCGATGACCGGGACCCCGTTCGTACCCGTGCCACGTATTGGCCCTTGCGCCACAGCACGGAGGTGTACGCCCTGACACTGCTCAGCCGCTCGGGCGCGGCAAGTACCACCTGGACCATCGTCGCGCCATGCATTCCTGGCAGAGACCGCAATTGCACGCGGCTGTTCTCACGTGCGCCGTCGAGCATCAGGTGCTGAACGTATGCAGCCCAGGCAAACGGCGTGCAGCGGTCGATGACGACGAGCAGATCGTCGGTGCCCGCGCTCTTCGTCCACCCGCGGGCCGATTGGCTGCAGCGGTTCTCGGGCGCGCTCTTGCTGATCGACACGGGTCGGCTGGTGACCACACGGTCGGGAGAGGGCCGCCCAGCCCGCACCGCCCTGCCATCGAGGATCAACCGGTCTTCGGAGGGACCAGGCCGGTCCGGTTCGGGAGCAGTGAGGATCCCCGCTGCCGAGAGGACGAGCAGCAGGCAGATAACACTGCCGTACACAAGCCCCCTGCGCAGCAAGCGTCCCCGCCGCTCCCCCTCTGCGGGCGGCGTCGGCACCAGGGCTCCGCTTCCCTCGAGAGGATTTTCGATGTCGTTCTGTCGACTCATCGGGCTCCTCCCGATCGCGGACGCGGAACGCCTGGAGCCTGCAAGTTCCGGCGACCTTATGGACACGCTTTCCGCACATGCCCGTGCGACGGTGAACGACGTCGCCAGGGGAGCCACTGCGGCTCTCTAAAGGTGAACCACCTACTGGCTTTGCGGCCACCCCCAGGCCAGAATCGGCCATACTGCTGAACGCGTCACTACCTGGGAAAACTCCCTTTCAGCTCACCTAGAAGCCAGTCTTTTCACGGACAGGATGAAAGCAGTTGGAAGCCAGGAATGCGCCGTCCTCGCTAACCAGGGAAAATTGGCTGTTGGGCGGGCGCATGCTGGTGGCATGGCCAGATACCGCCGGGACGCAGGATGACTGACGTCGGTGAGGACGGCCTGGCTGATAACACGGAGCGTCGCGACCCGCAGTTCGGTGTTGCGGAGCTGGAGTGGCTAGTGTCGCCTCCGCGGCCAGCACGGTCAGTGCGTGGGACGGCCACGCCCAGGACATTGGGAGTTCGTGGGGCGGAGGTGCGAGTGACTTTGAGGCCGCTGGCGTCGTAGGCGTGGAGGACAGCGCTTGTGCTGTGGGCAGGCGGCTGCCTTGGAATGGATCCCGAAGGCGTCATGATTCATCTGGCTGGCCGCGTCGATGCGGGGTGCCTGCCCGACGACGAACGGAGACCCTGAATGCGGCATCTGACCCCGTCTTTTGCGAGCGGAGCACTGCGCCGCGGCGAGCAGATCGAGCAGCTCCTCGGCGGCTTTGACCATGGCGATCAGCACATCATCCCCGGCAAGGACCACATCATCCTCTATCGGAGTCAGGTCACCGACGTCGGCAGCGACGCCTTCAAAGACGTGTCACAGTTCCCGCCGCTCGATCCCGACGAGGCGACCTTGGGAAGGATCATCGGCTCGGCCGCCGGCCCGGACGAGGTCTCAACGACGCCGACGTCGATCCGGCGCCCGAGCGTGCCCTCACCACCTGGACCGGATTCCTGCGCTCCCAAGCCGAAGTGCTGCTGGCGTGTGACTTCCTGGAGACCGTAACCCTCACCGGCGCCCGCATGTACGTGTTCGCAGTCATCGAGCACCACACCCGGCGCATCCGGGTTCTGGGCGCCACCGCCCACCCGAACGCGGCTTGGGTGGCCCAGGCGGTCCGGAACCTGGTCATGGACCTAGAAGACGCCTGCTGCCGGACACGGTTCCTGATCCGCGACCGCGACGGCAAGTTCCCCGACCTGTTCGACGCCGTCCTGGCCGATGCTGGCATCCAGACGGTGCTGACCGGGGTACGGATGCCGAGGATGAACGCGGTGATGGAACGGTGGGTGCAGACCTGCCGCCGCGAACTCCTCGACCGGACTCTGATCTGGAACCAGCGGCACCTGCTCCACGCCCTCCGCGAGGTCGAGACCTTCTACAACGAGCATCGCCCGCATCAGGGCATCGCCAACGCCCGCCCGCTGAAGCCGCTGCCTCCACCGATCACCGAACCAGACCAGATCGCCCACCTGAACATCCGAAGAGAGGACGTTCAGGACATCGTGGGCGCCATGTATGGCAAGGGCGTGCCCTCAACCGACTGCCCCGACTACTGCAAACTCTGTTAAACACGCGACCGGTCTGGAACATCCGCTCGTCGGCATGTCCGGACTTTGTGAGCTATCGGCGCCCGGTGGTGAGTCGCTTGATCGCTTCCTGCGGTGTCGGTAGAGGGAGTGGGCTGTTGGGTCGAGGGCGGGGCCCGGTCTGCTCGATCAGGTGGGTTGGGCCGTAGGGCCATGGGCCAGACAGGAGTGCCAGGAGGTTCTTGTCGGGCCAGTGACGGAGGGTTTCGTGGACGACGTCGGCGTCTGGACCCGGGGTGGCGAGCCAGACGAACGCGGGGGCGTTGCTGGACGCGGCGCTGCTTGCGCTGATCATTTTGACCATCTCGGCTTCGAGTTCGAGGTGCTCGATGGCGTCCTCAAGGCTGTCCATGATGTGCAGGCGAGGGGCATGGGCGCTGGCCGAAGATTCGTCGAAGGCGTCACCGAATAGGCGGTCGAGGTCGGTGCGCGTCGTGATGACCTGTGCGACCTCGGATTGGCTGGCGAGCGCCTCGGTGAACAGGCCGCGGAGGAGAGCGTCGGCGCCTGGGCCGATGAAGCCGGCTCCGTCGGGGTGTCCGAAGGCTCGGGCCAGAATGTTCGCCTTGCTGCTGGTGTTGTCATGAGGAGGCGCCTGTCGGCTGGGCCGGTTGTTCGCGCCGCAGGTGCCGAAGATGGCGCGGAGTTGAGTTGCGAGCGTCCGTAGCGAAGGCCAGAGGGTGCGGTGGCCGTTGTTGCTCCGTGCGATGGCGATTCGTGGGCGGCGGGCCTGCTGGGTGCTGCGGGTGGTCAGCTGGTCGCAGCCGTGGCAGGTGGGGATGGAGATGCTCGTCATCGTGGCTCCCGTGTCGGTTCGGTTCTTGCTGGTGAGCTCGATGGAACCGGGCAGCGGCCAGTGAGGGAGTGAGCGAAACCCGCGTTGGACAGAAGTGATCAACGCCGGAGAGCCGCTGGTGGGGCACCCTGCCAGCCGTTGGTTCGATGGCATAGCAGGTTCCGGTGCGTGCCTCAGGTGGTGATCACATCTGCTCATTGGCGCGAAACACTCACCCGCCGGTCATGTAACTCTTCCGCCCCTTATCGCTACTCTCTGTGTCCGGAGGTGGTGGGATGGTCGTTGAGGCCAAGGAGGCGGCCGAACGGCTGCTGAAGGACCTCGTCCCGGACGAGCTGCTGGCGTCCTACACCCGGCTGTTGGCACAGGGGTGGTGCTCGGAGAGCGATGGGGCGGATCTGCTGGGCGGTGCCGAGCGCGTCGAGGCCTTGATCGCCGCGGGGATGGCGCACGTGCAGTCGTCTGGGCCGGCGCTGCCGCCGCGGCTGGCGCCCGTCCCGCCGGACCTGGCCCTACAGGGCACCCTCGCTGCTCTGACCCGCAGGCTGGTGGCCGATCAGGAACGGCTGCTGGCCGGACAGCGACGGATGGCGGAAACAAATCCGTGGGCAAGCCCGATCGTGGACGAGTCGAGCGACCGTCTGGTGCGGATCATCACTGATCGCGAGGAGATCGGGAACGTGTCGCGTTCGTTGATCACGGCCGCGCGGCACGACTGGATGACGATGGACAACCAGTCTGTTGAGCGGCCGATGGATGAGCTGACCGCTGTTCCGCCTCCACCGTCCTTTGAGGGGCACGTCCGGTGCCGGGCCTTGTACGAGACGAGTTGTGCCGAGCATCCCGTCGGCGTCAGGACGATCGAGATTGCCGTTGAAGCCGGGGAAGAGGCCCGGTTGCTGCCGCGGATCGGTATGAAGATGAAGTTGGCGGACGAGGCGATCGCCATGCTCCCGTTGACACCGACCGGGATGTCGGGCGCGTTGCTGATCCGATCGTCGGTGATCGCCGCGGCGCTGCGTGAGTATTTCGAGCTGCTGTGGGAGCGTGCGATTCCCTTCGGTGCCGCGAACCCCGAGAGCCCGCTGAAGCCGCGCGAGAGGCAGGTCTTGAGCATGCTCGCAGAAGGACTCACCGAGGCGAGCATCGCCAAGCGAACCGGCGTGAGCGTCACCACGGTGCGTCGGGACGCGGCCACCATCCGGGAGAAGCTCGGCTTCTACCATCACCACTTCGCTGCCGGGGCCGCTGCTGTGCGACGCGGCTGGATCCCTTGACCACCCCCCGACCTCATCAGAGAGGCGTGCATGCCTGAATACCGCGACTTCGTTCCCCGGCAAGGTTTTCAGCCCACCCTCGCCCTGTCCCCAGACGCCGGCACGGTGGCGTATTCCAGCAACGCTGGCGGACGGTTCGACCTGTGGATCGTCTCGGTCGCTGGTGGCGAGCCTCGCCGGGTCACCGATCTCGCCGATCAGGCCGTCCGGCAGATCGCGTGGGCGCCGGACGGCAAGAGCCTGGTGTTCACCGCCGACCGAGAAGGCGACGAGCAGTACCGGCTCTACCGGATGGGGCTGGAGGACGAGCACCCCACCGAGATCAGCTCCGGCCCCGAATGCCAGCGAGTTCTGGCGGCCTCGCCCTTCGACGCTGACGGTCGTTACCTGACCTACGCCGCCAACGACCGAGACGCGACGGTTCAAGACGTCCTCGTCCGCGATCTGGCCGATAACTCCGAGCGGCGCATCACACCACCGCCCGGAGTGGTGTTCGAACCAACGGGCATCTCGCCGGACGGCCGATGGCTGCTGACCGCTGGATTTCGATCCAATACTCAGGTCGCCGCATACCTCATCGACCTCCAAGAGGCCAATGCGGAGGCGAAGTGCGTGACCGCGACATATGGAGACGGACTCTTCGAGCCAGGCCCGTGGATCCCCGACTCCTCCGGCTTCTATCTGCGCACCGACATCTGGGGCGAGTACATCGCCGCCGCCCGCTACAGCCTGGATGACGAGAGCCTTGAACCCATCTCACACCATGAATGGGATGTCGAAGGCATCGAGGCCGCCGACGACACGCTGCTGTGGTCGGTCAATGTGGACGGCCGCTCCATCCTCCATGGCCTCCAGGCCGGCACCGTCCAAGCGCTCCCGGACATACCGTCCGGTGTGATCAACGCGCTTGCTCTCGCACCCGGCGCCGATCCGGTCGTCCTGCTGCTGGACACAGCCACTCGCCCCAACGAGATCGCCGTCCTGGACGCAAAGGACGGGTTCCGGTACCTCACTGACGCTCGCCCGCCCGCACTTCGCGTGATCGAGCCTGTCGAGCCCGAACCGGTCGTCTATCCGGCATCGGGTGGGCGTGGTATCCACGCCCTGCTCTACCGGCCGCACGCACCTGGCCCGAACCCGGTGCTGCTGTCGATCCATGGCGGCCCCGAGGCCCAGGAGCGCCCCGCCTACCTGCGTTCGGGTCTCTACCAGCACCTGCTCGACCAGGGCATCGCGGTCTTCGCCCCCAATATCGCCGGCTCCACCGGATACGGAGCCGCACACCAGAAACTTATCTACCGCAACTGGGGCGGCTGCGACCTGGACGACCTCGACCACGCCGCCCGCTACCTGCGCTCCATGCCCGACTTGGACGGCGACCGCATCGCCGTCATGGGCGGTTCCTACGGCGGCTTCGCCGCACTGTCCTGCCTGGCGCGCCTGCCCTACCCGTGGGCCGCCGGCGTCTCCCTATGCGGCCCCACCAACCTGGTCACACTGGCGCGAGCATGCCCGCCGACCTGGAAGCACTTCGTCTCCGCCGTTCTCGGCGACCCCGACACCGACGTCGACTACCTGACCCAACGCTCACCGATCACTTACGCCGGTGCCATCACGGCCCCACTGTTCGTCCTGCAGGGCGCCCGTGACCCGCGCGTACCCCGTGCCGAAGCCGACCAACTCGTTGCACATCTACGCGACAGGGGAGTGGACGTCCGCTATGAAGTCTTCCCCGACGAAGGCCACGGCTTCACCAGCCGCAAGAACGAACTTCGCGCCTACGAGGAGATCGCACAATTCCTGCGCGGTCACCTGCTCGCCCAGTGACTTCTGGAGTAAGGGCCTCGCCTGAGGCTGGCAAGGAAAGAGAAAGGGTGGGCAACTCTCAGTACGTCGGGCATTAGGTTGCGACGGTGCTCAAAGTACCTTCGTCCTTGAGTCTCTTCAAGAGCCCTGAGACCGCGCCGTTGTTCATCGCGCGGCTGGTCTCCAGCGCGGGCGCCGGGTTCGGTCAACTCGCCCTGGCCTGGGGCGTGATGGATCTCGGTTACGGGCCTGGCGGGCTGTCGGTCGTGCTGGCCTGCAACTCGGTCCCCGCCCTGCTCATAGTCCTGTGCGGCGTGGCCGGGGACCGCTTCCGGCGCCACCATGTGCTGATAGCGGCCGAAATCATCACCAGCGTCGCCTGGCTGGCATTCGCCGTGTGCTTCTGGACGGAACAGGCCTCGCTGCCACTGCTCTGCGCTCTTGCGACCCTGTCGGGGATCGCCACGGCGATGTTCTTGCCGACGATCCGCGGCATCATCGCCGACATCCTCGCCGGAAACGGCCGACTCGCAGGAAACGCCCTTATCAAACAAACCGATTCGATCGGTTTGCTGATCGGCCTGTCGGCATCGGGAATGGTCGTCAGCGTCGTCGGCCCCGGCTGGGCCGCCTCCACCCGCGGCATCCTGTGCGCAGTCGGTGCGCTCGCCCTGTGCCGCCTGCGCACGCCGAGCTGGCGCGCTAGCAGCCCCAGCTTCTTGCGGGAGCTCCGTGCGGGCTGGCGCGAGTTCGCATCAATCCGCTGGGTCTGGATCATGACGCTCCAGTACACCGCCGTCATCGTCGCCATGGTCTGCTACACCGACATCGCCGGCCCGATCTACATGAATGACGGCCACGGCGGCGCACGAGCCTGGGGCATCGTCACCGCCTGCGAGTACGTCGGCGCGCTCGCAGGCGCGTTCATCGGCACCCGATGGAAGCCGTCCCGGCTGGTCCTGGCTACGGCCGTGCTCCCGGCCGCCGGGGCGGTCCCCATGTTCCTCATGGGAGTTCAGGCTCCGTGGGTCGCCCTGGCGGCGGCGACCTTCATTCCGGGCGCCTGCACGGCGATCTACTACGTGTTCTGGACGACTGCCCTGCAGAACACCTTCGCGCCCGAGGTACTGGTGCGCGTGAACAGCTGGAACATCATCGCCAGCTACGTCCTGATGCCGGTGACCGTCCTGGCTGCAGGCCCTCTCGTCCAAGGTGCCGGGCCGCAGATCATTGTCTTCGGTGCGGGTGTCCTCACCGTGCTTGCCGTCGCCTGTTCGCTCCTCATCCTCCGGGCAGCTCCACTCGGCTCAGTGACCACGTCCAAGGCAGTCGGAGACGTACCGGTTCCCTCGTGACGGGCTGCGGCCCAGGGCGGATCACGGTCCCAAAAGGGGGATGGTCTGCAGCAGGGCGCCAGTTCGCGGTCGGGGCGCACGTGCCTTGCGTAAAGGGGGCGCGCAGAGGCCGCCAGATGCGGGGAAGGTCGAGTAGGTCAGGTCCCGATTCCCCGGACCGGTGGACTTCGGCAAGGTAGGTGAACTCGCTCATCAGGCCGACGACGCTGCGGTTGGCGGTCTTGGCGAGGCGGTACTCGGCCATCTGTTCCGTTCTGCCGTCCTCACAGGTGACCTCCGCTCAGTCGGACATGCCACCTTGAGCCGTAGAACCGCGACACACCGCTGATCAAGCTGGCTCATGTTGCTTTTAGTTGACAGGGTGAGTGCAAGAGGCTTTGAAGCTTCACATGCAGGCAGGTGACGTCAACAGAGAGGAGCGCTGCATGGTCGGATCCATTGCGACGTTGGAGATCACATCACATGAACGACCACGAGACCCCTACCGACGATGACATCGAGCGACTCGCAGGTGAGTTGCATGAGCGTGTCCGAGCCCTCAATCACCTGGCGCAGGGCCCACCGGGCCTTACCGAGCCGGCCGCCGCGTACACGGTGCTAGGGAACCTGGCTCAGACCTCCTTCCGCCTGGCACAGACGGCCGAACAGATCGACGTGTTCCTGACGCGAGAGCTCGATGCCGGACGGCTCGCCCACGATCAGAGCGACGACCCCGTCCCCGCCGTGACAACGGTGCACAACGCGCTTGCGCGTGCGACCGAGCAGGCGGCTGAACTCGGCGACGGCTTCCGGCGAGCGGCGAGCGCACTCGCGCCCATCCACGCCTTGGACAAGGGCGAAGGGGCTTCTCTCGACGAACACGCGGGGGTGACTCTTGTGGGACGAGGCGATGCGCAAGTGGGCTCCGCAGGCGAAGACTTCCCCAGAACGATCGGTGAGGTCCTCCCGAGCGCGGATCCTGCAGTGGATGTGCCGCCGGAACTTCGCTCGCCACCACAACCGCCGCATCCACGTCGCGGTCGGTGAACTGGCGCCATCTCACGGTCCTCTGAGTCAGCCGCCGCCGTTGGTGTGAACGACCGGCCGCGCTCTCTCCTGAAGACTTGTACTGCCGTCTTCACACCTGGACGGGGCCGGACGGCTCGCGAGGAGTGGGTTACCGCGTTCCTGGGCGCATTGGCCTGCCCACTTCGAAGTGCAGTGCGGTGTCCAGGACGGCGGAGCGGTTATGGATGCCGATGCCACCAGCGGCGGCGAAGTCGAAATAGACATGAAGGGTGGCGGCCAACTGGTCCCGGACGAGCCGACCGAAATCGATGCGGCGGACGTAGACCGGGCAGTGGGCCGCGATGAGATACACCGAACCGTCGATGTAGCCATCTTCGGGAGACTCCGGAAAGGTGAACGTCAGCCCGCCCAGGCCGCTGGGTTCGGTGGCCGGTAGCTGGATGAAGTCGAGCGAGATCTCCGTTGAGACGACTTCAGGGCCGGCCGTACCGGGCCGGAAGGTCGCTGGCTCGTACTCGTCATCGGCGGAGAACGGCGCGAGAGGAGCCGTGATGCTCCAGGTACCGGCGACCGGGCTGTCGAGGTCGGTCGGCCAGTAGCAGAGCACACCCGGCCTGGTCTTGAGGAACTCGTCGGTCAAAGCGATCACGTAGGCATTCTTCGCCATGCCCATTGAGCAGGGGCCCCTTACCGGAGGGCGTTGCCCGTGCGGAGCAAGAAATGGAAATCGTGCACATAGTGCGAGCTGGACCGGGCGCGGTCCAGCTCGGCGGGGATCGAGCGCGATCCCAGTGACAGAGGAGGTGAGGGTGGTCGACGAAGACGGGCCGCAGCAAGTGGTGAGGTCGGTGCGGGTGAATCGGCGGGCCCATCGGACGCCGAGGCGCAGGCGGTCGGTGAGGTTTCGCTGTCGGATGAGGAGCACGCGCTGGTCGCCTCGGCGGCGAGGGGCGAACGGCTGGCGGTCGGGGCATACGCGGCGCACGCGGTGCTTGCTGCGGCGCGCGGCAGCGTCCAGCCGCAGCACGCGTTGCTGCGGGAGTCGTTGGCGGTGGTCATGCATGCGGCGAGGCAGACGCGGCGGGTCGGGGTGAACCTCAATCAGGCGGTCGCGGCGCTGCATTCGGGGGAGCCGCCGCCACAGTTGCAGTGGTACGCCGAGTCGGCGGCGCGGACTGTCGAGAAGCTGGATGACCTCGCTGACGAGCTGCGGCAGCGGCTTCCTTAGCGCGGGCGGCGGCGCGCGTTGATCGGGAAGGTGGTGCGGGGCGGGCGAGTACAGGGACTGGTCCGGTACCTGTACGGGCCTGGCCGCTGTGAGGAGCACCGCGATCCGCACATCGTGGCGGGCTTTCGGACACCAGCCGAGCTGGAGCCGGCGCTGCGCGCGGACGGCCGTCGGGACTTCCGCCGCCTGGACGGTCTGCTCACGCAGCCGCTGGCTCTGCTGGGGGAGCGGAACTACCGCAAGCCGGTGTGGCATGTGTCGGTGCGGGCGGCGCCGGAAGACCCGATCCTGAGCGATCGCCAGTGGGCCGAGGTCGCGCAGGAAGTGATGTCGCGGACGGGCCTGGCGGAGGGAGAGGACGACGACGGCGTCCGGTGGGTCGCGGTCCGGCACGCCGATGACCACATCCACATCGTGGCCACCCTGGCGCGCGAGGACGGGGCGCGGCCGGAGGTGTGGAACGACGGGTACCGGATCCGGGACGCGTGCCGGGAGGTGGAGCGGCGGTTCGGGCTGCGGCGGACGGCTCCGGCGGACCGGACGGCGGCGCGGCGGCCCAAGCGCGGCGAGTCCGAGAAGGCCGCGCGGGTCGGGCGTGGTGAGTCGGCTCGCGGCGTGCTGCGGCGGCATGTCGCCGTGGCTGCGGCGGGGACGCGGACGGAAGCCGAGTTCTTCGCGACGTTAAGGGCTGAGGGCGTCCTGGTCCGCCTGCGCCACAGCACCCGGGAACCGGGTCAGGTCACCGGCTACGCCGTCGCGCTGGCCGACGACTGCGCCTCGTCCGGACGGCCGGTGTGGTTCGGCGGCGGGAAGCTGGCCGCCGACCTGACGCTGCCCAGATTGCGGCGCCGATGGAGCGCGGACGGCGCCGCTGGCCCGGGGTCTCGTCCGCTGTCTGGACGGCACATGTCGCCGCGGACGGCTCGGGCGGTATTGCGGACGGCCGTCCGCCGCGCGGCGGACGACACCCGGACGGCCACAGAGTTCCTCAACCGGCTGGAACAGGACGGGTTGCTGGTCCGGCCGCGCTACAGCAAGAGCGACCCGGACGAGGTCACCGGCTACGCCGTCGCGCTGCCCGACCAAGCCGAACCACTGTGGTGCAGCGGCGGCCAACTCGCCGACGACCTCACGCTGCCGCGCCTGCGACGACGTTGGGACGGCTCGGAGCGCGACGAGGTCCGACCAGAGGACGACTTGACGCATGAGGAACGCCAGGCGTTCTATGACGACGCGGCACGGGCTGCCGCCTTCGCCACGTCGCAGATCCGCCGGCACCTGGCCACCGACCCCTATGCCGCCGAGGACGCGTGCTGGGCGGCGTCGGACGCTCTGCACGCCGCGGGCAAGGCCACCGGCAACCAGCACCTGCGCCGGGCTGCCGATGCCTATGAGCGCGCGGCCCGCGCCCCGTACGGCCGCATCCCGCGTCCCACATCAGCAGGAAACGCGCTGCGTACGGCGGCGCGGCTGCTGGCCCTTGCCGGTGTCCAGGACCGCACCACGGTCTCGATCCTCCTGCTGGTCAGCCGCCTGCTGGCGTTGCTGGAAACGATCGCGCAAATCCGCCTGCTCCAACAGCGCCAGGCGCAGGCGGATGCCGCGCGCCGCGCGCGTCACCACCTTGAGCAGGCGCAGACCGACCCGGGCTCGCAGCCCGGATCCCAACGGGACGCATCTCAGGTGCCGTCGCAGGTCCGCTTGGCCATGGCCGCGTTCCCCAACCCGTGGGCTCCCGGCCCCAGCGTTGGCCCGGCGAGTCCGCCGCGCAGCACAGGGCGCTCGCCGGCTCCCCGTCCTCGCATCCCGTAAGAATGCTCGCAAGTGACAGCACGCCGAGTTGCATCCTGTAGTTGACCGACGTCTCGGCGTGATGCATCTTCCTGATCAAGGATTCTAGTTGACGGACGTTTCACTCCGTCGACTACCGACACCGGGGGAACGATGACGACGCAGGGGACCACCACCACACAGGCTGAGCTGGCGGAACGACGTGCCCGCCTCCTCCGGCTCCACTACGAACTGCGGCGCATCGGTGTCCGCGTCCGAGCGCGCAAACCCCGCAACGGACGATGGCGCCTGCGCATCCGCCACAACGGATGGTCCGAGACCGTCCTGTGCGCCGGAGCCGAGGGCACCTACGCCTACGTCACCGCCCACGGACGGCTGCTCGGCAGCACCGACGAGCCCCGGCAAGTCGCCCGCCTGCTGCTCTGGATGGTGCAAAGGCGCACCCGGTGACCACCCCGCCCGCACTCCCGACACCGCCCGCGCCGAGGGACGCGGATCGGCGGACAGCGCAGCCCGCAGCCGTCAAATGGGTCACCACCGCAGTCGCTCCGCTGATCGCAGCACTGGCCGTCCTCGGCGGCCTCGGGTCGTTCACCACCATCCGGCAGGTGGCCGAGCCGCACTTCGGCGACCTCGCATGGATAGTCCCGGTCGGCATGGACGTCGGCATCTTGATCCTGCTGGCCTGGGACCTGCTGATGGAGTACCTGGACCTGCCCTGGCCCGTGCTGCGCTGGGTCGCCTGGGTCTACATCGCCGGCACCGTCCTGGTGAACGTCTCCGCCGCGCACGGAAGTCTGGTCGGCAGCGTGATGCACGCGGCCATGCCCGTCCTGTTCATCACGGCGATCGAAGGCGTCCGGCACCTGATCCGCCGATGGGTCGGGCTCACCTCCGCCAGCCGCATGGAACGGATCCCGACCGCCCGATGGCTCCTCGCGCCGGTCTCCAGCCTGCTGCTGTGGCGGCGCATGATCCTCTGGCACATCACCGAGTACCGGCAGGGCCTCGACCTGGAGTACCGCCACCTGCTGGAGGTCTCCCAACTCCAGCAGGACTACGGGCGATGGTCATGGCGATGGCGTGCCCCGCTGGCCGACCGGCTCGCCCTTAACCGGATGCCCGTCCAGGCCTCGCCGGGCCCGCCCGCTGACTCCGACACCGCGGAGGAGGCCCGGCAGGACGACCAGATGATGGCCATCGCCCGGCAACTCCAACGCGAGGTCGAACGCGAAGGCGGCCAGCTCAGGCGGGACCGGCTCGGCCGGCGCCTGCGCGAGTCGGGCTTCACGATCGCGAACTACCGACTCACGCAGATGATCGCGGCAGTCCGCGAAGAGTCGGCCGGACGGGACGCACGATGACCACATCCCAGGACGAGCAGCTCGCCCAGGCGGAAGAACGGCGGCGCCGACTCAGCGTCCTCCAAGGGATAGCCGACCACGCTGTCGCCAGCCTCGCCGACGGACGTCTCCCATGGGACACCTGGCTGACACACGCCAGCCGGCATGGACGGTATGGATTCACCAACACCCTGCTGATCCCGGCCCAGCGTCCCTCGGCGACCGACGTTCGCTCCTACGACGCATGGCAGAAGCAGGGACGGCAGGTCCGCCGCGGCGAAACCGACATCCGCATCATCTCCACGCGCGGAAAGCCGCGCACCGTCTTCGACATCGAGCAGACCAACGGCCAGGCGATCGAGAGGAACGAGTGCACTCCGGCCGAGGGGCTACACCGGCTGTCCCGACTCGCCGCCGACCTCGATTTTTATGTCGATCGGGGTCAAGGCTGGACCTATCTCGGGCGTCCCGGCCGCCGTATCCAGGTCCCGCCAGAGCTGGACGAGTCGGCGGCGGCATCGTTGCTCGCTCACCAGCTCGCTCACGCGCTGTGCCCTGGGGGACGCATTGATGCGGTTAGCGCCGACTCTGCCGCCTGCCATGGCGTCCGGCGGGTCATGGCCGACTCGGTCGCCTACCTCGTCCTCGCCGAGCTCGGACTGCCGGTCGTGCACCTGTCGTTCCCGTCGGCATCGCAATGGGCCGGAACGGACGTCCGTTCAGACTCGTCCGCCGCGATCCGCGCAGTCGGAGATCAGATCGTCCGGACGAGCACACGCATCAGACGGCGACTCACAAAAGCCGCCGCGATCAACAGCGGTTCAGCCAACGCATCCCCGAGACTCATCCCCGAGAAGGCCGCGCACTCGCAAGGCGACGCACCACCCGCTCGGTCCGCGCAACAGTACCCAGACGTCGCTAGGGCCGACCTTCAGGCTGCCCTTGCCGCCGCGCACCACTTCTTCCGACGGAACCTGCCAGGCAGTTGGGGAGCCCGCTACCTCATACGCCGCGGCTTCACCGCCACCATGCAGGAGCAATGGGAGATAGGCCTCGCACCTCGCGCCCGCCAACCCCTGCTCCACCATCTACGGCAGCTGGGCCACCACGAGCAGACGCTCGTCGAAGCCGGCCTGGCCAAACGAAGCGACAACGGAGACCTCTTCGACCTGTTCCGGGACCGAGTCATGTTCCCGCTCCGCGACCAGGACGGAGAGGTCGTCGGCTTCATCGGCCGCCGCCGCGACGATGCCCCCGGCCCCAAGTACCTCAACACCCCCGACACAGAGGTCTTTCGCAAGGGCGTAGTCCTCTTCGGCCTCCACGAGGCGCGCGCTCAACTCGTACGGAACGCACGTCCGCTGCTGGTCGAGGGACCACTCGACGCGATCGCCGTCAACGCCACCCTCCCGGAGACCTACGCCGCCATCGCACCATGCGGAACGGCCATCACCACCTCCCACATCGAGACGCTCGCCGCCCACACCGACCTCCCAACGTCCGGGTTGGCCATCGCGCTCGACGGCGACCCCGCTGGACGAGCCGGAGTGATCAGAGCCTGGCGCACACTCCGCAACATCACCGGCCCGGTCGACGTGGCCGTCCTGCCACAAGGCCAGGACCCAGCAGAACTCCTGTCCACCACGAGACACTCCAGTGTCCGCGAGTCGCTACTTTCTGTAACACCCCTCGCTGACCTGCTGGTAGATGAGAAACTCCAGAGGTTCGGGGGAGCGCTGGAGTTCGTCGAATCGCGGGTCACCGCCGCCCAAGCGGCCGCCGCCATGATCGCCGAACTCCAGCCCGACCAGATCGGCCGCCAGGTCACCCGCGTCGCCGCCCGCACCGGCATGGCCCCAGCCGAGATCACCGCCCTCGTCGCCTCGGCGATCAGCCCGGATCCGGCTCCGACGGGCCCGGACGTCTCGTTACCCCCGCCCCCCGACGTCCGCAGCCCTCGTGACGCAGCCCCGTCCAAACGCCCCGACACCCATCGGAGGACAGCATGAGCCAGCAATACCCCGACCCGATCGCCGAAGGACTCCAACACAGCGGTCAGCGCATGGTCCAGATCGTGTCCGCCGCCGTCGGAGTGCAGCAGAGTTTCGCCCAGCGCCGGAGCCGTTCCAAGGCCGTCCGGCAGGCCAAACAGGCGAAGGCCGACCAGGCTCAAGCTCGACTGCGTCGGGCCGCACTGGCCGAAGCCCGCTCACGTTGGGGCCGAGCCCACGACAACAAGTGGCTTCGCCAGGCGAACCTGCTGGACGTCGCCGAAGCATGGGGAGCGGCCGTCCCGTACGCCGACGGCAATGCCTCAGCCGCCCTGGCCGTCCGCAAATGCGAGGAGCGACTGCGCCGCCTCCACCCCCACGCGATGAGCCACTACGACCGGTTGCGCGCCGAAGGCACGGACGCGCTCCAAGCGATGGAGCAGGCTGCGCCGTTCTTCAGCCGAGACCCCAACGTCCGCACCGGCGACCCGGCACCCGAGCGCGCTGAACTGCACGAGGGCACCGGCGCCGAGTGGGCGGCGCGAGTCCACGGCCCCGACCGCGCCGAATGGGAAGAGGCCCGCCAAGAACAGCGTGCGACCCAGATCGCCGACGAACTACGCACCAATCTCCGCTCGCAAGGGCGCGACCCGCAGCCGGAAGAGTTGCGGGTGGTCCTGGAAATCACCACCAACCTGCCCGACCACGTCATCGCCAAAGCTGTCCCGGCCGACCCGTGCCCTCGTCCCACCCGAGACGTCGAACGGGCCGCCGATGACTTCCCCTTCTCCATCAACGAGGCACTGGAGATGAGCGCGAAGCAACCCTTCGAAGCGCCGGCTCAACGTCGAACGTCACCCCAGACGCCCGAGCGGAACCGCCGACGCAACCTCTAAACCCCGAAAGGAAACCGAGAAGATGACCGCCCTCCTCAACAGCCCCTTCTTCTGGCTCGCAACGATCGGCCTCCTGGCCATCCTCGCAGTGCTACCGACACTCATCGCGCTCGCCCGCGGCGCGGACGACATCGGCTACCTCATCCTGGTCAACGTAATCTGCTGCGCCACCGTCTTCGGCTGGCCCATCGCACTGATCGCCGCCATCACATGGCCC
>NZ_SMJW01000369.1 GCF_004348335.1 Actinomadura bangladeshensis | reverse complement strand
TCCTGCGAGAGGTTGGTGAACACCGCGGCCTCGTAGCGGGCGCCGCCGACGCGGCCCTGCACGAGCGCGTGGCTGGACACCTCCATCGCGGCGGCCCCGACGCCTCGCTCGAGCACCATCACCAGCACCAGCGCCCACCGCACCGCCGGCTCCCGCCGCACCTGCGCCCATCCGGCGCGCACCACCGCGCCCAGCGACGGCGACTCCTCCGCCTCGCCCCGCGACTCCGGCAGGAACCATCCCGCCACCGCGCACGCCGCGCAGGCCGCGGCGCTCGCCACCCCGAGCGCCCGGTACCCGCCGGCCGCCAGTACCGGCGACGCCGCCGCGGACGCGGCCACCACCGCCAGCAGCGAGACCGCCTCCGACCGCCCGATCAGCCGCGCGTACGCCCCCGCCGCCCCGGCACGCTCCAACTCCTCGTACACCAGGGCCTGCATCGTCCCCGACCGCAGCGCCGACCCCGCGCCCCACAGCATGAAACCCGCGGCGAACGCCGGATACGAGGGGAAGAACGCCCACAGCGCGAACCCCGCCCCTGCCAGCAGGGGAGCGGCGACCAGCAGCAGCCGGCGCGAGAACAGGTCGGCCCACAGGCCGGACGGCAGCTCGAGTGAGAACGTCGTGACCGACCAGATCACGAACAGCGACGAGATCGCAGCAGGGGACAACCCGGTATCGGCGAACAACACCGCATATACCGGATACAGAAGGACGAAGTCTTCAAGGAACGCGTAGGAGTACAGCCTCCGCGCGAGTCCAGCCTCAGGTGAAGATCAATGTCGTCGGCGCATACCCGCACCCTAACCGCCCGCCCGCGCCCCGCGCACCCCAGAATCCGCCGGGGGAGGGGAGCGGCCCACGCGGCCGGCTCACACCCGCGGATCACGCGGCCGGATCACGCGGCCGGATCACGCCCGAACAACGCCAGCAGCCGCGCCAGATCCGAGGCGTCGTCCGCGACACCGACCTCCGCCGCCACCATCCCCGCCTCACGCCCGCGCGGCGCCATCCGCTCCGCCGTCTCCAGAGCCGAACGCACCAGATCCGCATCGAACCCGACCGTCTGGCCGGTGGCCCGCGCCAAGTCCCACGTATGCACCAGCACCTCCAGCGGATACCCCTCCAGCCACTCGCGCACCGTCGCATCCCCGAAAGCCAGCGGAACCGTCCGGTCCAGCGCCTCAGGCGTCAGCGCCGCCATCATCCGGGCCCGCACCTCACGCCAGGACGCCACCGGATCCGCACCGGCCACCTCCCGCCAATCCGGATCGTCCTGAGGGAGAGGCCGCCCGGCCGCCCGCATCTCGACCACCAGCAACCCGGCCGTGACATGCCCCGCCACGTCCACCGCCGCCCACCCCGCGCACGGCGACGGCGACGACCACTGATCCGCCGGCACCGCCGCCAGCACCGCCTCGAACCCGTCCAGCGCACGCACGAAACCCTCAGGAACCACGACACCGCCCCGGAGTCGGCCACCAGCACACGGACCCCGCCAATGTAGCGACCATCCCGGCCGGCGGCCTCCGATTCTCCGCGAGGCCGCCGACCGGATCAGCGGACCCGGTCGTAGACCAGCGACAACGTGCCGTGCTCACCCCCGGCCTGCCCGGCGAGCGCCCACCGCTCCTCCGGCAGACCGTCCTCGAAGAGGCGCGGCCCACCGCCGAGGAACACCGGAAAGACCGTGAGCGCCAGCCGATCGACCATGCCGGCCGCCAGCAGCGCCTTGATGACACTCGGACTGGACGGCACGAAGATGTCACCGCCCTCCGCCGCCCTGAGCTCCGCGACCACCTCTGCCGCAGGCCGGTCGACGACCGTCGTCCGCTCCCACGGCGCCTCCGCGAGCGTCGAGGACAGAACCACCTTGTCAGTGCCGACGAGCCACTTCGCGAACCCCTCATCGCGCGGATCGGCGCCCTCCATGCCGATCACGGTCGGCCAGAAGCCCAAGAACCCCTCGGCGTTCACCCGCCCCAGCACGGCCGTCGTCGCCGGCTCCCACAGGGCGGTCAGGTGGTCGCGCGCGACGTCGGTGACCGCGTACGGCATCACCCACCCCATGTCCTGCGGATCGCCCGGCTCGGCGTACCGGCCGTCCAGGGATACGGCGATGTTGGTGACGACCCTGCGGCCGCCGGTCTGCTCCGTCATTTCCTGCTCCTCGTCTCACTGTCCTTCGTGGTGAACGCGGCCGCGAGCCTGTCGAGGCTCTGGCCGAAACCGATCTCGATCCCCGCGATGAAGTCCGCGGAGTCGACCGTGCTGCCGGTGACCCGGTACCGGACGTCGAGGTCCGTGCCCGCGCCGGTGTGCCGGATCTCGAAGTCGAGATGACCGGTGAACGCGACCCCGCCGCCGGGCAGCAGGGGCGACAGCCGGTAGGCGAGACGCTCACCGGGCCGCACCGCCTCGACCACTCCCTCCGCCCGCCCGGCGACCGCATCAGAACCGTCGGCGTCCTCGGCATCGCGGTACTCCTGGACGATCCGCCCGCCCGCCCGCGCCTCGAAGACCAGCTCGGAAACGCGCAGGTCGTCGGGCGTCCACCAGCGGGCGAGCAGATCGGGCTCGGTCAGATGGCGCCAGACCGCCTCGGGACTTCCCGCCAGCGACCGCCGGAACGCGAACGAGCGGCCGTCGGCCCACCCCGGCTCCCGCGCGGCGGCCCGCTCCGCATCGAGGCTGCGCCCGTACCGCTCAAAGGTGTCGCGCGGACCGCCGTCCCGCTCGGCGGTGTCGGCGAGCCGCCCGAGCTCTCCCGCCAGCTCCCGCAGGGGAGCGGACCGGAGCGCATAGATGCGGCGCTGCCCGGTGCGCTGCGACGTGACGATCCCCGCGCGCTCAAGAGCCTGCAGATGCTTGGTCGTCTGCGGCTGCCGCGCCCCGGCGAGCTGCGCGAGGACACCCACCGACCGAGGCCGCTCTGCCAGCAACCCGACAAGCCGCCAACGAACCGGATCGGCCAACGCGGTAAGCACAACGTCCATGGCTCGAAGTATTCTCCACAGAGAATATTCTCGTCAAGGAATATTTAGTGACGACACGACAGGCCGCGGGGGACCGGTGCGGGAAAACGCGCGGACCATCGCGGCGAGACGAGGTACACGTGCGGGGGCCAGCGCCGCTGGCAGTGTTGAGACGTTGCGGCCAAGCCGGGAGGGACGCCGACCGGGACATAGGCGACCGCACCGGTGGCGAGGCGGGTCAGAGAGGCTGCTCGTCCCGCCGCTGGGCGCAAGACGGCGGGCAAGGGGGCGGAGGGCGGCGAATCGGTCGAGGGGTGCGTTCTGGCACCCCGATCGACCCTACTTGACATAATGTACATTATCGACCAACGATCCGATCCGCTGCGAGCGGGGCGATTCGGGCTGCTGTGGGTTGCTATTGCGCAAGTTCGACTCACCGCGCGACGTCCGCAGCGCCGTTCTTGGGAACTCCGCGGAATGATCTAGGGCCGTTCGTCGCTCGGTGGGGTCAGCGGGTGGCGGGCGGGTCCAGGGTGATCCAGTAGCGGTCTTCGCCTTGGGTTCGGCCGTCGTGGGCGCCGCCGTTCGCGATGATCACGCGGCGGGACGGCTCGTTGCCGGCGGCGCACGTCAGCAGGACGCGTTCCAGGCCGAGCCGGCGGCACTCCGCCAGGCCGGCGGCCAGCATCCGCGTCGCGTGGCCCCGCCGCCGCCAAGGCGTGACGACGTGGTAGCCGACATGCCCGCCGACCTCGGCCAGTTCCGGTGTCAGGCGGTGCCGGACGATCAGCGTGCCCAGGTAGTGCTCGCCCGAGACGTACCAGAACGTCGAGCACGGGACGCCCCAGCGCTCCCGGACGCCCCGGCGCCGTGCGACGAACGCGCCGAAGTCGCGGTGCGCCTCGTCCAGCCAGTCCGCGGGTACGCCGTCCGCGAGATGGTCGGCCCACTCCCCGGCCAGGAACGACTCGCGTACCGCCGTGGTCGGCGCGGTCAGGCGCGGCGGCGGGACGAGATCGCTCATGGGTCGATTCTGCCGGATCCGCTGAAACCGGTTCCGTGGCCGGAGAGTCGTGGGCCCCTCCTCCGCCGGGGCCGTGCCCCTCTCCGAGGGCAAACCGGACAGAAGCTGGATTCTGTCCGGTTTGCGTAGTTTATCCTAGATAATCCGTTCACTGGGCGGTTATGGGCGGCGCAGGAGGTCGGCGAAGCGGAGTGCGTTGCGGACGGCGGCGCCGCCGGGGTCGTTGTTGAAGTAGACGTAGCCGTCGTCGGCGCCGGCGAGCTCGTCCGCCCAGCTCTTGAGGGTCTCGTCGTCGTAGTGCGGCCAGGGCTCGGCGGGGCCCTCGTGGAAGCGCAGGTAGAGCCAGCCGGTGGTCCGCCAGAGCGGCGTCTGCGGGCGGCCGAGGCGGTCGGTCCAGCACAGGGCGGCGCCGTGGTCCTCCAGGACGCGGCGGGTCTCGTCCGTCCACCATGCGGGGTGGCGGGGTTCGACGGCGACGCGGACGTCCCCGGGGAACTCCCCCAGGCAGGCGGCGAGGCGGGCCGGTTCTGCGCGCAGGGTCGGCGGCAGCTGCAGCAGGACGGGCCCGAGCTTGGAGCCGAGGCCGGCGGCGGCGTTCATGAGGCGCGCGACGGGCTCGGCGGGGTCGTTGAGGCGTTTCATGTGGGTCAGGTAGCGGCTGGCCTTGACCGCCATGACGAACCCGGGCGGGGTGCCGTCGCGCCACAGCTCGAACGTCTCGCGGCCGGGGAGCCGGTAGAAGGCGTTGTTGTTCTCCACCGTGGCGAACACCTCGCCGTAGCGGTGCAGCCAGCGGCGCTGTGCCAGGCCGGGCGGGTACAGGACGCCGCGCCAGTCGGCGTACTGCCATCCCGATGTGCCGATGAGCATCGGCCCCTCCCCCTCGTCCTGTGCGCGGTGCGGTGGTCATACCCCGCGGCGGAGGGGTTCCAGGGCGCGGATGTAGTCGACGAGGCGGACGCCGATCTCGAACGGGAGGTCCGGGGCGTCCAGGTCGAGGTCGGGCCAGGTCTCGGAGATGCGGCGCCAGGTGGTGCGGCCGAGGAACGGGCCGGTGGCGGGGTCGTCGCCGAGTTCGGCGCGCCAGCGGGGTTCGGCGGTGAGCAGGCGGGCGAGGACGGCCTGGTTGGCGGGTTCGTCGCGGTACTCGGCGTGGAATCCGATCTCGACGGCGTGGGCGCGGGCGCCGGGGGCCAGCTCGGCGGGGATGACCTGGGCCTCGTAGTGCTCGCGCTGCGGTTCGGGGTCGCCGAACCAGGCCTTGACGCCGTTGTGGCGCACCTGGACGCGGAGGTGCCCGAGGGCGGGCGGCGCCGATCCCCGGATGATCTCGCCGACCTGGTCGAACAGTGCGAGGTCCGTCACCGTGCCGATCCTACGGGCGTTCTGTCGGGGGCGGGCGGTAGCGTCCGGCGGGTGCGACCTTCCGATGTTCAGCGGCTGACGGTGGCCGAGTGCGTGGACCGTTACGGGGAGATGGTGCGGGCGAAGACGTCGACGGGTGCGCTGGCGCCGGCGTCGGCGGAGGTGTACGCGCGGGACGTGGTGACGTTCGCGGCGCTGGCGGGCGCCGACCGGGTGCTGGACGATCTGACGGGTGAGGACGTCGATGAGGTGCTGCTTCGGTTCGCGCGCAAGCCGGATGAGCGGCGGCGGGGGCGGCCGCCGGTGGAGCCGGGGGGCGGGCCGTCGCAGAGTGCGGCGTCGCAGGCGCGGTTCCGGCGTTCGGTGTCGGCGTTCTTCCGGTACGCGGTGGTGGCGGGGTGGGTGCAGCTGAATCCGATGGACGCGGTGACGGTGCGGCCGAAGCAGCGGGGCGGGCTG
>NZ_SMJW01000368.1 GCF_004348335.1 Actinomadura bangladeshensis | reverse complement strand
CCCCGAGCGGCGCCGGCCCGAGACCCCGGCGGCGCGCGAGACGCCGAGCGATCCGCACGGCCTGCCCGTCGCGCCGCTGTACGGCCAGGGCGACCGGCCCGGGGCCGCCACCCGGCGGGAGGACGTCCCGGTGGCGCAGCCCGGCGACCTCGAATCCGCGGACGCGGCCCGCGACGGGGCGTCCCAGGTCGTGGTGATGCAGAAGGTGGTGCGGCCCGAGCACGTCCAGCACTACCTGGAGGGCGGGTACGACCTGGTCGCGGGCTACGTGCACCGCCTGCAGGACGTGCGGGAGCTCAGGTCCCCGGCGGCGGTGATCCGGGCGCTCGGCCTCATGTACGAGGGGTCGCCCTTCACGCACGCGGACGAGCAGGTCTTCATGATCCGCTGGCCCGCGCTGAAGCCGGCGCTGTTCCGCCGCCCGCTCGGCGGGATCGACGAGTGGAGCATGGGCATCATCCCGGGCGGCTGGGTGATCGAGCGGGCGCCGTTCCCCGGGTCGGGGTACGCGCCGGGCGACGGCCCCGCGATCCCGGAGTTCAAGATCGAGAGCCAGCGGCTCCCGCACGGCGCCGAGCTGTACCGGCTGGACGCGCGCGGCGCGGAGGCCCTCGTCGCCGAGTACGACGCCGATCTGCGCAGGTGGCTGGTGAAACTGCCGGAAGGACGGGGATGAGCATCCGGCACGGGTTCTACGCGGGCTGGCGCGGCGCCGAGTACGAGGCGAGCCCCGACGGCGACCGGGTCCGGCTCTACGCCCGGCGGCGCGCCGAGGGGTTCCGGCAGGTGTCGCCCGACCGGTACGTGCAGGTGGTGCCGCTGGCGGAGGTCGACCGGGTGCGGTACGTGACCACGCACTGCACGTGGCGCGGGGAGCCGTTCGTGGTGCTCGGCGAGCACGACGGCTGGCTGCGGGTGGAGTACTGCGGCGGGAAGGCGCCGGTCGCGGAGCAGCTCGGGCTGGAGCCGTTCGACCGGGGCGTGTACCAGGCGTGGGCGTCCAGGCACGAGGTGGAGGACCTGCGCGAGGAGGCCGTCTGAGACGGTGGACGGGGAGGTTCCGACCATGGCGGTCATCGACGTGAACGCCGACCTCGGCGAGGGGTTCGGCATCTGGGAGCTGGGCGACGACCTGGCGCTGCTGGACGTGATCACGAGCGCGAACGTGGCGTGCGGCTTCCACGCGGGCGACCCGCTGATCATGCGGCGGGTGTGCGCGGCGGCCGTCGAGCGCGGGGTGACGATCGGCGCGCAGGTGTCCTACCGGGACCTGGCCGGTTTCGGACGCCGCGAGATGGACGTGGCCGCGCCCGAGCTGACCGCCGAGATCCTCTACCAGCTCGCGGCGCTCGACGGCATCGCGCGCACGGAGGGCGGACGCGTCGCCTACGTCAAGCCGCACGGCGCGCTCTACAACCGGGTGAGCCGCGACGCCGGGCAGGCGCGCGCGGTCGCCGACGCGGTCCGGGCGTACGACGCGTCGCTGCCGTTGCTGACCCTTCCGGGCTCTGCCGTACACGAGGTCGCCGATGGGCTGACCGTCGTCGCGGAGTGTTTCGCCGACCGCGCCTACACGCCGTCCGGGGGGCTGGTGTCCCGCCGTGAGCCGGGGGCCGTCGTCCACGACGAGAAGGCGGTGGTCGAGCGGGCCGTCAGGATGGCCGTGGACGGAACCGTCGTCGCGGTGGACGGCAGTGAGGTCGCGCTCAAGGCCCGTTCCCTCTGCGTGCACGGTGACACGCCCGGCGCCGTGGCGCTGGCACGGTCCGTCCGCGCGGCGCTGTCCGAAGCGGGCGTCGCGCTGGAGCCGTTCGCGTGAGAGTGCTGCGGGCCGGTGACACGGCCCTGCTCGTCGAGACGGGCGACCTCGCCACCGCGCACCGGCTCAACGCCGCCCTCCGGGACGATCCGCCGCCGGGCGTCGTGGACGTCGTGCCGGGCGAGCAGACGGTGCTCGTCGTCGCGGACCCGTCGGCCGACCTCGACCGTCTCGCCGCGCGCCTCCCGCACCTGCCGCTGCCCGGCGACGCGGAGGCCGGCGCGGACCCGGTGGAGATCCCGGTCGTCTACGACGGCGAGGACCTCGACGAGGTCGCCGGCCTGACCGGGCTGTCGCGCGAGGAGGTCGTCCGCCGCCATTCCGGGGGCGCGTACACGGTCGCCTACCTCGGCTTCTCCCCCGGCTTCGGCTACCTGACGGGCCTGGACCCGGCGCTGCACGTGGCGCGCCGCGCGTCGCCCCGCACGGCGGTGCCGGCCGGGTCGGTGGCGGTCGCGGGGCCGTACGCGGCCGTCTACCCGTCCCGGTCGCCGGGCGGATGGCGGCTGCTCGGACGCACCCGGCTGCGACTGTGGGACGTCACGCGCGACCCGCCGTCGCTGCTCCGGCCGGGCACGCGGGTCCGCTTCGTCCGCGAGGAGCCATGGTGACCGGGGAGCGTCGTTGATCGAGGTCGTGCGGCCCGGGCCGCTGGCGACCGTGCAGGACCTCGGCAGGCCGGGCCGCGCCCATCTCGGCGTGCCGCGCTCCGGCGCCGCCGACGAGGGCGCGTTCCGGCTGGCGAACCGGCTCGTCGGCAACGCGGAGGGCGCGGCGGGCGTGGAGTTCACGTTCGGCGGCGCGGAGCTGCGTTTCCACCGGCGGGCATGGATCGCGGTCACGGGCGCTCCCGTTCCCGTACGGATCGACGGCCGCGCCCATGGGACGAACGCGCCGTGCTTCGTACCGGATGGAGCCGTGGTGGAGGTCGGCATGCCTTCGTCGGGGCTGCGCAGCTATCTCGCCGTGCGCGGCGGCGTCGCGGTCGAGGAGGTTCTCGGGAGCCGCTCGACCGACCTCCTGTCCGGCTTAGGTCCGGCTCCGCTGTCGCAGGGCGACCGCCTCCCGGTGGGTCCGTCCGAAGGTCTGGCGTGCATCGCCGTGGACGTCGCCCCGGCGCCGCCCATACCGGAGGCCCCCGTGCTGCGCATCCTGCCGGGCCCACGGGACGACTGGTTCGCCGAGGACGCACTGGCGACGCTCACGTCCGCGCCCTACGAGGTGTCACCCGAAAGCAACCGCGTGGGGGTCCGGTTGGACGGGCCTCCCCTCGTCCGCGCGCGCGAAGGCGAACTGGGCAGCGAAGGCATGGCGACGGGGTCGATCCAGGTGCCGCCCAGCGGGCTGCCCATCGTCTTCCTCGCCGACCATCCGGCCACGGGCGGCTATCCGGTGATCGCGGTGCTCGCGTCCGCCGCCGTCGCCGACGCGGCGCAGCTGCGTCCGGGCCAGAGGCTCCGCTTCCGCGTCTAGGTCAGCGGTGCCGGAACGGACCAGTCCAGGTGCGACACGTCGTTGAAGCCGCGGATGGACGACAGGTCGCCGATCCGCACCAGCAGGGAGATCGACGCATTGTCCGGGGCGAGGAACGCGAACGGCCGGGCGCCGGTCGTGGCGGCGAGCGCCTGCGCGATGACCCCGCCGTGGGTGAACACCGCGATGCGGCCGCCCGCGTGCGCCGCGGCGAGCCGGGTGAGGCTCTCCTCGACCCGCGCGGCGAACGCCTCGGTGCCCTCCGCGCCCGGGATGACGTCCCAGCGCTCCTCGGCCCACATCCGCTGCGCGAGGGGGTCGTTGTCGGCGACCTTCTTGCGGAACAGCCCGCCCTCCCACTCGCCGAGGAACACCTCCCGCATGCCCGGCTCGACGCGCGGCTCCAGGCCGAGGCGGCGGGCCAGGGGCGCCGCGGTCTGCGCGGTGCGCCGCAGCGGCGTCACGTAGAGGGCGTCGAGCTTCTCGTCCGCGAGGCGGTCGGCGACCCGGTCGGCCTGCTCGCGTCCCTCGGGGGCGAGGTCGGGGTCGGCCTGGCCGTCCACGTGCGGGAACGGCCGGTCGGCACGGGCCGGTGCCGAGGCGCCGTGCCTGATCAGAAGGATCTCGGTCGCGCCGTCCGGTGCCTTGTACCGCGTCTGCCGGTACTCGACCGGCTCGTCCTTCTCGTCCACGGACCGCACCCTAGACGACCGATCCGGCGCCCCGCCGAACGGGCCTCTGCCGCCGCATCCGCCAGACGAGGGCCTGTTCCCATGTCACCGAGGTCATGTGCTGACTACATCGCGGGCCGGGGACAGGATCCGTCACGCCAGGCGGTGGGCGAGATCGGCGAACGCGTTGCGCACGTCGCCGGGGGTGAGGAGCGTGAGGTCGTCGGCGGTGGCCCGGTCGCCCAGCTCGGCCGCGCGCAGTGCACGGCACGCGCACGCCTTCTCGTACATGGAGCGGGCGAAGCGGCCGTTGCCGAACTCGTCGATCCGGCCCGTCCCGCAGACGCGCTGGAAGACGAGGGCGAGGTCGTCGAGGGCGTCGTCCTCCCAGCGGTCGCCGCCCTGCTCGGCGATGAGCTGGGCGATGCGGAGCAGCTCGTCCGGCCCGTAGGACGGGAAGTCGACGCGCACGTCGAACCGGGACGCGAGCCCCGGGTTGGACGCGAGGAAGCGGTCCATGTCGGCCTCGTACCCGGCGAGGACGACGACGAGCCGGTCGCGGTCGTCCTCGGCGCGCTTGAGCAGGGTCTGCACCGCCTCGGCGCCGAACGCGTCGCCGCCGGAGTAGCCGGCGTTGCTCAGCGCGTACGCCTCGTCCACGAACAGGACGCCGCCGAGCGCCGAGTCCACGACCTTGTTCGTCTTGAGGGCCGTCGCCCCGAGGTGCTCGCCGACGAGGTCGGCGCGCTGCGCCTCGACCACCTCGGGCCGGGCGAGCAGCCCCGCCGCGGCGAAGATGCGGCCGAGCACCCGCGCGACGGTGGTCTTGCCCGTCCCCGGCGGCCCGGTGAAGACGAAGTGCCGGGTCGGCGGGCGGGTGACCAGGCCCTGCTCCTGCCGCATCCGGGCCACCTGGAGCTGGGCGGCGATCTCCCGCACCTGCCGCTTCACCGGTTCCAGCCCGATCATCGCGTCGAGCGAGGCGAGCGCCTCGTCCAGCGTCGGCGTCTCGGCGTAGCCGCGGTACCGCTCGGTGACCTCCGCGAACGCGGCCTCCACGTCCTCGGCGCGGAGGGTGACGAGGTCGTCGGCGCTGGGCGTGGCCGGTCCGCCGGACGCGGCGACGGCGTCCACCACGCGGACGTCCCGCGCGCGCGCCGCCGCCTCGGTCAGCGACCGGACGAACCGCCCGTTGCCCAGTTCGTCGACGATGCCGCGCCGTTCGACCTCTTCGAAGCGCACGGCGAGCCGCCGCCGGGCCTCCGGGTCGAGCCGGTCCTCGCGGAGGCCCGTGTGGTAGTCGGCGATCCGCAGCAGTTCGGACGGCCGGTACGACGGGAAGTGCACGCGGGTGCCGAACCGCGAGGCCAGCCCGGGGTTGGAGTCGAGGAACTCGGCCATCTGCGCGTCGTATCCGGCGAGGATGACGACCAGGTTGTCGCGGTCGTCCTCGGCGCGCTTGAGCAGCGTCTGGACGGCCTCGTCGCCGAAGCGGTCGGGCTGCCCCTCGGCGGAGTTGGCGAGGCTGTACGCCTCGTCGATGAACAGCACCCCGCCCAGGGCGGAGTCGACGAGCCGGTTGGTCTTGAGGGCGGTCGCGCCGAGGAACTCGCCGACGAGGTCCGCCCGGTGGGCCTCGACCAGAGCCGGCTCCGGCAGCAGCCCGAACGCGTAGAAGATCTTGGCCAGCACACGCGCGACGGTCGTCTTGCCCGTCCCGGACGGGCCGACGAACACGAAGTGCCGCATCGGCTTCTCGGTGGGCACGCCGGCGGCGGCCCGCATGTGCGCGGCCTCGATGGACGCGGCGATGGAGCGGACCTGGCGCTTGACCGGCTCCAGCCCGATCATGTTCTCCAGTTCGGCGAGCGCCTCGGCGACGGAGATGTCCGGCGCCGCGTCCGTCCGCCGCTCCGGGGGCGGGGCCGGGGAC
>NZ_SMJW01000367.1 GCF_004348335.1 Actinomadura bangladeshensis | reverse complement strand
GCCTTTGGTCGTGGTGGGGGCGGGCGCGCGTCTAGATGGTCGCCTCGGCCTCGGCCGGCCAGCTCATCCTTATCTGGACCCCCTTCGGCGTGGCGGCGATGTCCACGTCGTCGGCGAGCCCGGCGATGACGGCCAGTCCCAGCTCGGAGGTGCCCTCGCCCCAGCCGTACTCGAACTCGTCCGCGTCCACGGCCGCCCGGAGGTCGCCCGGCGTGTCGTCGCCGGGGACGGTGTCGCTGACGGTGACCTCGAAGCGGCGGTCGGCGCCGCTCAGCTCGAGGCGGACGGGCTCGTCCGGGCAGTGCCGGCGATGTGCCTCCACGGCGCGCGAGCACGCCTCGCCGACCGCGAGCCTGACCTCGTCCAGCAAAGGCTCGGCAACGCCACTGCGGCGGGCCACGGCGGTCACGATCAGGCGGGCGGTCCGCACGTGGACGGGCAGCGCGCTGAAGGACAGTTCAACGGTCGACATCTCAGCTGCGGGCCGCCTACTTCGCGTCCTTGCGCTTCGCCTCGGCATCGGCGATCGAGTCGTGGATGCCGAAGACCTTGGTCAGCCCCGTGATCCGGAAGATCTTGAGGATGCGCTCCTGGGTGCACACCAGTTCCAGGGAGCCGTCGTGGGCGCGCACCCGCTTGAGCCCGCCGACGAGGACGCCGAGGCCGGTGGAGTCGAGGAACTCCACCTTCTCCATGTCCACGAGCAGGTGGAACTTGCCCTTGTTGACCAGGTCGATGAGCTTCTCGCGAAGCTTCGGCGCCGTGTAGACGTCGATCTCGCCCTCCACGTTGATGACGGTGAGGCCATCGTCGGTGGTGTAGTCGTTCACCTTCAGGTCCACAGATCCTCCACGCGCCGTGCAGCACTATTCGATCCCGATGCCCGGGCCGCCGGACGGTGGCCGGCCATCGAGACTTCGCCGTGATTCAACCACGCTCCGGCGTCGTACACGCACGTAATCGCCCACTCGGGCGAAAGTTCGCGCCGTCCCGTCTGACCTGCTGATCTACCGGCCAGGGCAGGGGAGGACGGGCCACCGGCGCCGGGGCGTTCCCGTAGTTTTGCCCAGGCTGGCAAACTGAAAACCTGATGGGCGTCCAAAGATCTTCAACTCCCCTCGACCGGCTCCTCGCCGACCCGTCGCGGCGCGACCGCATCACCCATGTGGAGAGCGTTCCCGCACGTCAGGGCCGCCGAGCCGGGTGGCCGGCGTGGGCACCCCCGCTCCTCATCGAGCGTCTCGCGGCGGCCGGCATCGAGGCGCCCTGGGAGCACCAGGCCACCGCCGCCGAACACGCCCGCGCGGGACGCTCTGTGATCATCGCCACAGGGACCGCGTCCGGCAAATCCCTCGCCTACCTGCTGCCCTGCATCGAGGCGATCTATGCCGGCGAGGAGAACCCTCGTCAGGAAGGGACGATCCTCTATCTGTCGCCGACCAAGGCGCTGGCCGCCGACCAGCTCCGGGCGCTCCGCTCCCTGCACCTCACGCGGGTGCGGGCGGCGACCTACGACGGCGACACGCCGCACGACGAGCGGACGTGGGTCCGGCAGCACGCGAACTATGTGCTGACGAATCCCGACATGCTGCACCGGTCGATCCTGCCCGGGCATGCCCGATGGTCCTCTTTCCTGCGCCGCCTCCGCTACGTCGTCATCGACGAAGCCCATGGATACCGGGGCGTGTTCGGCTCCCACGTCGCGCAGGTGCTGCGGCGGTTGCGCCGGGTGTGCAAGCGGTATCACGCGTCCCCGACGTTCATTCTTGCGTCGGCGACGACGTCGTCGCCCGCGTCCGCCGCCTCCAGCCTCACCGGGTTGGACGTCGTCGCGGTGGACGACGACGCATCGCCGCGTGGCCCCGCAACGTTCGCCCTATGGGAGCCGCCGTTGACGGAGCTGCGCGGTGAGCGCGGTGCACCGATTCGTCGTACCGCTACGGCGGAGGCAGGCGACCTCCTGGCGGACCTCGTTGTGGAGGGCGTCCAGACGCTCGCGTTCGTCCGGTCTAGGCGCGGGGCAGAGTCGGTTGCACTGAGCGCCAAGCGCGCGCTGCACGAGGTCACCCCGGCCCTGGCCGACCAGGTCGCCGCCTACCGCGCGGGCTACCTGCCCGAGGAACGGCGTGCACTCGAAGCAGCCCTTCGCTCCCGCTCCATCGTCGGCTTGGCGAGCACGAACGCCCTTGAACTGGGGGTGGACGTCTCCGGGCTGGACGCCGTCCTCGTCTGCGGCTGGCCCGGTACCCGCGCGTCCCTCTGGCAGCAGGCCGGACGTGCCGGACGTTCCGGGCAACCCGCCCTCGCCATCCTGGTGGCGCGGGACGATCCGCTCGACACGTTCCTCGTCCACCACCCCGAGGCGATCTTCGGGACGCCGGTCGAGGCGACCGTCCTCGACCCGGACAACCCTTACGTCCTGGAACCGCACCTCTGCTCTGCCGCGTCCGAGATCCCGCTCACCGAGGACGACCTCCCGCTGTTCGGCCCGGCGACCGAGAACCTGCTGCCCGACCTCGTCCGCCGCGGCCTCCTCCGCCGACGCCCGGCCGGCTGGTACTGGACGCGCCGCGACAAGGCCGCCGACCTGGCCGACATCCGCGGAGCGGGCGGCGCCCCCATCCAGGTGGTCGAGACGTCGACGGGACGCCTCCTCGGCACCGTGGACGAGGCATCGGCGCACACGACCGTCCACGACGGCGCCGTCTACATCCACCAGGGCGAGTCCTACATCGTCCAGACACTCGACCTGGACGATTCCGTCGCGCTCGTAGAAGCGGCCGACCCCGACTACTCGACGACCGCCCGCGATGTGACCGACATCAGCATCGTCGAACGGCTCCGCTCGATCTCCTGGGGCGAGGCCACACTGTGCTTCGGCACGGTCGAAGTCACCCGGCAGGTGGTCGCCTACCAGATGCGCCGCCTGCAAACAGGCGAGATGCTCGGCGAGAAGCCCCTCGACCTACCGCCCCGCACCCTGCGCACCCGTGCCGTGTGGTGGACGCTCTCCGAATCGCAGATCTCGTCCCTGGACGACGATCTCGACCTGGCGGGCGCCGCCCACGCCGCCGAACACGCCTCGATCGGTCTGCTGCCCCTATTCGCCACGTGCGACCGCTGGGACATCGGCGGCGTGTCCACCGCCGTCCACCCCGACACGGGCCTCCTCACCGTCTTCGTGTACGACGGCCATGAGGGCGGCGCCGGATTCGCCGAACGGGGTTACGCGGGCGCCTCGTCCTGGCTCCACGCGACCCGAGACGCCATCGAGTCCTGCGAGTGCGACACGGGCTGCCCGTCCTGCATCCAGTCACCGAAGTGCGGCAACGGCAACGACCCCTTGGACAAGCAAGGCGCCCTCTCCCTCCTCGCCGTCCTCCTGTCCCAGGCCCCTCCGAACAGCACTGAAACCGCCTGACACCGCTGAGTCCGCCGGCGGGCAGGGCTATGACAGCGGGGCTCCCGGGCCACCGTCAGTTCGGCGCGACGCGCTGGGCCGGCACCGAGGGCGCGTCCATCCCGCGGCGTGCCTGGGCGAGCGCCTGCTGCAACTTCCGCCGCTCCATCTCCAGCGTCTGCAGGGACTCCTCATGTTCTTCCCGCAGGTCCCGCAACTCACGGCGCATGTTGACCGCCCGTCTGAACCCCAGCGCCGCCACCATCACACCGGCCATGAACACGATCGCCACCACGGCACCGGCCATGAAGAGGTGCCACTCTTGCGTGACCCCCGGAATCGCGTCGCCGAACACGGACATCTGCGCGCCGCCCGTGTTGTCCAGCACCACAGCGACGCCCACCGCGCCGGCGGCGAGCGCGACGATCAGCCCCAGGAAGATCATGCGGAGGTCTCCTCTCCATCCGGCCCGAACGAACAGGGCCGAGGTCTCGGACGACAGGACGCATTGCCGGACGAACCGGGTGATCCAACTGGCAAGGCAGCCTAGACCCTGCCCAAACCCCCCGCCAGCCCCGCCCAGACGTCGAGCGAGGTGGGTCTTGTACCGGGAGTGTCTTACCGACGGCGGATCCGATGATCGAGGAGACGCCAGGTGACCGACGGCCGCGTCGAGGCCGAGTCCGCTGAGCAACCGGTCCAGGCGCCGCAGGGTGCGGCGTCGCAGAGTTGCGCGGCGGTCCTGTGGCGCGAGCCGGGACGAGTCGTCGGTGATATCGCGGGTGCGGTCACTTGCGGCGGTGGCCGCGCTTGGGCTTGTTCTCGGGGGTGGGCTTGGCGAGGCGGACGTTCACGCCGCCGGAGGCCTTGCCGAGAGTTGCGGGACGGCGTGCGGGCTTGGTCTTCGATGCCGGCTTGCCGGCGGACTTCGCCTGCTTGGTACCGGACAGGAACGGGCCCGTCTTGGCAACGGCCTCGGCTCGGGCGATCTGCTCCTGAGCCTTTTTGACCCGCTTGCGGCCGGTGCCGCTCCGCGCGATCCGGGCCGCCATGCCGTTGCTGCTGGTGCCCGCCTGGGCGACGCGCAGACGCCGCGTCCAGGTCCCGAGGTGGGCGGCGACGATCAGCAGGATCAGCGCGATGCCGACGCTCTTGCCCCACTGGAGCCGGTCGGTGGCCGCAACGTTCTGGGCCTTCGGCGAGTCGGTGGCGATCTGGGGCGCGGGATAGGTGAAGCCGGGCGTCGCGCCGTCCGGCTGGACGGACGGGAGCGTGACCGGCGACTCGTTGTTGAACGGCGTCAGCGGCGTGTTGGCGCTGGGGATGCTGGAGTTGGACGGCAGGGACGGGGCGCTGCCTCCACCGGGAAGCGTCCCGGATACGCCGCCCACGTTGGCGGTGGCCGAAGAGGTGCCCGAGTACAGCGACCCGCCCGTCCCGGTGGAGCGACTCGCGCGGACGCCCACGGAGACGGCACCGCTGGACCGCGTCAGCGACAGGGTGGCCGAGCAACTGGTTCCCCGGCAGAGGGAGCCGACCGAGCCCGACCTGGACTTCACACCGGAGCCGGAGAGCGCGTAACCGATGAGGTCGTCCTCAAGGCCGCGGTTCCACTTCACGACGAGCTTTCCGCCGGACACCTTCGCGGAAACTCCAGTGGGAGCAGCCGGAGCGATCCGCACCGTGAAGGTGTTGGAGTCGTAGATGCTCCCGGTCTGCTTCCCCTTGAGATAGACCTTGTAGGAGCCGTTCCGGGTGATCGGGAACGTGCCGGCCATGTCCCCGGAGAAGCCCTTCTCAGCGAGGAACATGTCGCCGATTCCGGGGCCGTCCACCCGCAGTTGCATGGTGATCGCGAAGTCGAAGTGCGCCTTGGCCGTCAACTGGGACCCGCTGGTGATGACCGCCCCGTCCGCCGGGGTGATCACACTCGTCGAGGCCGCCTGCGCGGGCAGGGCGGCGAGCACGGGAAAGCTCATCGCAAGGGGCGCCGCGAGCGCGACCGCACCGATCCTGCGAATGATGGTCACGCCTCAATCCCTTCGACAGCGTCCTGCTCGTCTTCATCCCGCCGAGGGCCTGCGGGGGCATACGCGTCCGGTGGTAATTATGGGCTTACAGCAGCGTAACGTACCACCGGGTAGCAGAAGTCACAGGACGATGACAAAGAGAAACGGGTTGGCATCCTCCGCGACTCCTCCCACCCTATTGACATCCAGTGCAACGAGCCGTGTCGCGTCAGGGTACGCCGTCTCGCCCCACAGGGCCAGCCCTGGCCCGGGAAACGACTCGCAGGTTCCCGATGCCCATCGGCACCTTCAGTGGGACGGTCACCGAGACCGCGGCGACGTCCCCGCGCACCTGGCAACCGGACAGCCGGGCGCCGGACTCGACCGCGATGTCCGCGGCCCGCCGGCACGCGCCCTCAGTTCCCTCCGCGACGTACGCGGCGGCCGCCAACGCAGCCATATCGGCCGCGGCATCCCCCCGGTGCCCTGTCTCTTATACACAACTG
>NZ_SMJW01000366.1 GCF_004348335.1 Actinomadura bangladeshensis | reverse complement strand
CCCCGATGGCCCACAGATCACCGGCCGCCTCGGCCACCCGCGAACGCCCGCCCGGACCGTGGAGCTGGTTCCGCGGCCCGCAGCCCGCCGGCGGCGTGGACGACCAGGTGATCGTGACCGAGCTGTACCGCGTGTACGGGCGCCCGCTGCTGTCGTTCGTGCTGCGCCTCACCGGCGGTGACCGGCACTGGGCCGAGGACGTGGTGCAGGAGACGATGATCCGGGCGTGGCGCAGCGCGCACCAGCTCGACGAGAACGCGGCCTCGCTGCTGCCGTGGCTCGCGACCGTCGCCCGCCGGATCGTCATCGACGACCAGCGCCGCAAGAACGCACGGCCGCAGGAGGCGGGCGAGGGCCCGCTGGAGAACATGCGCGTGCCCGACGGGTTGGAGGATCTGCTGCGCTCCGTCGTCGTGTCCGAAGCCCTCCTCGCGCTGTCCCCCGCCCACCGCGAGGTCCTCAACGAGACCTTCTTCCGGGACCGCTCGGTCAACGAGGCGGCCCGGCACCTCGGCATCCCCGTGGGCACCGTGAAGTCCCGGGTCTACTACGCGCTCAGGGCGCTGCGCGTCGCCCTGGAGGAGAGGGGCGTGACGCCGTGATCGCGGATCCGCCGCACATCGACGTCGGCGCCTACGCCCTCGGCCTGCTGGAGGAGCCCGACCGCCGGGCGTTCGAGGCGCACCTGCCGGCGTGCCCGTCCTGCCACGACGAGCTCGGCACGCTGCGCGGGATCGCCCGGACGCTGGACGGCATCGCGCCGATCGCCGAGCCCGCCGACGCGATGCCGGTCCCGCCCGAGCCCGCCGTGCTGTCGGACCTGCTGCGGCACCGGGCCGACCGGCGGCGGCGGCACCGGGCGGCACGGGCGCTGGCCGCGGCCGCCGCCGGGGTCGTGCTGCTCGGCGGGGCGCTCGGCACCGGGTTCACGCTCGGCGCCGACCGCGGGACCTCGGCGTCCCCGCCCGCGGGGCAGGACGACGGCACGGCCGCGCTGCTGCGGGACGGTCGGCGGGTCTCGGCCACCGACGCGGGCACCGGCGTGACCGGCACGGTCGCCGTCCAGCAGAAGGCGTGGGGCAGCCGGATCGGGATGGAGCTGAGCAGGGTCCGCGGGCCGCTGGAGTGCGAACTGGTCGCGGTGGACCGGCGCGGCGACGCGCACACGGTCGTCGGCTGGTCCGTCCCCGCCAAGGGCTACGGGCTGCCGGGGTCGCCGCAGCCGCGGCTGGCGCTGCAGGGGGGCACGGCCCTGCGGCCCGACGAGATCGCCCGGTTCGAGGTCCGCACGATCGGCGCGGGACGCACGCTCCTGACCGTCCCCGCGTAGACCGGCGCAGGACCAGCGCAGGATCGGCGCAGGACCGCGGCGCGTCCCGGCCGGCCCGGCCGCACACCGGCCGCCCGGGACGCGCCGCTCCCCCGTGCTCCCCGGCCCGGGGCGTCTCATACCCTTGAGGGGTGAGTGCGCGCCGGTCTTCCACAGGCCCCGAGCTGATGCTGCCGGGGCTCCGCGAGGTGTACGAGGCCTACGTCCGGGAGGCCGACTCCCTCCCGGCGCTGCCCGGCCCCCTGCAGGCGGAGGTGTGGGCGTCCGCGCAGCTCGGCGCGCTGGAGGCGGCGGCCCCGCACGAGCAGGGGCGGCTCGCCGCGCTCGGCGACCTGATCGGCTGCCTGCGCGCGGCGGCGACCCCGGGCGCGCGGGCGTTCCTGCGGGCGATCGCCGCGATCGGCCCGGTGCGGGGCCGCGCGGCGGCGGGGCGCGCGGCCGACGCGCTCGGCGACGTCGCGGCCGCGCCGTGGGAGGGCTCGCTCGGGCGGGTCGTGCCCGGCCAGGCGTGGCTGATCCAGGAGGGGCCGCTGGACGGCGACCGCCTGGTCTGCGAGTTCCGCTACGAGGGCGCCGGCACCGCCGGGATGCACGCCCTCGCCGTCCGGCTGTCCTACGGCGACGCCCCGTCCGAGGTCGTGATCGTCGGGGACGTCCCCGCGCTGATGGCGGCGGCGCGGCAGGCGATGCAGGCCGAGCTGTGCGTCGTCCAGCCCTATGACGCCGCCGCGGTCGGGGCGCGGCTCCGCACCGTGCTGACCGAGGCGGTTCCCGGGGGGCGTGGGGGGTCGTCCCCCCACCGGAAACACGGCGCGGAGCCCCTGCCCGAGGCGTGCTACCCGGCGCTGCCGCTGGCCCGGCACCGGGCCTCGGTGCTGCCCTAGCGGCCCATCGCCCGGTACCGGCGGACCGACAGCGGGACGAACACCGCCGCGATCACCAGCGGCCACACCAGCGCCATCAGCAGGCTGTGCTGCGCCGCCCACGAGTCGCCGGCGACGGGTGAGCCGAACAGCTCGCGGCACGCGGTGACCGTCGCCGACATCGGGTTCCACTCGGCGACCGCGCCGAGCCAGCCGGGCATCGTGCTCGGTGCGACCAGTGCGCTGGACAGGAACCCGATCGGCCACACCAGGATCTGCACGGCCGCCACCGACTCCGGGCCCTTGGCGACCAGCCCGAGGTAGACGCCCATCCAGATGAGCGCGAACCGCAGGAGCAGCAGGAGCCCGAACCCGGCGAGGGCCTTCGCGGCGCCGTCCTCGACGCGCCAGCCGATCAGCACGCCGCAGGCCGCCATCACCGCCAGGCCCGCCACCGAGTGGATCATGTCGGCGGTGACCCGCCCGACGACCACGGCGGACGGCGACATCGGCATCGTGCGGAACCGGTCGGTCACGCCCTTCGCCGCGTCGCCCGCCACGCGCACGAACGTCTCCTCGACGCCGAACGCCATCGTCAGCGCGAACATGCCGGGGACGATGAACGCCCGGTAGCTGCCGCCGCCGGGGACGTCCATCTGCCCGCCGAACAGGTAGCCCATCATCAGCACGACCATCACCGGGAACAGCAGCCCGAGGGCGATCTGGCCGGGTTGCCGGGCCCAGTGCGCGAGGGCCCGGCCGGTCAGCGTCCGCCCGTCGGCGACCGCCCAGCGGAGCGTCTGGACGCTCATGAGGGCACCTCCTCCTTCTCCTTGCCGGTGAGGTGCAGGAACACCTCGTCCAGGGTGGGTCTGCGCAGGCCGATGTCGGCGACCTCGACGCCCGCCTCGTCCAGGGCGCGGACGGCCTCGGTCAAGGCGGCGGCCCGTTCGAGCACCGGCGCCCCGATCCGCAGGGACTCGGCGTCCACGTCGACCTCGCCCGCCGCGACCCGGCCGATGATCCGGGCGGTGCCGGCGAGGGCGGCGGGATCGTCCACCACGACCTCGATCCGGTCGCCGCCGAACCGCCTCTTCAGCTGCTCGGGGGCGCCCTCGGCGATGACGCGGCCGTGGTCGATCACCGAGATGCCCGCGGCGAGCCGGTCGGCCTCCTCCAGGTACTGGGTGGTCAGCAGGACGGTCGTGCCGCCGTCCACCAGGGCGCGGATCGCGTCCCAGACCTCGCCCCGGGCGCGCGGGTCGAGGCCCGTGGTCGGCTCGTCCAGGAACAGCACCGGCGGAGCGAGGATCATCGAGGCGGCCAGGTCGAGGCGCCGCCGCATGCCGCCGGAGTACTCCCCCGCGGCCCGGTCCGCCGCGTCGGTGAGGCGGAACCGCTCCAGCAGTTCGTCCGCCCGCCGCCGCGCCTCCCGTGCGCCGAGGTGGTAGAGGCGGCCGAACATGACGAGGTTCTGCCGCCCGCCGAGGATCTCGTCGACCGCCGCGTGCTGCCCGACGAGCCCGATGCTGCGCCGCACCTCCCCCGCCTCGCGCACGACGTCGTGCCCGGCGACGCGGGCGGTGCCTCCGTCCGGCCTGGCCAGCGTGGTCAGGACCCGGACGGCGGTGGTCTTGCCCGCGCCGTTCGGGCCGAGCAGCCCGTGCACGGTGCCGGCGGGCACGCGCAGGTCGAGCCCGGCGAGGGCCTCGGTGCCGCCGTAGCGCTTGCGCAGCCCCTCGGCGACGACCGCCGGCCGTGGTTCGGTCATGCGCCCTCCAAACTATGTACGTCGTACGGATTTACCATCGCGGGCAATATAACGTACGTCGTACAGAGTTTCATCCCTGGAAGGATCGGAGCGTGACCGAGTACAGCGGGAGCGGCGATCCCAAGCGCAGCCTGGAGCTGCTGTGGGGCGTCCAGGGGCGGCCCCGGCGGGGGCCGAAGCCGAAGCTGACCGCCGAGGAGATCGTCCGCACCGCGATCGCGCTGGCCGACGCCGAGGGCCTGGACGGGCTGTCCATGCGCCGCATCGCCGACGAGCTGGGCGTCGCGCCCATGTCGATCTACACCTACGTCCCCGGCAAGGCCGAGCTGATCGACGTCATGGTCGACCGCGCCTTCGGCGAGCTGACCCCGCCCGGCGACGCGCACTGGCGGGCGCGGCTGGAGCACATCGCGCGCGACAACTGGGCCCTGTTCCACCGGCATCCGTGGCTGCTCCAGATCACGATGGCGCGCCCGCCGATGGGCCCGAGCACGCTCGGCAAGTACGAGTACGAGCTGCGCGCCGTCGACGGCCTCGGCCTCACCGACCTGGAGATGGACTCGGTGGTCGCGCTCGTCACCGGCTTCGCCGAGAGCGCCGCCCGCGTCTCGGTCACCGCCGCCGAGGCCGAGCGGCGCACCGGCGTGAGCGACGAGCAGTGGTGGGAGTCGGTCGCCCCCGTGCTCGACGCGCTCGTGGACGAGGCCGACTACCCGCTCGGGACGCGGGTCGGGACCGCCGCCGGGCAGGAGTACGGCGCCCCCGCCGCGCCGAGCCGCGCGTTCGAGTTCGGCCTCGCCCGCGTCCTGGACGGCATCGAGGTCCTGATCAGCTCCCGCTAGCCCGCTTGGTCCGCTTCGTCGGGACGGCGGTGGCCGGGTCCTCGGGCCACGGGTGCTTCGGGTAGCGTCCGCGCAGCTCGGCCCGCACCGCCCTGTAGCCCTCCCGCCAGAACGAGGCGAGGTCGGCGGTGACGGCGGCGGGACGCCCCGCCGGGGACAGCAGGTGCACCACCAGCGGCACCCGGCCGCCCGCGAGCGGCGGCGCGGCGTCCCACCCGAACAGCTCCTGCAGCTTCACCGCGAGGACGGGCCGCTCCCCCGAGTAGTCGACCCGGATCCGCGACCCGGACGGGACCTCGACCCGCTCGGGCGCGTACTCGTCCAGCCGCTTGGCCTGCTCCCAGGGCAGCAGCCCGCGCAGCATCCCCGCGACGTCGACCTTGGCGAGATCGGCGCGCCGGCGCGCGCCCGCCAGCCACTCCGGGGCCCGCTCCAGCAGCGCCGCGTCGCCGACGTCCGGCCACGGCTCGCCGAGCGCCCCGCGCAGGAACGCCAGCCGCCGCCGCAGCGCGACGGCGCCGGGCGTCCAGGTGAGCAGCCCGAGCCCTTCGGCGCGCAGCCCGTCCAGCAGCGCGGCCCGCACCAGGTCCGGGTCGGGATCGCGCAGCGGGCGGGCGCCCAGTTCGATCGCGCCGAGCCGCTCGACCCGGCGCGCCGCCACGTCGCCGTCCCGCCAGGCGACCTCCTCGGCCGTCTCCAGCAGCGGCGCCGCCGCTGCCCGCGCCACGTCCTCGCCGATCACCACGGCCTGCCGCACCCGCGCCGACGCCGACCCGGCCGGACGGTCCGCCGCCGCGACCGCCAGCCATTCCGGCCGCGCCCCGGCGAGCGCCGACCCGTCGGCGAGCGCGGCCCCCGTCCCGGACGCCATCAGGTACCCGCTCCCCCGCCGCGCCCGCGCCACCCGCTCCGGAAACGCCAACGCCACCACCGTCCCCGCCGCGCGGTCGTCCTCCAGAACGGGCGGCGGGCCGCCGGTGCCGGCGAGGGATCTGCGGAGGCGGGCGGCCTCGTCGCGCCAGCGGGCGGCGTGGGCGTCGGCGGGGCGGTTCTGGCGGCGGAGGGCGCGCCAGGTGGCGGTCAGGTCGTCGCCGGCGGAGCGGGGCGGGGGCTCCGACAGCAGCGCGACGACTTC
>NZ_SMJW01000365.1 GCF_004348335.1 Actinomadura bangladeshensis | reverse complement strand
GGGGGTGGGGCGGAAAAGCCTGGTGGTGCGCCTGCGATTACGGCTGACGAGTCGGTCAAGGTGCTCAGGGAGTGGACGGAGCGGCACAACGAGGCCATCACATCGGGTGATGCGGGGCTGTGGCGCAAGGCGGTGATGGGGGCGCTGGAGGCTCCTGTCAGTGCGCGCGTGCGTACCTACGGGAAGTTGTCAGCGTCCGCGGAGATCTCGTTATCGAATCCGGTGTTCTACGTGCCGCGCCTGGACGGGTTCCCCAAGTGGTTCGGGGTTGCGGCGCTGGAGCGGTCGAGTGGTGATGATCAGCAGGTTCTCGGCGTTTTTGTGAAGGCGAAGAAGGGCGATGATTGGCGCGCGGCGCACTGGTTGACATTTCAGGGGAAGCCGCCGCAGCTCGCGTACGACCGGGAGGGCTACGCGATTCCGGCACCCGATCGCGGGCTGCCGACAGCGCATGCGAGATACCTTGCGGACGGTGACGAGAGCGCCGTGGTGCCTGACGCCTACTCGCGGGATGCCAGGACGAAAAAGGTCGGTGACTGGACTGCCGGGCCTGCGACGTTCACCCCTGGTCCCGGTACGTCCTATGCCCTGCGCACTCAGGACGGCGGGTCGCTCGTCTGGTACGGGTTGAGGCAGGAGCAGACGCTCACCGACGGCGCGGAAGCCACCCTTCCTGCGGAGGTCGGCGACTATCTGGAGAAGGACCGCGACGAGCCGGGGAAGACACTTCGGGTGTCCTGGCAGTGGCTCGCCATCGGGTACGCGCCGTCTGCGGGTAAAGCCCGTGTGCTGGGCGAGTCGGTTTCGCTGGCGTCCGCGGGCTGAGAAGCGTGCGGCGCCCGCCCCGGGGTGGGGCGGGCGCCGGTGGTCTCTTACGCTTCGCTGCTCGGCAGGGAGCTGGCCGTGACCAGGGTGCGGATCGCGCCCAGCGCCACCGAGAGAGTGGCCAGGTCGAAGCTGTCGCTCTCCCAGATCTCGCTCAGCGTCTGCTGGGCGCGCTGGACGGCCGGCTTGTTCTTCTCCGACCAGAAGATCAGGCGCTCCTCGGGGCGGCCGCCGGGCTCGCTGGTGATCAGGACGTCCCGGGTGAGGGCCGCGTGCGCCGCGTACAGGTCGTCGCGGAGCGCGGAGCGGGCCAGCGTGCGCCACTTGTCGTCGCGGGGCAGCGCGATGATGCGCTCCCGCAGGCGGGACAGCTGGAGGCGGTCCGCCAGGTCGAAGTAGACCTCGGCGACCTCCTCCACCGGGCGGCCCGTGTCGTGCGCGACGCCGACCAGGTCGAACGTGGAGTAGGCCGGGACGAACGCGGCGCACTGCTCGGCCAGCTCGTCCGGCACGCCGAGTTCGGCGAAGCCGTCGCGGCGCTGCTCGAACGCGGCCAGGTCGAGGCCGACGAGCAGCTTCGACACGTGTGCGCCGAGGGTCGCGGCGCCGCCGCTGAAGAAGTCGATGCTCTCCCTTATGTCGAACGGCGGCCGCCGGTTGTGCAGCAGCCAGCGGGCGGCGCGCTCGGTCAGCTTGCGCGCCTCCAGCAGCATCGCGATCTGCGTCGACTCCTCGACCTGGTGGGAGAGTCCCTCCACCGCGGACCAGAAGTGCGGCATCTGGAAGACGTCGCGGGCGACGAGGTAGGCGCGGGAGATGTCGGACGCCGACGCGCCCGTCTCCTCGTTCATCCGGAACACGAACGTGGAGCCGCTCGCGTTGACCACGTCGTTCACCACGGCCGTCGTGATGATCTCGCGGCGCAGCGGGTGCCGGTCCATGTAGGTGCGGAACCGCTCGCGCAGCGGTGTCGGGAAGTAGTCGACCAGCCACGACTCCAGGTAGGGGTCGTCGGGAAGGTCGGCGGCGACGATCTCGGCGTCCAGCGCGAGCTTGGCGTAGGCGAGCAGGACGGAGAACTCCGGGCCGGTCAGCCCGAGCCCCGACTGCCGCCGCTCCGCGAGCGCCTTGTCGTCCGGCAGGAACTCCAGGTGCCGGCTGAGCCGGCCGTCGCGCTCCAGCTTGCGCATGTACCGGGCGTGGACGTGCAGCATCGAGGGCGCCTGCGCGCGGGACGCGGCGAGCACCACGTTCTGCGCGTAGTTGTCGCGCAGGACGAGCCGACCGACCTCGTCGGTCATCTCGTAGAGCAGGCCCTCGCGCTGCTTGCCGGTCAGCTCGCCGTCCCGGACGACCTGGTCGAGCAGGATCTTGATGTTGACCTCGTGGTCGGAGGTGTCGACGCCGGCGGAGTTGTCGATGAAGTCGGTGTTGATGATGCCGCCGCCGCGCGCGAACTCGATCCGGCCGAGCTGGGTCACGCCGAGGTTGCCGCCCTCGCCGACGACCTTGCAGCGCAGCTCGGCGCCGTCCACCCGGACGGGGTCGTTGGCCTTGTCGCCGACCTCGGCGTTGTTCTCGATGGACGACTTGATGTAGGTGCCGATACCGCCGTTCCACAGCAGGTCGACGGGCGCCTTGAGGACGGCCCTGATCAGCTCGTACGGGGTGAGCGCCTTCGCCCCGTCCTCGATGCCGAGCGCGGCCCGGATCTGCGGGGTGACCTGGATCGACTTGGCGGTGCGGGGGAAGATCCCGCCGCCCTTGGAGATCAGCGCGGTGTCGTAGTCGGCCCAGCTGCTGCGCGGCAGCTCGAACAGGCGGCGCCGCTCGGCGAACGACGCGGCCGCGTCCGGGTCGGGGTCGATGAAGATGTGCCGGTGGTCGAACGCGGCGACGAGCCGGGTGTGCTCCGACAGCAGCATGCCGTTGCCGAACACGTCCCCGGACATGTCGCCGATGCCGACGGCGGTGAAGTCCTCCCGCTGGACGTCCTTGCCTAGCGCCCGGAAGTGGTACTTGACCGACTCCCAGGCGCCGCGGGCGGTGATGCCCATCGCCTTGTGGTCGTAGCCGACGGACCCGCCGGACGCGAACGCGTCGCCGAGCCAGAACCCGTACTCGGCGGCGACGCCGTTGGCGATGTCGGAGAACGTCGCGGTGCCCTTGTCGGCCGCGACGACCATGTAGGTGTCGTCGCCGTCGTGGCGGACGACGTTGGGCGGCGGGACGACCTTGCCGTCCACGAGGTTGTCGGTGAGGTCGAGCAGGCCGGAGATGAAGTCCTTGTAGCAGGCGATCCCGGCCTTCTGCCACGCCTCCCGGTCGACGGACGGGTCGGGGAGCTGCTTGCCGACGAAGCCGCCCTTCGCGCCCGCCGGGACGATGACGGTGTTCTTCACCGCCTGCGCCTTGACCAGGCCGAGGATCTCGGTGCGGAAGTCCTCGCGCCGGTCCGACCAGCGGAGCCCGCCGCGCGCCACCGACCCGAAGCGCAGGTGCACGCCCTCGACCTTCGGCGAGTACACGAAGATCTCGTACATCGGCTTCGGCTGCGGCAGGTCGGGGATGAGCGCCGGGTCGAACTTCATCGCCAGGTACGGCTTGCCCTGGTAGTGGTTCGTGCGCAGCGTCGCCTGGACGAGCGCGAGGTAGGCGCGGAGGATGCGGTCCTCGTCGAGGCTGGCGACCTCGTCGAGCTTGCCCTGGAGCTCCTCGGTGATGCCGAGGCTGCGCTCCTCCTCGCCGCCCTGCAGGGACGGGTCGAGGCGGCTCTCCCACAGCCGGACGATCAGCCGGGTGATGGAGGCGTTGCGCAGCAGGACCTGCTCCACGTACCGCTTGGAGAACGCCATGCCGGTCTGCCGCAGGTACATGGCGTAGGCGCGCAGGATCATCGCCTCGCGCCAGTTCAGCCCGACGTGCAGGACGAGCGCGTTGAACCCGTCGTTCTCGATCTCCCCGCGCCACAGCGCCATGAAGGCGTCCTGGAAGAGGTCCTTGATGGCCTCCTCGGGGACGTCCGCCGGCGGGACGTACCGGAGCCCGAGGTCGTAGATCCAGAACCGGCGGCCGTCGGAGGTGCGGATCTCGTACGGGCGCTCGTCCACCACCTCGACGCCCATGTTCTGCAGCAGCGGCAGCACCCGGGACAGCGAGATCGGCTCGCCCAGCCGGTAGATCTTCAGCCGCCGCTCGCCCGGCTCGGCGCTGAACGGCTCGTACAGGTTGATGGAGGTGTCGCCGTCCCCGGTGAGCTCGTCGAGGCGGCGCAGGTCGGCGACGGCCGTGCGGGCCGGGAAGTCGGCCTTGTAGCCCTCGGGGAACGCCTCCCCGAACGCGCGGCCGAGCGTCCCGGAACGTTCCTCGCCGCACTGCTCGACGACCGCGTCGGCGAGGTCGTCCTCCCAGGAGCGGGTGGCGTTGGCGAGCCGCTCCTCCAGCTCGGCGACGTCGACGTCCGGCAGCGGGCGGCCGCGCTCGCCGCGGACGACGACGTGCAGCCGCGCCAGCAGCGACTCGGTCACGTTCGCGCTGTAGTCGACGCTGACGCCCTCGAACGCCTGCTTCAGCAGGTCCTGGATGCGGAGCCGGACCTTGGTGGTGTAGCGGTCGCGCGGCAGGTACACCATGCACGACATGAAGCGGCCGTACAGGTCCTTGCGGAGGAACAGCTTCAGCTGGCGGCGCTCGCGCAGCCGCAGCACGCCGAGCGAGATCTTCAGCAGGTCGTCGACGGAGATCTGGAACAGCTCGTCGCGCGGGTAGCTCTCCAGCACCTCGACGAGATCCTGTCCGTCGTAGCTGTCGCGGGTGAACCCGGCGAGCTCCAGCACCTCGTCCAGCTTGCGCTTCAGGACGGGCACGTGCGCGATCGACTCGCTGTAGGCGACGTGCGTGAACAGGCCGAGGAAGCGGCGCTCGCCGACGACCTCGCCGGCGTCGTCGAACTTCTTCACCCCGATGTAGTCGAGGTACAGGGGCCGGTGGACGGTGGAGCGCGAGTTCGCCTTTGTCAGCACCAGCAGGTGCTTCTCCGTCGCCCGCTCGCGGACCTCGGGCGGCAGCGCCGCGAAGCTGTCGGACTCGCGCTTGTCGCTGCGCAGGATGCCGAGGCCCGTGCCCGGCTCGGGACGCAGCGCCGTGCCGTCGCCGGTCAGCGTGTAGTCGCGGTAGCCGAGGAAGGTGAAGTGCCCGTCGCGCAGCCAGTCGAGCAGCTCGACGCCCTCGGCGAGCTCCTTGTCCGGCAGCGGGGGGCGCCTCTCCTGGATCGCGGCGGCGATCTCGCCGGCGCGGGCGCGCATCTTGGCCTCGTCCTCGAAGGCGACCCGGACGTCCTGCAGGACGCGGAGCAGGTCGCTCTCCAGCGCGTCCAGGACGGCGCGGTCGCTGGTGCGGTCCACCTCGATGTGGATCCAGGACTCGTCGACGTCGGTGTCGCTGTCCAGCTTGTGGCGGAACGCCCTCAGGTGGCCGGCGACGTCGCGGTCCACGCCGAGCAGCGGATGGACGATCAGGTGCGTGGTCAGCTGGTGCCGGGTCAGCTCCATCGTCACCGAGTCGACCAGGAACGGCATGTCGTCGGTGACGACCTGGACGACGGTGTGGCCGGAGTCCCAGCCGCACTCCTCCAGCGTCGGCGTGAAGACGCGCACCTTCGCGCGTCCCTGCGGGCGCTCCTCGCCGAGGGCCCGGTGCGCCATCGCCGGGCCGCCGATGTCGGCCGGGTCGCGCGCCAGCAGGTCCTCGTGGGCGACCTGCCGGTAGTAGAGGCGAAGGTAATCGACGACCTCCGCCGCGTCCCCGCCGCGCGCCCCCGGGCGCTGCCCGCACGTCTCAGCGGCCCGCCGGAGCAGGTCGTCCTTCGCTTGATCGAGCATGCCGCTCATCAACAACTCCCCTTGAGACCCTTCGCCACCTCGTTGTGGCGCCGCTCACTGCATGAGCGTAGCCAGGAATCACCTCAAAGCCGACCTGCTATGCAGCAAGCTCAACGTGGCCTGCGCCACCCTGCGAGCCCACCCTGCCAGGCAGCCCGGCCGCCGCGCCGGTTCCCATGCCGTGGTATCAGAACGGGGACGTCAGGTGCCGTTCGCCTGGGCGTCGCCCGGCCCCGGAGTGCCGGGCGGGCCCGACGGGTCGGGCG
>NZ_SMJW01000364.1 GCF_004348335.1 Actinomadura bangladeshensis | reverse complement strand
GTTCGGGGGCGGGCTTGGCGGGGCGGCCCTCGTCAAAACCCGCCGCGATCACCGTGACCCGGACCTCGTCGCCGAGCGCGTCGTCGATGACCGCGCCGAAGATGATGTTGGCGTCCGGCGCCGCGGCGTTCGACACCAGTTGCGCGGCCTCGTTGATCTCGAACAGCCCGAGGTCGGAGCCGCCGGAGATGGACAGCAGCACGCCGTGCGCGCCGTCGATGCTGGCCTCCAGCAGCGGGCTGGAGATCGCCATCTCGGCGGCGGCGACGCTGCGGTCGTCGCCGCGCGCGGAGCCGATGCCCATCAGCGCCGAGCCGGCACCGGACATGACCGACTTGACGTCGGCGAAGTCCAGGTTGATCAGGCCCGGGGTGGTGATGAGGTCGGTGATGCCCTGGACACCGGACAGCAGCACCTGGTCGGCGGCCTTGAAGGCGTCCAGCACGCTGACCTGCCGGTCGGAGATCGACAGCAGCCGGTCGTTGGGGATGACGATGAGGGTGTCGACCTCGTCGCGCAGCGTCTCGATGCCGGCCTCGGCCTGCATGGCGCGGCGCTTGCCCTCGAAGCTGAAGGGGCGGGTGACGACGCCTATGGTGAGCGCGCCGAGGGTGCGGGCGATGTTGGCGACCACGGGTGCGCCGCCGGTGCCGGTGCCGCCGCCCTCCCCGGCGGTGACGAACACCATGTCGGCGCCCTTGAGGACCTCCTCGATCTCCTCCCGGTGGTCCTCGGCGGCCTTGCGGCCGACGTCCGGGTTGGCCCCGGCGCCGAGGCCGCGGGTGAGCTCGCGGCCCACGTCCAGTTTCACGTCGGCGTCACTCATCAGCAGCGCCTGGGCGTCCGTGTTGATCGCGATGAACTCGACGCCCTTGAGACCCTCTTCGATCATCCGGTTGACGGCGTTGACGCCGCCGCCGCCGATGCCGACGACCTTGATGACCGCGAGGTAGTTCTGCGGTGCTGCCACGACGAGGGGCCTTTCCGCTCTCTCCGACCGCCCTGCCCGGTCCGACCGACCGTGCCGCCGCGGTGTTCCCGACCTGTGCACTGGGGCGGGGCCGAAACCCTCACCCTCAACTTGAGGCTTACAGTTATGTCAACCTGAAGACTGATACGGACAGTAGGGCGGCCTTACCGCCAGGGTCAACTAACCTCCCCCGAACTCCACCGGCGTGTCGCACCTGGCACAGGTTTGCCCTGGTTGTCGTCGGACGGCCGCCCGTCCGGCGGCCCGCGTGCACCGGCATGCCCCTCCCTCGTCCGCCTCGATCCGGCATGACCGTTCCAGCGTGCCCCATCGGACGGCCGGAAGCGCCGCGACACACGCACCCGGCCCACTTCCCCCGGTCACTTCGCCGGAATCAGCTGGTCTTGAGGACCTCGGGGGAACTGATGTCGACGGTGCGGATGGCGCGGCCGGCCGCGGTGCGCCGCACGGCGTCCAGCAGCCTGATCTTCTCTCCTGCCCGCTCGGCGGCGCCCCACACCACCGTCTGCCCGTCCTTCATGTGCAGGGTGACCGCCTCGGCGCCGGTGGCCTCCACCTCGCCCAGCCCGCCGCGCAGCCGTTCCGGCAGCCCGGCCAGCACGGTCAGCGCCGCGCGGGTCGCCTGGTCGGACGGCCCCGGCGAGGCGGCCGTCAGCGTCGGCAGCCCGGACGGGCGGGACTCCCCGTCGGCCACGACCACCCCGTGCCGGTCGAGCAGGTGGTAGCGGCCGTCGCGCTGGAAGACCGCGACCGGGACCCGCTCGCGGACCACGATCCGGACCGTGCCCGGCCAGTGCCGCTCGATCTTCGCCGACTCGACCTCGCGGAGCCGCTCCACCCGCTGCGCGACCGCGCCGGTGCGCAGCCGCGCCATCGGCGTGCCGAGGTCGATCGCGGCGGCGGCGACGATCCGGTCGCGCGGCGCGAGGCCCGCGCCGGACACCTCCACGTGCCGCACCACCAGCAGCCGGGAGCCGAGCAGCACCCAGGTCACCAGGCCGAGCGCGCCGACGACCAGCAGGGTGACGAAGATCGCCTTCCACCGGTTCGGGCCGCCGCGCCCGCCGTCCGGCTCCCGCGGCGGGGCCGCGCGCCGGTCCGTCCGCGCCTCGGTCATGACCCAAGCTTGGCAGTTCCGTGCCCCGTCGCCGCCGACCGCGCGGGCGGCGGCGTGTCACTCACGGCGCGGCGAGGCGGTCCAGGACGAGCGGCCCGAGCTGCGTCACGTCGCCCGCGCCCAGCGTGATCACGACGTCGCCGGGCCGGGCCAGGGACGCCGCGATGCCGGGCACCTCGTCCCGGACGGGCGCGTACACGGTCTCGGTGCCGGCCGGGACGGCGTCGGCGACGAGTGCGCCGGTGACGCCGGGCTCGGGGTCCTCGCGGGCGCCGTACACGTCCAGCACGACGGCGACGTCGGCGAGGCCGAGCGCGGCGCCGAACTCGGCGGCGAAGAACCGGGTGCGGCTGTACAGGTGCGGCTGGAAGACCGCGATGATCCGCCCGCCCTGCGCCTGCTCGCCCAGGTAGTCGCGGGTGGCCTCCAGGTCGGCGGTCAGCTCGGTCGGGTGGTGGGCGTAGCTGTCGAACACCTCGACACCGCCCGCCGCGCCCTTGCGCTCCAGCCGCCGCATCGCGCCGCCGAACGCGGCGAGGCCCGCCCGCACGGCCGCGCCGTCCACCCCGAGGGCCTGCGCGACCGCGACGACGGCGGCGGCGTTGAGCGCGTTGTGCCGCCCCGGCACCGCCAGCGCCACCTCGCCGGCCCCCGCGATCTCGAACCGGGAGCCGAGGCCGCGCGGGGTGAACCCGGTCACCCGCAGGTCGGCGCCCTCGGCCTCGCCGTAGGTGCGGACGGTCAGCCCGCGGGCCCGCGCGAGGCCGGCGAGCTCCATCGCGACCGGGTCGTCGGCGCCGGCGACGAGCGTCCCGCCCGGCTCGACCCGGTCGACGAACCGGGCGAAGTTCTCCTTCACCATCTCGAAGCCGCCGTAGTTGTCGAGGTGGTCGGCCTCGACGTTGGTGACGACCGCGATGTGCGGCGTGTACATGAGGAACGAGCCGTCGCTCTCGTCGGCCTCGGCGACGAACACGTCGCCGGTCCCCTCGTCCGCGCCGAGACCGGTGGTGACCAGCTGCCCCCCGATGCAGTAGGACGGATCGGCGCCCGCCTGCTGGAGCGCGACCGTCAGCATCGAGGTGGTGGTGGTCTTGCCGTGCGTCCCGGCGACGGCGACGGCGCGCCGCCCCGCCATGAGGGACGCGAGCGCCGCGGACCGGTGCAGGACGCGCAGCCCCCGCTCGCGGGCGGCGACCAGCTCGGGGTTGGTCTCCCGGATCGCCGTGGAGACCACCACCGTGTCGGCGTCGCCCACGTAGGCGGCGTCGTGCCCGACGAACACCTTGGCGCCGAGGTCGCCGAGCTGGGCGAGCAGCGCGGAGTCGCGGGCGTCGCTGCCGGACACGGCCATGCCGCGCCGCAGCATGATGCGGGCGATGCCGGACATCCCGGCGCCGCCGATCGCGATGAAGTGGACCCTGCCGAGCTCGCCGGCCGGCACGACCTCCCCCGGGTCGATCAGGCTCATCGCGCGGCGCCCGCCTGGCGGACCACGTCGTACACCATCCGGGCGAGCGCGACGTCGGCGTCGCGGCGGCCCATCCGGCCCGCGGCCTCGGACATGTGCGCGACCCGGGCCGGGTCGGCCAGCACCGGCAGCAGGTTCCGGGCGATCCAGTCGGGCGACAGCTCGGCGTTGTCGACGAGCATACCGCCGCCCGCCGCGACGATCGGCTCGGCGTTGAGGCGCTGCTCGCCGTTGCCGATCGGCAGCGGCACGTACACCGCGGGCAGCGCGACCGCGGCCAGCTCGGCGCAGGTCATCGCGCCCGCGCGGCACATGGCCATGTCGGCGGCGGCGTAGGCGAGGTCCATCCGGTCGCAGTAGGGGATCGTGACGTACTGCGGGCCGCCGGTCGCGGGCTCGGGCTCCTCGGTGTTCTTCGGCCCGACGATGTGCAGCACCTGGATGCCGGCCTGCCGGAAGTAGGGTGCGGCGGCCACCGCGGCCTGGTTCAGCGAGCGGGCGCCCTGCGAGCCGCCGAAGATCAGCAGCGTGGGCAGGTCGGGCAGCAGCCCGAAGTAGGAGCGGGCCTTGTCGCCCATCGCGAGCCGGTAGAGGGTGGCGATCTCGCGGCGCAGCGGGATGCCGACGAACGTCGAGTTCGGCAGCGGCGAGTCGGCGTGCGAGACGGCGACGTGCTCGGTGAACCGGGCGCCGAGCTTGTTGGCGAGGCCGGGCTTGGGGTTGGCCTCGTGCACGATGATCGGCACCTTGCGCTTGCGGGCCGCGAGGTAGCCGGGCGTGGCGACGTAGCCGCCGAAGCCGACCAGGATGTCGGCCCGGGCCTGGTCCAGGACGGCCGCCGCCGCGTTGATCGCGCCGCGCAGCCGGCCGGGCACCGACAGCAGCTGCGGGGTCAGCGTGCGCGGCAGCGGCACCGGCGGGATCAGCGCGAGCTCATAGCCCCGCTGCGGGACGAGACGGGTCTCCAGCCCCCGCTCGGTCCCGAGGCAGACGATCCCGGTGTTCGGATCGTTGCGGCGCAGCGCGTCGGCGAGGGCCAGGGCGGGCTCGATGTGTCCGGCGGTGCCCCCGCCGGCCAGGACAACCCTCATGCTCGTTGACAACTCCTCAGCGTGTTCGAAAGGGGGGATTTCAACGCCGTGCCAGACCCAGCCAGCTTAGAGCCCTCACGACGGGTCCGGGGCCACGTGCGGAGAGTGCCTGCCGCGCGCCGGGCTCGCGCTTGGCGAACGACAGCAGCATCCCGAGCGCGAACAGCGTCGGGATGAGCGCCGACCCGCCGTAGGACACCAGCGGCAGCGGGATCCCCGTGATGGGCAGGACGGCGATGACGGCGCCGATGTTCACGACCGCCTGCACCACGATCCAGGCGGTGGCACCCGCGGCGGCGAGCCGGGTGAACGGGTCCTTCACCCGCCGCGCGATCCGCAGCCCGGCGTAGGTGAGCATCCCGAACATGCCGAGGACGACGAGGGTGCCGACCAGCCCGAACTCCTCCCCCACGATCGCGAAGATGAAGTCGGTGTCGGCGTGCGGCAGGTAGTCCCACTTGGCGCGGCCCTCGCCGAGCCCGGTGCCGAACAGGCCGCCGGACGCGAGCGCGTACAGCCCCTGGGTGCCCTGGTAGTTGGTGCTGAGCTTGTTGCCGGACGGGTCGAGGTAGCCGGTGAGGCGCTGCAGCCGGTACGGCTCGACGATGATGAGGATCGACACCAGCAGCGCGACCAGCCCGGCGATGCCGACGAACAGCCGTCCGGGCGCGCCGACGACCCACAGCAGCGCGAGGAAGATGGTGAGGAGCACCAGCGTCGTGCCGAGGTCGCTGCCGAGCATCACCAGCAGGACCAGGACGCCGGCGCCCGGCATCAGCGGGACGAGCAGCGGCCGCCACTCGGTGAGCTGGCCGAGCCGGTCCTTGCGGGCCAGCAGGTCGGCGCCCCACAGCACGAGGGCCAGCTTGGCGAGCTCGGACGGCTGGATCTGCACCGGCCCGAGGTCGACCCAGCGGGTGGCGCCGCCCGCGCTGCGGCCGAGCCCCGGGACGAGCACCAGCGCCAGGCACACGATCGACAGCAGCAGCATCGGGTAGGCGAGGGCGCGGAAGGTCTTCACCGGCAGCCGGGACGCCAGCCACATGCCGGGCAGCCCGATGGCGACCCACACGGCCTGCTTCTGGAACAGCGTGTACGCCGACCCGGTCGCCTGGAGCTGCTTCACGCTGGAGGCCGACAGCACCATCGTCAGGCCCAGCGCGAGCAGCATCATCGAGCAGCCCAGCACCAGGTAGTAGGAGGTGAGGGGCCGGTCGAGCAGCCCGACGGCGGCGACCACCTGCTCCCGTGGCCCCGGCCGTCCGCCGCCCTCCTCCTCGGCCGCGGCGGTCATGCCTATCGGGGG
>NZ_SMJW01000363.1 GCF_004348335.1 Actinomadura bangladeshensis | reverse complement strand
CCCACCGGGGCGGGCAGGACGCGCGGTGCGGGCGGCGGTTCCGGTGCGGGCTCCTCGCCGGCGTCCTCCCAGTGCAGCGCGTACGGGAACGGCTGCTCGTCCGGGAGGCGGGGCGGGGCGACGGTCGCGCCCGCCGGGGCCAGGGCGCTGCGCTCGCGCAGGTCCATGCGGGCGTGCAGCCCGGCGAGGAAGGGCGGCAGCCACCAGTTCGCCGAGCCCATGAACCGCATCGTCGCCGGGACGAGCAGCGACCGGACGAGCGCGGCGTCCACCACGACCGCGACGAACATGCCGACGCCGATCAGCTTGACGATGGTGATGCTCGCCATGCTGAACGCGGCGACGACGACGAGGAACAGCAGCGCGGCGCTGGTGATGATGCCGCCGGTGTGCTGCATGCCGGACGCGACCGCCACCCGGTTGTCGTGTGTGAGGTCCCATTCCTCCCGGATGCGGCTGAGCAGGAAGACCTCGTAGTCCATCGACAGGCCGAACACGACCGCGAGGATGAGGATCATGCTGGTCGCCTCGACGCCGCCGGTCGGGGTGAAGTTCAGGACGCCGGCGAGATGCCCGTACTGGAAGCCCCACACGATCGCACCGAACGAGGCGCCTATCGACAGCACGTTCATCACGATCGCCTTCAGCGGCAGCGCGATCGACCCGAAGAACATGAAGAGCAGGATGAACGTGGCGATCCCGACGAAGACCGCCATCTTCGGCAGGGTGCGCATCAGGCTGGACATCAGGTCCATCTGCGAGGCCGTGCTGCCGCCGACGTCGATGTGCATCGGGTAGCCGTCCTTGGACAGGCTCATCCCGCGGATGTCGGTGACGAGGTCCTGGGCGTGCTCGTCCATCGGCTCGTACTTGTGCGTGACGGAGATGCGCACGCCGCCGTACGTGCCCGAGTAGCCGGTGAACTGGGCGTCCGCGACACCGGGGAGCTTCGCCAGGCGCTGCCGGAAGTCCTCCAGGTAGGGCGGGATGGGGTCGTCCTTCTTGGCGGGCTTCCAGTCGCGCGGGATGAGGTCGCCGGAGACGACCACGTCGATCGGCTCGGCCGAGCCGTTGGGGAACTCCTTCTTGACGGTCTCCACCACGTGGCGGGTGGGGCTGCTCTTGGGCAGGACCCGTGCGTCCACGCTGCCGAACTGGACGTTCAGGAACGGCACGAACATCACGCCGAGGATGACGAGCACCACCGCGAAGTACGGCAGCGGATGCTTCATCACGCTGTGGCCGAGGCGGTACCAGAAGCCGCTCTCGGGGTCGCGCTGCGCGCGCTTGGACGTGGGACGCCGCCACGGCATGCGCCCCGCCTCGACACGCGTCCCCAGGAGTGCCAGGAGCGTCGGCAGGAGGACCGTGGCGCCGAACACGGCGACCATGACGGTGGCTATGCCGGCGAGCCCGATCGTCCGGAGGAACATCTGCGGGAAGAGCAGGAGGCCGGCGAGAGCCGCGGACACGGTGACGCCGCTGACCATGATGGTGCGGCCCGCGGTCGCCATGGTGGCGGCCAGGGCCGACTCACGGATCGGCTTCAAGGCCGTCTTGTACGCCTTCTTCGCGGCCTTGCGCGAAGCCTTGTCGCGCTCCCACTTCCAGGGTTTGCCCTGAGGCAGCCCTTGCGCGGCCATGCCGCGCGCCAGTTCCTCACGGAACCGGCTGATGATGAACAGCGAGTAGTCGATCGACAGGCCGACGCCCATCATCGTGACGACTTCCAAGGCGAACGACGTCACGTCCGCCGCATACGTCACGACGTGGAGGACGGCCAGGCCGCCGATGGTCGAGAACATCCCCACGACGATCGGCTGGAGGGCCGCGACGAGGGCGCCGAAGAGGATCACCATCAGGATGATCAGCAGCGGCGACGTGATCATCTCGGCGCGGACGATGTCGGTGACGACCTGCTGACCGAACTCCTCGCCCAGCGGGACGCTGCCGCCGTACTGGACGGTCAGCCCCGGCGCCGCCAGCCGGTCCTTGACGAGGTGGTAGTTCTCGGTCTTGGTCGCGCCGTCCTCGCCGCGCAGCTTCACCGCGACGAACGTCTTGTGCCGGTCGTGCGAGGCGAACGTCTCCGCCGCCTTACCGTCGAACGACCAGTAGGAGATGATCTCCTCGACCTGCGCCTTCGGCAGCCGCGAGACGGTCGTGATGACGCTCGCCTCGTAGCGCGGGTCGTCCACCGTCATCGTGTCGCTGGAGTACAGGACGAGCACGTCGGGGTTGGTGCTGCCGAAATAGGTGGCGCCGAGCTTGGCGACGAGCGTCGAGGACGCGTCCGGGTCCTCGAAGCCGCCCTCCTTGAACTTGCCGAGCACACCGAGGCCCCAGGCGCCCGCGACGGCGGTCGTCACCAGGATCAGCACCAGGCTGGTCCAGCGCCGCCGGTGGATCAGACGCCCCAGCCCCGAAAGCATGGTCCTCCTGTGTCGCCGCGGCCGGGCGGGCCGCCGTGGTTCGAGCGCGCCGTGTTCCTACTTGCGGGACGCGAGGCGCGCCGCGGTCGTCGGCAGCCCGCCGTCAAGGTAGCGCTGCCGCGTCGCCGCACGTGCGATCTTTCCGCTGGACGTGCGCGACACGCCACCCGGTTCGATCAACACGAAGTCGTGGACGCTCATCTCGTGCTCGATGTTGACGGCGCCGCGCACCGCCGCCTCGACCTCGTCCTCGTCCAGCCGTCCGAGCGGGACCCGGCGGTTGCGCTCGGCGACGATCACCAGCCGCTCGGTCTCCGCCCCGGTGATGGCGAACGCGGCCACGTGGTCGGGACGGATCGCGGGGTGCGCCTCCTGCGTCGTGACCTCGATGTCCTGCGGGTAGTGGTTGCGGCCGTCCACGATGATGAGGTCCTTGATGCGGCCGGTGACGTACAGCTCGCCCTCGTGGACGACGCCGTAGTCGCCGGTCTTCATCCAGGGGCCGACGGGGAGTTCGCCGGGGTCGTTCAGCTCGCCGCCGAAGGTGTCCTGGCTCCGCTCGGAGTTGCGCCAGTAACCGGGGGCCGTGTTGGGGCCGTGGACCCAGATCTCGCCGACCCGCCCGTCCGGCTGCTCGGTCCGGGTCTCCGGGTCGACGATCGCGACGAGCTGACCGCACGGGCCGCCGCACGACACCAGCTCGGACCCGCCGTCGCGGAGCACCAGCTCGCCCTTGGTGAGCGCCTCCCGGTCCACGGAGATGACCTTCGGCGGGACGTCCTCGGCGGCCGCGGTGACGAACACCGTCGCCTCCGCCAGCCCGTAGCCCGGCGCCTGCGCACCCGGCCGGAGCCCGGCCGGCGCGAGCGACTCGGCGAACGTCGCCAGCGTCGAGGTGCGGATCGGCTCGGCGCCGTTCAGGCAGGTCGTCAGCCCGGACAGGTCCAGGCCGGCGAGCTTCTCCGGCGTCGCCATCGACGCGACGTACTCGAACGCGAAGTTCGGGCCCGCCGTGTAGACGTTCTTGCCCGGCCGCGACGCGATCAGCTGCAGCCAGCGCATCGGGTTCATGATGAACGACACCGGGTCGGTGTAGATGGCGTGGTCGCCGTTCACCAGCGGCAGCGCCATCGTCGAGATCAGCCCCATGTCGTGGAACAGCGGCAGCCAGCTGACCAGCTCGGGGTTCGGCTTCTCGGGCGCCCAGCCCGCCCACAGCTGCGCCGCGTTCGCCGTCACGTTCCCGTGCGTGATCTCCACGCCCGCGGGGCGGCGGGTGGACCCCGACGTGTACTGCAGGTACGCGAGGTCGTCGAAACCGATGGGCTCGTCCTCCCACCGGTCGGCCAGCGCCGGGTCGATCTCCTCGGCGAACACGATCTCCTTGGGCTGGGGGACGTCGTGGTCGGCGAGGAACTTCTCCACGTGCGGCAGCGCGTTCCGCGTCGTGACGATCACCGCGGGCTCGGCGTCGGCGTAGGCGCCGATCAGCCGGTCGGCGTGCCCCGGCAGGTCCGGGGAGAACAGCGGCACCGCGATGACGTGCGCGTACATGGCGCCGAGCATCGTCATCATGTACTCGAGGGTCTGCGGCAGCAGCAGCGCGGCCCGCTCGCCCGGCCCGCTGACCCGCCGCAGCGTCGCCGCGACCGCCCGCGCGCGCCGGTCCGTCTCCGCCCAGCTCACCGTGATGTGCGCGCCCGCCGGGTCGGCCGAGTAGTCGACGAAGGTGTAGGCCGGGGCGTCCGGCTTCTCCCTCGCCCACCTCGCGACCCGTTCGATCAGCGGGGTGCGGCCGGAGCCGCCGGGCAGGAGTTCGGGAAGCAGCGAGCCCAGTGCCATTGATCATTCTCCCGAGGGGACGGGCCGGACGGGCCCGGTACGGAGCGTGCGGGCGGGCGCCATCGGCGGATGCGGACCGCGTCGGCCGGACGGCTGTGTCTGGGCGCCCCCGGCGACCGGCGATGATCGTCAAGCTACCGGATGGTAGCGAGAGAGCGATATTGGCTGCCGGACACATTCGGCGGCGCGCGGTTTGTCACCCCCGTGACAAGAGGGAAAACCCTTTTCACAGGGGGGCGTCCGCGCGGTCACCGACCGTGCCGGAGCCTACTGGTCGCCGGCGAAGATCTGCTCCACGATGCCGCGCCGGTGCCGCCCCTGGTAGGTGGTCTCGGGGTTCGCGTCGTCCGGAAGCTCCGCCAGGTAGCGGCTCTCGGCGTCGATCAGCTGCTCCAGCTCGCCGCGGTCGAGGAAGACGCCCTTGCACCCCGGGCATTCCTCGATCACGACCCCGTGCCGCTCGTGGGTGTCGAGCTTCGACTCGCACTTGGGGCATTGCATCGTCGGGCATTGCATCGTCGCGTCTGACATACCGGATCCCCTGTCCGTCACGACAGCGTTTACTGCCAGGCGGTCAGCTTACTGACACCGGGCCCGTTTTGGGATGGCCCGTCCTTCGATACGTCTATCCGGACCGGGCGCGCCGCCCGTTCCCGTCGTCCGGGCCCGGCCTCACCTGCCGGACTTGGCCCGCTGCAACGCGAGCCGGCGCCGCAGCAGCCCGACGCACGCGACGCCCCAGAGAAGGCCGATCTCGGCCACGAGCGCGATCCCGACGACGACCGCCCAGTCCGCCTCGTCCGCCTGCTCCATCCCGGCCGGGGCCATCAGCGTCATCCGGGTCTCCCCGGGCGCCACCACCGGCCCCGCCGGCGCGTTCACCGGCGGCAGCACGACCGCCCTGGGCGGCGCCACGGTCGGCAGATCCGGCACGGAGAACGGCGTGGGCGCCACGGACGGCTGCACGCCCGCCTCCCCGGAGTGCCCGCTCAAGCCGGGCGGATCGCTAGGGCTAGGCGCGACACTCGGCGGGATCACGACGGCCGAACCCGCCGAATCACGCGGAGTCGGCTTCGCCGTGGACGTTTTCGACACGGACGGCGGCGGCGCGACGCAAGGCGCACCCCCGGCACCCGGCTGACCGCCCTTGCACGGTCCGGTCGCCGGCGAGTGACCACCGCTCGCACTCGGCTTCGGCCCAAGCGCCTGCCCGGACGGACACGGCCGCCCGGCGGCACTCGCCTTACTGACCGCGCAATGCGGACTGGAGTGACCACTCGGACTGGACGTCTTCGTGGCCGGGCACGGACTGCGTCCAGGACTCGGCTTGCCGTTCGTACATGGCGCGTGACCACCGCCCACCGTCGGACGCGGACCGGAGGGGTACGCGGACGGACACGGGCTCGACTGGCCACGCGCGCAGTGCGCATGCGACGTGGGGCTGGGATGACCGCTCGCGGTCGGCACGTGCCCGCTGCCGGACGGGCCGGAGGGCTGAGTGGACGTCACCGTGGGAACGGGATGACCGCTCGGCGTCGGCGCGTGTCCGCTGCCGGGCGGGTTGGAGGGCTGGCTGGACGGACACGGGCTCGCATCGCCTGCCGTGCACTGACCGTGCGACGACGTGGGAACCGGGTGATCGCTCGCGGTCGGCTCCGGGCCGGACGGCGTCGGCGTGGGTTCGCTGCTCGTGCTGGCGTTCAGGTCGGAGGGGGTG
>NZ_SMJW01000362.1 GCF_004348335.1 Actinomadura bangladeshensis | reverse complement strand
CCCCACACGCCCGCCCCGCACGCCCGACGCCGCACGCCCGACCGGCGCGGTCGACACCGCACGACCGACCGGCGCGGTCGACGCCGCACGGTTGGCGTTGCACGATCGACACCGCACGATCGGCGCCGTGCGGTCGGCGTGGGCTCGGGTCAGCCGTGGACCAGGTCGCCGCGGGTGGTCTTGGTGCCGGGGACGGGCTCGGCGGGGTCGGTGCCGAGGGAGATGATCTTGTTGGAGCGGTCGACGTGGACGACGGTGGGGACGAACTCGCGGGCCTCGGCGTCGGCCAGCTGCGCGTAGCTGATGATGATCACCAGGTCGCCGGGCTGGACGAGCCGCGCCGCGGCGCCGTTGATGCCGATGACGCCGGAGCCGCGCTCCCCGGCGATCAGATAGGTCTCCAGGCGGGCGCCGTTGTCGATGTCCACGATCGAGACCTGCTCGCCGGGCAGCAGGTCGGCGGCGTCCATCAGGTCCTGGTCGATGGTGAGCGAGCCGACGTAGTGGAGGTCCGCCTGGGTCACCGTGGCGCGGTGGATCTTGGACTTGAACATCGTCCGGAACATCAGTGCTCCTTGCCGAGCTGGAGGTGAACGTTGTCGATGAGGTGGGTGGCGCCGACGCGGCCGGCGACGGCGAGGACGGCGGGACCGCCGGCGGCGGCCGGGGTGAAGGTCGCCGCGTCGACGAGGACGAGGTAGTCGAGCGCGAGGGGCGGGTCGGCGGCCGCGGCCTTGTCGAGGACGGTGCGGGCCGCGTCCAGGACCGCGTCCGGTCCCTCGGCGGCGGCGTCCGCGCCGGCCCGGAGGGCGCGCGACAGGGCGAGGGCCGTCCCGCGCTCGGCGGCGGACAGGTAGCGGTTGCGGCTGGAGAGGGCCAGCCCGTCCGGTTCGCGGACGGTCCGGCCGCCCATGATCCGCACGGGCACGTTCAGGTCGGCGACCATCCGGCGGATCATCGCCAGCTGCTGCGCGTCCTTCTCCCCGAAGACCGCCACGTCGGGACGGACCAGGTTGAGCAGCTTCAGCACGACGGTGAGCATCCCGTCGAAGTGGCCGGGACGGGCTGCGCCCTCGACGACCTCGCCCATCGGCCCCGACTTGAGCGTGACCTGTGGTTCGTCCGGATACATGACCTCGCGGGTCGGCGCGAAGATCAGGTCGACGCCCTCACCGGCGCACGCCTCGACATCGGCGTCGAACGTCCGCGGGTAGCGGTCGAAGTCCTCGCCGGGGCCGAACTGGAGGGGGTTGACGAAGATGCTGACGGCGACGGCGTCGGCACTGCCGCGGGCCTGCCGCATCAGGGACAGGTGCCCCTCATGCAGCGCGCCCATGGTGGGCACGAACGCGAGCGTCCCCTCGATACGGGCACGTGCCGCGGCGAGTTCCTCCCGCGTCCGCGCTATGACGGGTTTCAATCGACCTCCCACATCACCCTGGGCACCCGGTCTCCGGACGTCCGACTGCTGAACGCCCGTCTCGGAACGGACGCTTCCCGATCGTTGGTGTCCCGGCCCGCCGGTCCACGGCGTCCGGGGCGTCGCCTGGGCGGGATCAATCGGCCAGGGCTTCCAGGAGGCGTTCGGCGTCTTCGGGCTTGAGCAGCCCGGCGCCCAGCGCGCGGTCGGCGGTCAGCCGGGCCATGGCGACATAGGCGCGGCGGCTCTCCGGCGACACGTTGGCGAGTTCGGCGACATGCCCGGACACGGTGCCGGCGTCGCCCCGGGCGACCGGGCCGGTGAGGCCGTCGATGCCGAGGCGCAGGCCGTTGTCGAGGGCGGCGCCGAGCAGCGGGCCGAGCATGCGGCCGGGTTCGGCCACGCCGGCGCGGCTCAGCAGGTCCATCGACTCGACGACGAGGGTGACCAGGTGGTTCGCGCCTCCGGCGAGCGCCGCGTGGTAGAGGGGACGGGCCTCCTCGGTGATCCACACCGGCTCGCCGCCCATTTCGAGGACGAGCGCCTCCGCGACCGGGCGCAGCGGCTCGGGCGAGGTGACGCCGAACGAGATGCCGGTGAGCCGGTTCACGTCGTCCGGGCGCCCGGTGAAGGTCATCACCGGATGCAGGGCCAGGGGAAGCGCGCCGGCCCGGGTGAGAGAGTCCAGGACGGCGGTCCCGTAGCGCCCGCTGGTGTGCATGACCAGCTTGCCGGTGACGGGGACGCCCGCGGAGACCAGGCCGGACGCGAGTTCGGGCAGCTCGTCGTCGGGGACGGTCAGCAGCACGAGGTCGGCGGCGGCCACCACGTCCTGCGGTGTCGCGACGTCCGCACCCGGGAGGCGCTCCTCGACGCGGGTCCGCGACCGGTCGGACACGGCGGTCGCGGCGACGACGCGGTGCCCCGCGCGGGACAGCGCGGCGCCGAGCGCCGTGCCGACGCGGCCGGCGCCGACGACGCCGACCGCGAGCCGCGCGGGCCGGTCCTCCGGGGCCTCCGGGCTGTTTCCGGGCACGCCGGGGGCATGTGGGTCCATCGGTTCGTTCCAGTCCTCACAGGTAGGTACCGGACGGGCGCGAACCAGAGTACCCATGGCCCCCGGTCACGCGGTCCGGTGGGTGGCGGACGCCACCCCGGCCCCCATTCAGTCATGGGCGAGGGACTCGACGATGGACGTCCCGGCGGCGCGCCGTGCGGGCATGACGGCGGCGAGCGTCCCGGCCAGCCCGGCGAGCACGACGAATCCGACGATCTGGAGATACGGCAGGGCGAACACCGCGCCTTCGGTCATCGCGCCGGTCGCGGCCCAGCCGAACGCGACGCCGAGGGCCACCCCGGTCAGCGCGCCGATCACGGCCATGACCACGGCTTCGATCGACAGCATCCGGCGGAGCTGGCGCTTGGTGAGGCCGAGGGCGCGCAGCAGCGCCGACTCGCGGGTGCGCTCCACGACCGAGAGGGTCAGCGTGTTGGCGATGCCGAACAGGGCGATGACGATCGCGAGGCCGAGCAGCCCGCCGAAGATCATCAGCACCATGTCGATGGCGTTCTCCATCTGCTCCTCGAAGTCGGCGGTGGACTCGACCTTCGCGGCCGGGTACGGCTGCGCGGCCTGGTCGACGGCCGCGCGCGCCCGGTCGGCGGAGATCGCGTCGCCGGTCTTGACGAAGATCTCGGCCGGGTCCACGGCGCCGAAGTACCGGACGAAGTCGGCCTCGGGGACGACGATCCCGGTGAACTGACCGCCCAGCTTGTACGTCCCGCTGATCTTGACGGGGACGGTGCCGTGCCGCGTCGCGACCTGGAGGGTCCTGCCGACCTGCCAGCCGGGGACGTTCACGGCGCTCTCGTCCACCAGGGCCGTGCCCGGCTTCAGGTCGGAGACCGACCCGGTCTTCATCTTCGGCTTCGCGATCGTGCCCCAGGCGGACGCGGTCACCGTCGTGATCGACGCGTCCTCGCCGCCGACCTTGGTCTCCTTGTCGCGCACCTCGACGACCTGCTCCACACCGGGCCGCTTGCGCAGGTCGTCGCCGAGCGCGGCCGGGAGGCTCTCGGCGTTCTGCGCGGCGATCCTGAACTGGACGGGGAACTGCTCGTCCAGTTCCTTGACCGCCGTCGCCTTGCCGCTCGCCGCGACGACCGCGAACAGGCTCATCAGCCCGACGCCGACGGTCAGCGCGATCGTGGTGGTGGCGGTGCGGCGCGGGGTGCGGCGCGCGTTCGCGACCGCCAGCCGTCCGGGGACGCCGCCGAGCCGCGCCGGGATCGCGCCCGCGACCCGCCCGAGCGGGCGGACCAGCGCCGGCATCCCGGCGACCACCGCGAGGAAGAAGACGCAGCCGGAGAACGCGACCGCGAACATCGCGGTCTGGCCCTCCTGCATCACCAGCGCGCCGTACAGGCCGATCGCGAGGCCGGCGGCGCCCAGCAGGACGGCGGCGGCGGTGCGCCGGACGCCGAGCCGGAACCGTCCGCCGCCCGGCTCGGTCTCGGCGCGCAGGGCCTGGACCGGCGCGACGCCGGTCGCCGCGCGGGCGGGCAGCAGCGCCGACAGCACGGTCACGACGACGCCGACCGCGAGGCCGATCAGGACCGTCCGCAGCGCGAGGGACGGGGCGGTGAGCGCCACGTTGCCGTTCAGCCGGTTGATCAGGACGAGCGCGCCCTGCCCCAGCCCGACGCCCGCGGCGATGCCGAGCAGCGAACCGGTCAGGCCCACCACCGCTGACTCGGTGAGGACGCCCCCGAAGATCTGCCGGCGGGTCGCGCCGACGCAGCGCAGCAGCGCCATCTCCCGCATCCGCTGCGCGACCAGGATCGCGAACGTGTTGTAGATGACCAGGGCGGACACCAGCATCGCGACCAGCGCGAAGATCAGCAGGCCGGCGCGGATGATCTCGGTGTCGGCGCCCGCCGCCTTCGCCAGCTTCGCGCCGAGCTCCTTGCCGGTGTAGACGCGCAGGCCGGAGCCCACGGCGCCCTTCACGGCGGCCGTCGACACCGTGCCCGCGATGTCGATCTCCTGGTAGTTCTTCTGCCCGGTCATCCGGATCGCGGTCACCGGGTCGAACCCGACCGCGCCGAAGATGCTCGCCTCCTGGTCGATGCCGAAGTCGACCAGCCCGACGACGCTGAACCGGTGCGGCCGGTTCTCGGCGTCCAGGACCGTCACCGTGTCGCCGACGGTGAATCCCTCACGCTTGGCGACCTTGCTGTCGATGACGGTCTCGCCGCCGTTGGACGGAGGTCGTCCCTTGTCGATGTCGTAGCGCAGCAGGCGCCCGGACGGCACGGACATGCCCATCGTGGGGAAGTCGCCGACCGTCTTACCGTTCTTGCCCACCAAGGCGGCCTCGCCCTTCACAGCGCCTTGGGCGTCGATCACACCGGGTAGGGAGCGCACCTTCTGCAGGAGCGGTATCGGGAGGCCGTCGGTCGCGTGTTCATCGGGGACGACGGCGACGTCCACCTTGTCGGCCGACCGTGCGAACGTCTTAGCAACGCCCTTGTTCATGGTGTCCGTCAGGACGAACGTGCCGGAAATGAAGCCGACGCCAAGGGTGATGGCCACTGCGGTCAGGAGAAGGCGCAGTTTGTGGGCGCGCAGGCCCGCCAGGGTCGTTTTCAGCATCACGCCCCCAGGGCCTTGAGCCGGTCCAGGACGGCTTCCGGGGTCGGCTGGAGGATCTCGGAGACGATCTCACCGTCCCGTAGGAAGACCACACGGTCGGCGTAGGAGGCTGCCACCGGGTCGTGGGTGACCATCACGATCGTCTGGCCCATCTCCCGGACGGACGAGCGCAGGAACCCGAGGACCTCCGCGCCTGCCCGCGAGTCCAGGTTGCCCGTCGGCTCGTCCGCGAAGATGACCTCGGGGCGGGCGACGATGGCGCGCGCGCACGCCACCCTCTGCTGCTGGCCGCCCGACAGCTCGGACGGACGGTGCCCGAGGCGGTCGCCCAGGCCGAGGACGTCCACGACCTGCTGGAACCAGGCGCGGTCGGGTTTGCGCCCGGCCAGCTCCAAGGGCAGGAGGATGTTCTGCTCGGCGGTGAGGGTCGGGAGCAGGTTGAAAGCCTGGAACACGAAGCCGACCCGGTCGCGGCGCATCAGCGTCAGCTGCCGGTCGCCCATCCGGGTGATCTCGGCGTCGCCGAGCATGATGCGGCCGCCGCTGACGGTGTCCAGCCCGGCGAGGCAGTGCATCAGCGTCGACTTCCCGGACCCGGACGGGCCCATGATCGCGGTGAACGCGCCCCGCGCGAACCCGACGTCGACACCGCGCAACGCGTGCACGGCCGCGTCACCGGACCCGTACACCTTCGACACGCCCTCGGCCGTGACGGCCGGCGGCGCTGCGTCGGCGGGGGCTCCCCAGGGCGGGTCGGCGAACGTGCTGGTCACGGTGACTCCCTCATGGTCTCTTCGCGGCGTCGCGCGCCAGGTCCGGCGCTCGTTTCGTGCTCGCGATCGATCGAGGACCACGCTAGGAATCCGCGGCGCCGCCGCCATCGGCCCGGCGTCCACGCTCTTCGTCACTCTTACGGCCATTCGAGCCGCCCGCGTACGACCTGAGTCGTACAGGCCCGTCCCCCCATCCACCGACCCG
>NZ_SMJW01000361.1 GCF_004348335.1 Actinomadura bangladeshensis | reverse complement strand
GGGGTGCCGGTCAGGGTGATGCGGTGGGGGAGGAGTTCGCGGAAGATGGCGCGCATCTGGGTGCGGGCCAGGTGGGCGCCGAGGCAGAAGTGGGGGCCGAAGCCGAAGCTGACGTGGTCGTTGGGGGTGCGGGTGATGTCGAAGCGGTTCGGGGACGGGAAGACGGCTTCGTCCCGGTTCGCGGAGGCGTGGTAGACGACGACCTTGTCGCCGGCGTCGATCTTGCGGCCGGAGAGGGTGACGGGGCGGGTGGCGGTGCGGCGGAAGTCCATGACCGGGGGCCAGTAGCGGAGCATCTCCTCGACGGCGGACGGGAGCAGGGCCGGGTCGGCGGCGAGGCGGGCGAGGTCGGCGGGGTGTTCCAGGAGGGTGAGGAGGCCGCCGGGGATGCCGTTGCGGAGGGTCTCGTTCCCCGCCACGGCGAAGAGGAAGAACATGTTCTCGAACTCGTGGGTGGTGAGGCCGCCCTCGAGCATGCGGGACATGATGTCGTCCGAGGGGCTGGAACGCTTCTCGTCGGCCAGGGCGTGGGCGTAGGCGAACATGTCGGCGAGCGCGGTGTAGGAGCGCGGGTTGACGGGGCGGCCGTCCGGGTGGGTGGTCGTGGTCGGACGGTAGTTCATCGCCTTGCGCGCCATGGGGGTCATGGAGGCGGCGTCGGCGGTGGAGATGCCGGCGTACTCGTCGTCCTGGTAGCCGATGACGCGGGACGCCCAGTCGTAGAGGAGGCGGCGGTCGGAGTCGGGGACGCCCATGATGTGGGCGAGCGTCCAGACGGGGAGGTCGGCGGCGAGTTCGACGAAGTCGGTTTCGGTGCCGAGGGCCGAGGTGATGAGGGTGCGGGCCCGGTGCTCGATCGTCTCCTCCAGGGCGCGGACGGCGCGGGGGGTGAACGCGGCGGCGACGATGCGGCGGAGGCGGGAGTGGTCGGGCGGGTCCTGGTTGAGCATCATCGCGCGGACGAACGCGAGGTCCTCGGGCGTGTCGGGGTCGCGGATCTGGGTGGCGCCGAGGTTGGAGGAGAAGAGGTCCGGTGAGCGCAGGACGTGCTTGACGTCGGCGTGCCGGAAGACCGCCCAGTATCCGGGACCGGCGGGCCAGGGGCCGACGGCCGGTTCGGGGACGCGGGTGACCGGGGTTTCGGTGCGAAGCACGGCGAACGCGTCGTAGGGAACCCCGGTCGCGTAGGTCGAGGGCAGGAAGATCTCCTCATGCATGCCATCAGCGTGCATCATGTCGGGATGACGGTGAAGCCCGATGAGATCCTGCGTGACAATTTCGCGCCGTGGGTGCTGGACCTCGGCCTCGTCCCGGAGGAGGTGGGGGACGGGACGGCGGTGCTGCGGCTGCCGTGGAACGACCGGCTGGCACGGGAGGGCGGCGCGCTGTCGGGGCAGGCGCTGATGGCGGCGGCCGACACGGCGGTCGTCCTGGCGGTCTCCGGGGCGAAGGGCGGGTTCGTGCCGATGACGACCGTGCAGCTGAGCACGTCGTTCCAGCGGCCGGTGGTGGGGAAGGACGTGCTCGTGCGAGTGGAGTTGTCCAAGCTGGGGCGGACGCTGGCGTTCGCGGAGATCGACATGACGGTGGATTCCGCGACCGTGGCTCACGCCAGTGCCGTTTACGCCATCATCGGGTGATATGACGCGTATCGAGAGGGTGGCCGTTCCGGACGGTGAGTTCGACCTGCACGTGTGGGGGACGCGGGGGCCGGGGATCCTGCTCGTCCAGGAGATCTTCGGCGTGGGCGACTACATGGAGGCCGTCGCCGAGGACCTGGTGGCGCTCGGATACGTGGTGGCGGCGCCCGACATGTTCTGGCGAATCCAACCGAACTGGACGACGAAGCACAACGAAGAGGCTCTCCCCAAGGGCATGTCCATGGTCTCCCAGTTCGACTGGGATAAGGGCGTCGAGGACGCCAAGGCCGCGCTGGACGTCCTCAAGGGCTTCCCAGAGGTCGGCAAGGTCGGCGTCCTCGGGTTCTGCTTCGGTGGGACGCTGGCGTTCCTGCTCGCCGCCAACGCGGAGGTCGACTCGCTGGTGTCGTTCTACGGCTCCGGTGTGCCGGGGGCGTTGGACCAACTCGACGCCATTAACGCCCCGGTGCAGTTCCACTTCGGTGGCGCCGACCCCTACATCCCCAGGGAGGACGTCGCCCGAGTAGAGCAGGCCGTGGACGGACGAGAGAACGCGGAAATCCACGTCCAGGAGGACGGCGGCCACGCGTTCCACAACCGGAAGGCGCCGATGTTCTACCAGCCGGAGCCCGCCGCCAGGGCGTGGCGCCTCACGGAAGCCTTCCTTCAGCGGACCCTGTTGTCATAGCAGTTGCCGTCAAGGGTCGGGCCGGCTCAAGCATCAGGCTGGTTCGAGGGTGAGGCGGGAGAGTTCCCTGCGGGACGAGATGCCCAGCTTCGGGTACGCCTTGTAGAGGTGGTACTCGACCGTGCGCGGGCTCAGAAATAGTTGGGTGGCTATCTCTCGGCTGCTGATGCCTGCGGCCGCCAGGCGGACCACCTGGAGTTCCTGCGGGGTGAGGCGGTCGAGGAGGTCCGGGGCGGCCGGAGCGGCGGTACCGGATTCGCCGGTGGCCCGCAGTTCGGCGCGCGCGCGTTCCAGCCAGGGGGCGGCGCGCAGGCGTTCGAAGATGGACGCCGCCGACCGGAGCGGGACGCGTGCGTCGGAGCGGCGGCGGGCACGGCGCAGGTACTCGCCGTAGAGGAGTTCCGTGCGGGCCCGCTCGAACGGCCGCGACGACTGCTCGTGCAGCCGGATCGCCTCCACGTAGGGTTCCTCGCCGTCGGTCACCAGGGCCTCGCAGCGCAGGGCCACGGCGAGGGCCCATGGCTGCTTGCCCGCCTCGGCCCATGTGCGGAAGCGGGTGAAGGCGGTGTGGGCCACGGCGGTTTCGCCCGCGCGTACGGCGGCCTCCACCTGGTCGGCGGCGGACGGGACGTCGGCGTGGCGGTGCGGACCGTTCGCGATCTCGTCGAGGCGCCGCAGCGCGTCGTCGTAGCGGCCCAGGCCGAGGTCGAGGAGGGCGAGCGCGGCGTCGGCCAGGCCCGGCGGGGCGGAGGCGGTCAACTCGTGGAGGCGGGCCTCGTCGCCCTCGATCGCCGCGATCCGGGCGAGGACGGCGCCGAGGCGGCCCTCGCGGAGCGGGCGGCCGGTGTCGCGGGCCAGCGCGACCGCCTCGGCGACGGTGGCCTCCGCGTCCGCGTGCCGGCCGGACGCGATCTGCGTCTGCGCGCGGATCTGCAGGACACCCGGCAGTTCCCCGGCCAGGCCGTGCCGGCGGCAGTGCCCGGCCTCGGCGGCGGCCAGTTCCAGCGCCGCCGCGTCCGCGCCGATGATCAGTGCGAGCTGGGCGCCGCGCAGCCGGTCGCCGGCGCCGCCGCGTACCGCGGTGACCTCGTCGGTGAGCAGCGGCAGGCCGCCCGCCCAGTCGCCGTCCGCGAGCAGTGCGAGGCCGCCCAGCATCCGGTCGCCGGGCATCAGTTCGGAAGCGCGGCGGACGGCGAGCAGCTCACCCGACGTCCACCCGTACACGGCGCCGGTGCGCAGCATCTCCGCGCGCTCCTCGCCGGCCGCGCGGTCGACCATCATGCGGGCCGCGGCGCGCGGGTCGCCGCGCTCGTACTCGACGGCGGCGTGCACGCGGGCGAGCGCGGCCAGGTCGGCGGCGCCGAGTTTCTCGGCGTGGACGGCGAGGTCGCCGGCCTCGTCCAGCCGGCCCGCCTGGAGGGTGAGCGCGGCGGCGGCGCCGAACCGCGCCGCGCGGGCCGTCCGGCCGGGGGTGAGGTCGGCGGCCTGCCGGTAGAGCGACGCCGCCGTCACGTGCCCGGCGCGGACGCGGGCGCGTTCGGCGGCCTCCTGGAGGTCGGCGGCGACGTCCTCGTCGGGGGCGAGGGCGGCGGACGCGCGGTGCCGCGCCCGGCAGTCGAGGTCGGTGGCGGACTCGGCGAGCGCCCGGTGGGCGGCGACGCGCTGCGCGGCCGTCGCGCCCTGGTACGCGGCCGCCCGGATCAGCGGGTGCCGGAACGCGATGCTGCGCCCGGCGACCGCGACCAGCCGGGTGTGCTCGGCCGGCTCCAGGTCGGCGAGGCCGGTTCCGAACGTGCCCGCCGCCGCGAGCAGGCTCGGCATGTGGCCGCGGCCCTCCGCGGCCGCGATCAGCAGCATCATCCGGGCGTTCTCCGGCAGCCGGGCGATCTGGTCCTGGAACGAGGCGAGGACGCGGTCGGCGACCCGCAGCGGTGTGGCCTCGAGGGGACGCTCGTCCGCGGCGGCGAACTCGTGCAGTGCGAGCGGGTTGCCGGCCGCCTCCCGCAGCACCCGTTCGCGGACGACCGGGGCCAGGCCGTGCGCCGCGATCAGCCGCTCGGCGTCGTCCCGGGCGAGCCGGCCGAGCCGCAACTCGGGCAGGCCGGTGCCGGTGAAGGCGTCGTCCCGCGCGGCGAACAGCATGACGACGCCTTCGGCCGCGAGCCGCCGCGCCGCGAACAGCAGCGCCTCGACGGTCGCGGTGTCGAGCCAGTGCGCGTCGTCGGCGACGCACAGGACGGGTCCGTCCTCGGCGAGATCGGCGAGGAGCGTGAGCACGGCGAGGCCGGTCGCGAAGCGGCTCGGTTCGGCGGACGCCTCGCCGAGCGCGGAGCGCAGCGCGGCCGCCGGTCCCGGCGCAAGGCCGTCCAGCCGGTCGCGGACGGGCCACAGCAGCTGGTTCAGTCCGGCGAACGCGATGCCGGACTCCGCCTCGATACCGGTCGCCCGCAGCACCCGGGCCGACCCGGCGGCGGCCTCCGCGAGCAGCGCCGACTTGCCGATGCCCGCCTCGCCGCGCAGCACGAGCGCGGCGCTGCGCCGGTGGTCGCGCGCCTCGTCGAGGAGCGAGGAGAGCCGCGCCTGTTCATCGTTCCGCCCGTAGAGCACGCCGTCCAAACTACGGGCCTGAATACCGAAAGCCTACGGATGCACCCCGTATCCAGCGGTTCGTACGTTCATGACCAGCGATAACGAACCGAGGAGGACATCGTGCGGGAACTGTTCGAGCCGCTGTCGGCCGGGAAGCTGGAGCTGCGCAACCGCCTCGTGATGGCGCCGATGACCCGCAGCCGCGCGGGCGCGGACGGCACCGTCACCGGGCTGACCGCCGAGTACTACCGGCAGCGCGCCGGCGCCGGGTTGATCATCACCGAGGGGACGCAGCCGAGCGTCCGGGGCCAGGGGTACATCCTGACGCCGGGCCTGCACTCCGACGAGCAGGTGGCGGCGTGGCGGGCGGTGACCGACGCCGTGCACGACGAGGGCGGGGCGATCTTCGCTCAGCTGATGCACGCCGGGCGTGTCGGCCACCCCGTCCTGTACCCGGACGGCGGGCTGCCGCTGGGGCCGTCGCCGATCGCGAGCGGCGACCGGCTCTACACCCCGGACGGGATGCTCGACCATCCCGTCCCGCAGGAGATGACGCTGGACGACATCGCCCGCGCCGTCGAGGAGTTCGCCGCCGCTGCACGCAACGCGGTCGCGGCCGGGTTCGACGGGGTCGAACTGCACGGCGCGAACGGCTACCTGATCCAGCAGTTCCTCGCCGACGGGAGCAATGTCCGGACCGATGCCTACGGCGGGACGGTCGAGAACCGCGTGCGGTTCGCGGTCGAGGCCGTGCGCGCGGCGGCGGACGCGATCGGCCCGGAGCGCGTCGGGCTGCGGGTGTCGCCGGGCGGCACGTCCAGCGGCGTCAGCGAGAGCGACACGCCGGAGCTGTACTCCGCCCTCGTCGCCGGGCTCGCCCCGCTGGGCCTTGCCTACCTGCACGTCATGGAGGAGCTGAACCGCGACATGACCCGCCGCATCCGGGCCGAGTGGCCGGGGACGCTGATCCTGAACCCGCACCCGACGCCGGAGTCGTTCCCCGCGCGGCCGGAGGAGGGCGCCGAGGCGCTGCGGGAGGGAGTCGCGGACGCGATCGCGCTCGGTCAGCTGTGGCTCGCCAACCCCGACCTGCCCGCCCGCATCAAGGCCGGCGGCCGCTACAACGAGGCGGACCGCTCGACCTTCTACGGCGGCGACCACCGCGGCTACACCGACTACCCCGCCCTTCCTTGAGCCCGCCCGCCGCGAGCGGCGGGTGGAGTGTGCGGGGTGGGCGCTAGGGGTGGGTG
>NZ_SMJW01000360.1 GCF_004348335.1 Actinomadura bangladeshensis | reverse complement strand
GTTCGGTGTCCGCGCAGCCGCTGCCGGGGCGGTCGGTGTTCCCGGTTCCGCCGTCCCGGATCAGTGCGCCGCCGGACGGGTGGCCGGTGGTGCTCGGGCCGGACGGGCGCTGGGAGGCGTCCCGCGCCCACCCGACCCACCTGGGGTGATGCAATCTAGTCATTGTCAAGATAGGCTCGGGGTGATCCCGGAGGGAAGGAGCCGACGCGATGGCGGAGAACCCCGGCCTGGCACGGCAGATGTGGCACCAGCTCGAACCCGTGCACGCCCTGTTCTGGTACTCGCCCGAGGTCTTCGCCGAGGCGGCGGCCCTCGGCTACGACGTCGACACCCGCTGGCCGAGCTACTTCGCCTGGCGCGCCGCACCGCTCGGCGCGGCCGGGCCCGAGCGGGTGTCGTCCGCCTTCTACAGCTTCAGCCCGCGCATGGTGGCCGAGTACATCCCCGCAGCGTGGACGGTCGCGGCGCCTGAGCGCGTCCTCGAAGGGCGGCAGCGCGCCGTCGACCGCATGTACCGTGCGCTGCTGGGCGACGGCATCGGTTCCGCCGATGTCGCCGAGGCAGCCGCGCTCGCCCGAGCCGCCGCCGAGGAGGCGGGCACCGCCGGGCGTCCGATCGCGGCCGCCAACGCCGATCTGCCCTGGCCGGACGAGCCGCACCTCGTCCTGTGGCACGCGATCGGCGTCCTGCGCGAGCAGCGCGGGGACGGCCACGTCGCCGCGCTCCTCGCGCACGGGCTCGACCCGGCCGAGTCGCTCGCCTCGTTCGCCGCGATCGGCGCCGCGTCCGCGGAGACGTTCGAAAGTCGGGGCTGGACGGACCGGGAGTGGGCCGCCGCCCGCGACCGCCTCGCCTCCCGCGGCCTCGTCGACGCGTCCGGCGAGGCGACCGAAAGGGGCCGCGACCTGCGCGACTCGGTCGAGCGGATGACCGACGACCTCGCCTACGCGCCCTGGCGGACGCTCGGCCCCGACAAGGCCGACCGGCTCGCGCAGCTGACGATGCCGATCCTGGTCAAGGTGCTGGAGACCGGGCTGATGCCCGCGCAGAACACGCTCGGCATCGGCAAGGTTCAGGCGCCGCCCCGCTGAGTCAGGAGCGGGGGAGGTGCCAGGCGGTCCCCTCCAGGCGGCCGGTGTTGCCGAGGTCGATGGGCCCGTCCGACTCGACGATGACGACGGGCCGCCCCGGCGCCGGCCGCACCTCCAGGTACGTGCCCGCCACGGCCGTCGTGGTCGGATCGGTGACCGTGTTCCGCCAGACGATCCCGAAGGCCGCCGCCTTGCCCGGACGGATCGTCAGCGGCTTCGGCCCCTCGTCCTTGATCTGCGCGGTGCCCCGCACGATCTTCACGTCGAACGGCTGGCGCTCCTCGTCGAGGACGCGCAGCGACGGGTAGCCGTTCAGCCGGTACGGGCGGTCGCCGCAGTTGCGCAGCGTGATGGTCGTGGCGCGCAGGCCCATCGCGGCCTCGACCTGCCCCATCCCGATGCTGATGCCCTCCCGGGTGCAGACCGGCGGGGCCGGCCGCGACGACGGCGGCGCGGCCGAGCGCGTGGGCAGCACCGGATAGGGCTCGGACGGGACGGCGGCGGCGGGCGCCCGCTCGGTGCCGCAGCCGGTCAGACCGAGCAGCACCGCGGCGGCGAGCAGGAACGATGCCCGGTTCGGCGGGGTCACCCGGGGATCATCGCAGACGAATGTGGACGTCCTGTGCTCGCGTCCCGGTGCCGGCGGGCGCGCAGCTGCGCGGCGCGGAGCACGACCTCGATGCCGAACCGGGCCTCCGGGTCGGCCAGCTCGTCGCCGAGCGTCTGCTCGATCTTGCGCATCCGGTACCGGACGGTCTGCGGGTGGATGTGCAGCAGGGCGGCGATCTCGGCGGCGGTGCCTCGGGTGACGAGCCAGGTCCGCAGCGTCTCGGTGAGCCGGTCCCGCCGGCCGGGCGTCATGCCGTCCAGGACGCCGAGGCGGCGCCGGGCCAGCTCGTCCACGAGCGCGGGGTCGGACAGCAGCCACAGCGGCACGAGGTTCTCCTCGCACAGCGTCACCGGCCCGTCGAGGACGCCGTCGAGCGCGAGGCCGAGCGCCTGCCGGGCCCAGCGGAGCGAGTCCGCCGCCTGACCGATCGGCATCGTGAGGCCGATCGCGACCCGGCGTCCGGGCAGCGCCTCCGCCAGCATCGCGCGGCGCCGCGGCGTGAACGGGCCGGGCAGGAGCAGGTGCGGGGCGGCGCACTCCACGTCGGCGAGGACGTCGTCGTCCAGCGACGTCCACACGCAGCGGGCGCCGGGTTCGGCGGCGACGAGCACGGCCTCGGCCGGGACCGCCCAGCCGGCGGCCTCCGCGGCCTCGGCGACCTCGGTCTGCGGGCCGTCCAGGACCAGCCGCAGCAGCCGGCGGCGCCGCTCGTCCAGCGCGGGGATGGGCCGCGCCTTCGCCTGCCGGTACCCGTCGAGCGACAGCGCCGCCAGTTCGTCCAGGTAGCCGAACAGCGCGTCGGCGAGCCGCGACATGACGGACGCGGAGATGTCGTGGCGGGGCGCGACCCGCATGACGCGGCGCCACGCGACCTGCCCGCCGATGCGGTAGGCGGCCTGGAGGCAGTCCATGGTGCGGCCCTCGTGCGCCTCGTACTGGCCGAGCGTCCGGGCCGACGCGGCGGTGCCGGTGTCCGGGCCGGCGGTGCCGGGCGCGGCGACCCGGTCGGCGAAGGCGGCGAGGTGGTGCTCCACGCTGCGCCGCAGCACGTGCCCGTAGGGGCCGTCGAGCGGCCGGGCGTAGGCGGGGACGGCACGGCGGATCTCGGTGACGATCTCGTCGGCGAGGCTCGGCAGTTCCGGCGCCATCAGCCGGGCGAGCCGCGGCGGGAGCGAGGGGACCGGGCGCTCGGCGAAACCCACGGTTTCGAGGGGACTGGACATCGGCACACCTCCGGTGCAGCGGGACGCACCGACCGTACGCACGTCCGGCATCGCCGTTCTGTAGCGCCGGAGAACAAAAGTGCGGGCGGGCTGCTCACCTCGTTACAAGTCATCGCCCGATGCCGATGGCCCTTTTGAAGATCGCCCCTTTTCTGGTGCATATCGCGGGCCGGGATCCCGCACCGAGTCGGACTTGCCGCCCCGCCGGCAATACATGAACTTCCTTCACGGTCGGCCGGGTGCTCTTCGGTGGCCGCTTCCCCGGCCGCCGTCCCGGAAAAATTATCATCCGTTGATATATCTCGATTCGAGAATCGGATTCGGCCGGTGCGTGCATCATCCGGCTGAGTGGGCGGCGCCTTATATTCGTCATCCAGTTGATTTATCCGCGGGTTCTCCTTCATTACGGTTCTTGATCCCATGCCGTAGCGAAGGGGAGTGCGTTGACCGCCTCGGTAGCCGTGGAAGAAGCCGCGTCCAGCACGGAGCGGCCGTCCAGGTGGCCCGCGGTGCCCCGGGGGTGGACCGGCCCGCTGCTCGTGTCGGCGTTCGCCGGGCTCCTCGTCTTCCACCGGCTCGGCACCCCGCACGCGCTCGTCTGGGACGAGACCTACTACGCCAAGGACGCCTGGTCGTTCCTGCACTACGGCATCGAGCACAACTGGCGCACCGGCGCGGACGGCGACCCCGCCAACGCCTACTTCCTCGCCGGGCATCCGGTGGCGGGGCTGGCGGGCGGCGCGGAGTGGGCGGCGCATCCGCCGCTCGGCAAGTGGCTCATCGCGGCGGGGATGGCGGTGTTCGGCTCCGGGCCGTTCGGCTACCGCAGCGCCGCCGCCGCGGCCGGCGTCCTCGCGGTGCTGCTGCTCGCCCGGATCGCGCGGCGGATGACCGGGTCGACCGTCCTCGGCTGCGCCGCCGGGCTGCTGCTGGCGCTGGACGGCTCCTGGCTCGTGTCCAGCCGGGTCTCGATGCTCGACATCTTCCTGCTCGTCTGGGTGCTGGCCGGCTTCGGCTGCCTCCTCATCGACCGGGACAGGACCCGCGCCGCCCTCGCCGCGGGGGCGTCCTTCGTCCCGCACGGGTGGCGGGTCGCCGCCGGGGTCTGCTTCGGCCTCGCCTGTGCGACGAAGTGGTCCGGTGCCTACGCGATGCTCTTCTTCTGGGCGCTCGCCCTCGTCTGGGACCGGAACGCGCGCAAGGAAGCCGGGGTCGCGAAGCCCTGGCGCGGCATGGCCAAGCTCGACCTCCCGGTCTCGCTGCTCCAGGTCTGGGTCGCCGCCGGCCTGGTCTACGCGGCGAGTTGGTGGGGCTGGTTCGTCTCCGGGACGAGCCTGCAGAAACGCCTGTTCGGGCAGGTCGTGCCCGGATTCCAGCGGAACTGGGCCGAACGGCATCCGAGCGCGATCTGGCCGGACTTCCTGGACCCGGTCCGGTCGCTGTGGCACTACCACGCGATGACGCTGGACTTCCACAGCGGCGTCACCGGCCCCAATCCCGGGCAGTCCTGGCCCTGGCAGTGGCCCTTCCTCGGGCATCCGGCCGTCATGTGGCGCACGCCCGTCCCGCAGGGGCAGGACGGCTGCCACGCCGTGAAGTGCGTCAGTGAGATCTCCCACCTCGGCACGCCCATGATCTGGTGGTTCTCCGTCGTCGCGCTGCTCGCCATGCTGTTCTGCGCCTTCTACCTGCGGGACTGGCGCGCCGTCACCGCGGCCGGCGGCTACCTGGCGGGCTGGCTGCCCTGGTTCCCGGCCGCGCTCGACGACCGGACGATGTACTCCACCTACGCGCTGCCGATGCTGCCGTTCGCGATCCTCGCGATCGTCCTGCTCTTCGAGGCGGTCTACGTCCCGTTCCGGGACCGGCCGGTGCCGCGCGCGGTGATCGGCGCGGCCGGCGCCGCCTACCTCGCGGTCGTCGCGGCCAACCTGCTGTACCTCCATCCCATCCTCACGGGCACGGCCCTGCCGGAGGCCGACCGGCTGGCGCGCCTGTGGTTCTCCGGCTGGACGTGACCGTCCCGTGAAGCCCGCACACCGCAGTCAGGAGAGGGGATCGACGATGAGGATCCGGGCCCGCTGGGCGCTCGGCGCGGCGGCGGCCGCCGGAGCCGCCGCGATCGCGACCGCGTCGCCGCCCGGCGGCGCGGCGCGGGCGCAGGAGGCCGACGCCGCGCTCGCCTACACGTGCGCGTTCCCGTCCGGGACGCCGGGGAAGGTCGGCGTCCGCGTGCAGGGCGTGTTCCCCGCGGCGGGAACGGCCGGCGAGCCGGTCCGGCCGGGCCGGGTGACCGCGACGATCACGATCGCGAGGGCGGCGCTGCCCCCGGTGAGCGCGCTCGGCGGGGCGACGGTCGTCGGCACCGCCCGGCTCGGTGCGTCCGTCACCCAGAACGGCAAGGCGGCGCCGGCCGGATGGCCGGGCCTGGCGACGCCGGCGACGCCGGTGCCGGAGGACGCCGACCTGGTGCTGTCGGCGTTCGGGGACGTCCCGCCGGTGACGCCCGCCGGGACGGGCGACCTCACCTTCACGGCCGGGGACCTGGCGCTGACGCTCGCCCCGCGCGACGCCGGCGGAGGCGCGGTGGAGGACGCGGAGGAGCCGCTCGCGATCACCTGCGAACCGTCCGGTGACCAGGTCGTCGCGACCGTCCCGGTGTCGGCGGGAGAGACGCCGCCCCCGGAGGAGCAGGTCGCGCCGAAGGCCGGGCGGCCCGCCGCCGAAGCCCCCGGCGGACCCCCGGCCGAATGCGGGAAGTACGCCGGGCCGACCGACGACTGGTATCCGGGTTGCACCTACCTGTCCGGGTTCTCCAACGTGAAGAAGCTCAGGGGCGCGACGGTCCTCAACGACCCGGAGTTCGGGCGCCCGGCGCTGACGAACCTCGTCTACTCGCTCACCGACACGGGCGCGTCCGTCCGGCAGAGGTTCGTGTCGCCGCTGCGGTCGCGGACGACATTCCTGACCTTCGGGTTCATGCCGACGACCGCGACGATGGAGATGACGCAGCGACCCCTGGAACCCGGCGCGGACTACGGGACGTTCGAGGCGGTCAGCGACATGCAGACGGGCGTCCAGTCCGTCAGCGCGCACATGAGGATGTCGATCCGCATCTACGACGTCGAGGTCAAGGGGACCCCGCTGGACGTCGGCCCCGACTGCCGGACCGAACGCGACGTCGACCTGACGCTCAAGGGCCGGATGCCCAACATCCTTCAGGGCGGCGTCCTGGACGGCGCCTTCACCATTCCGCCGTTCTCGGGCTGCGGCGCCGGCGAGGACCTCGACCCGCTGTTCAGCGGCACCGTCGCCGGGCCCGGAAACCTGCTGCGCGTCAGCCTCGGCGCCACCTGCATCCCGGACGCCGACATCAGCTGCCCGCCCGCCC
>NZ_SMJW01000035.1 GCF_004348335.1 Actinomadura bangladeshensis | reverse complement strand
GACGCTCGGCATCTGCTACGGCCACCAGGTGATGGCGCAGGCCCTCGGCGGGACCGTCGAGAACTCCGACGTCGCCGAGTACGGCGGCGCGACCGTCGCCGTCACGTCCCCCGGCATGCTGTTCGCGTGCTCCACGGCCCTCCGCAACGTGGGCCCGGACGGCACGGAAGGGACGAGAGCGGCGAGCAGGACGGTGGCGGCGAGCAGCTTCACGGCACTCCTAGGGAGGTCGCTTGCGGACGGGAACCATGCGGAAAACATGCTTTCGACTACAGGACGTCATCAAGACGTACCAGAACGAAGTCCCCTCGCGAGTGTGATCAAGGTAAATGGATGCCGACCGTTATCGGCCGATCGCACCATGTGATGCCCTGGCCGGGGGTGCGGCGCATCGGCGCAGGCAGCGGCCCGTAGACTGGAGACCCCTTCCGGCCGTGCGAAAGGCTTAGTTGGTGGCCGCAGACCAGTCCTTTGACACCGTTCTCGTCGTCGACTTCGGCGCGCAGTACGCGCAGCTGATCGCGCGGCGCGTCCGCGAGTGCCATGTGTTCAGCGAGATCGTGCCGTCCACCATGCCGGCGGCGGAGATGCTCGCGAAGCGGCCGAAGGCGATCATCCTGTCCGGCGGCCCCGCCTCGGTGTACGAGAAGGGCGCCCCGGTCGCGCCGGAGGGGCTGTTCGACATCGGCGTCCCGACGCTCGGCATCTGCTACGGCCACCAGGTGATGGCGCAGGCCCTCGGCGGGACCGTCGAGAACTCCGACGTCGCCGAGTACGGCGGCGCGACCGTCGCCGTCACGTCCCCCGGCATGCTGTTCGCGGGGCTGCCGCACGAGCAGGCGGTGTGGATGTCGCACCGCGACTTCGTCAGCGGCGCACCGGCAGGCTTCACGGTGACGGCCAGCACCGACGTCACCCCGGTCGCCGGCATGGAGGACCTGGAGCGCGGCTTCTTCGGCGTCCAGTTCCACCCGGAGGTCCTGCACACCGAGTACGGGATGGAGATCCTCCGGCGGTTCCTCTACGAAGGCGCCGGCTGCCGTCCCAACTGGACGATGGTGAACATCGCGGACGAGTCGATCGAGGCCGTCCGGGCGCAGGTCGGCGGCCGGCGGGCGATCTGCGCGCTGTCGGGCGGGGTCGACTCCGCGGTCGCCGCCGCCCTCGTCCAGCGGGCCATCGGCTCCCAGCTGACCTGCGTGTTCGTCGACCACGGACTGCTGCGCAAGGGCGAGCCCGAGCAGGTCGAGAAGGACTTCGTCGCCGTCACCGGCGTGAACCTGCACGTCGTGGACGCCCAGGACCGCTTCCTCGCCGCCCTCGACGGGGTCACCGACCCCGAGGAGAAGCGCAAGATCATCGGCCGCGAGTTCATCCGCGTGTTCGAGGAGGCGGCCCGCGAGATCGTCCACGGCGGTTCCGGGGGGGCCGGGGGGGCGTCCCCCCAGAAGAGTGCGGAGGACGCCTCCGAACCGGTGGAGTTCCTCGTCCAGGGCACCCTCTACCCGGACGTGGTCGAGTCGGGCGGCGGCACCGGCGCGGCCAACATCAAGTCGCACCACAACGTCGGCGGCCTCCCCGACGACCTGCAGTTCAAGCTGATCGAGCCGCTGCGGACACTGTTCAAGGACGAGGTCCGCGCGCTCGGCGAGCAGCTCGGCCTGCCGTCCGAGATCGTTTGGCGGCAGCCGTTCCCCGGCCCCGGCCTGGGCATCCGCATCATCGGCGCGGTCACGCGCGACCGCCTCGACATCCTCCGCGACGCCGACGCGATCGCCCGCGAGGAGCTGACCCGCGCGGGCCTCGACCGCGACATCTGGCAGTTCCCGGTGGTGCTGCTGGCGGACGTCCGCTCCGTCGGCGTGCAGGGCGACAGCCGCACCTACGGGCACCCGATCGTCCTGCGCCCGGTGACCAGCGAGGACGCCATGACGGCCGACTGGGCGAAGCTCCCCTACGACGTCCTGCAGCGGATCTCGACCCGCATCACCAACGAGGTCCGCGAGATCAACCGCGTCACGGTCGACATCACGTCCAAGCCCCCGGGCACCATCGAGTGGGAGTGAGCACGGCGAGGGCCCGGGCGGTGAACCGTCCGGGCCCTTCTGCCGCGTCGTGTCAGACGGTGGCGGGGGCCAGCGCGGCCTCGGCGTCCAGCGTCGCGGCGGCCGCGTTGACGACGGCGGCGATCCGCAGCGCCTCCTGGACGAGCTCGCGCGACAGCCCGGCCTCGCGGACGACCTTCTCGTGCGACTCCAGGCACCGCCCGCATCCGTTGACCGCGGACACGGCGAGGCACCACAGCTCGAAGTCGACCTTGTCCACGCCCGGCCTGCCGATGATCGACATGCGCAGCTTGGCGGGCAGCGTCGCGTACGTCTCGTCGCCGATCAGGTGGGTGGCCCGGTAGTACACGTTGTTCATCGCCATGATCGACGCGGCGCCCTTGGCCGCCTCGAACGCCTCGGCGGACAGGTAGTCGCCCGCCTCCTCGGCCAGCTCGCGGATGACGACGGCGCTGCGCGTGGCGAGGGCGCAGGCGAGGACCGTCCCCCACAGCTGCTGCTCGGTGAGCTGGGAGGTGGAGGTCAGGGAGCCCAGGTTGAGCTTGGTGTCCTTGGCGTAGCCCGGGAGGGCGCTCTTCAGCGCGTCAACGCTCATGATCATGCGTCCTTTCATGCGTACGGCCGGCCGCGCGCGTCGCGGCCGGCCGTGCGGGGTTGCGAGGGATCAGGCGCCGGCCAGCAGCTTGGCGGCGTCCAGGGTGTCCTCGCCCTTGTTCCAGTTGCAGGGGCACAGCTCGTCGCTCTGCAGCGCGTCGAGGACCCGCAGGACCTCCTTGACGTTCCGGCCGACGGAACCGGCGGTCACCATGGCGAACTGGATCTCGTTGTTCGGGTCGACGATGAACGTCGCGCGCTGCGCCACGCCGTCCTCGGTGAGGATGCCGAGGGCCTCGCTCAGCTCGCGCTTGAGGTCGGACATCATCGGGAACGGGATCTCGCGCAGGTCCGGGTGGTCCTTGCGCCATGCGAAGTGGACGAACTCGTTGTCGACGGACGCACCGAGCACCTGCGCGTCGCGGTCGGCGAAGTCCTCGTTGAGGCGGCCGAACTCGGCGATCTCGGTCGGACACACGAAGGTGAAGTCCTTCGGCCAGAAGAAGACGACGCGCCACTTGCCCTCGTAGGACTTGTGGTTGATCGTCTCGAACGCGTTCTCGGCGTCCAGCGAGACGCAGGCGGTGAGCTCGTACTCGGGGAACTGGTCACCGACAGTAAGCACGCATGCTCCTTCGTCATGAGAAAGGGTCGCCTCCACATGAGAGGCGCAGGAGGGGCCGCGGGGGTTATCCGCCTCAGCGGCTGATGTCACTCAGCGTGCCTCTGCTCGATCAAAAAGAGAAATCGATAAATCTCAAGAGCGCGATAGGAATCCCCTATCAATGCGCCGCACAGCGCTGTGAGCTGCCTAGATGAGGTGTCATGGGGCCGCTGAACGTCCATCCAATAGACGTAAATCACACAGACCCATCCCAAATCGGGCCTAACGCTGCGTAGCGCAGCAAGTGTAGAGGTTCCACCACTTTCGATGGGCATTGAGTGACGAAAGCCGCACGACCGGCCGTTCACGGCCCATCTCGGATCACGCGATGCTCGACCGCGATGCCGGAGGTTCCGCCGTCATTCGCTGAGGGCCGCCTTCAGGACGTCCTGGAGCGGGGTCGGAGGCCGGTGCAGTATGTGCCCGAGGGTGGGGTCGACGTTGGCGAACTCGCCGTGGCGGGCGGCGGCGAACATGTCCACGAGCATGCCCGCCGCGAACTCGGGGACGCCGCGGGCGATCACCCCGGCGCGGAACTCGGCGTCCGGCACGACCACGTGCTTGATCGGACGTCCGGCCAGTTCGGACGCGATGGCCGCGACGCCGGCCATGTCGATCGCCTCGCCGCCGGTGAGGCCCGGGGTGATGCCGTCGAAGGTCTCCTCGGCCAGGGTGATCGCGGTGGCCTCGGCGAGGTCGGCGTGGGCGGTCCAGGAGACCGGCCCGTCGTCCGGCACGGCCAGTTCGCCGCTCCGGAGCGCGGCGCCGACGAGCGCCACCGTCGTGGACGCATAGAAGCCGTTGCGCAGCGAGGTGAACGGGACGCCCGAAACCCGCAGCATCTCCTCGGTGGCGGCGTGGTCCGGCATGGGCGGGAAGACCGAGGACGGGTTCGCGCCCATGTGGCTGGTGTAGAGGATCCGGCGGGCGCCCGCCGCCTTGGCCGCGTCGATCGCGTTCCGGTGCAGCCGCAGCAGATCCTGGCCGATGGCGTTGGCGGACACGATCAGGACCTGCGACGCGCCCTCGAACGCGTGGGCGAGGCTGCCCGGCTCGGCGAAGTCGCCATAACGCACGCGCACACCCCGATCCGCGAGGTCTTTCGCCTTCTCCACATCCCGGACGCTCACTCCGATCCGGTCCGCCGGGACGCGTTCGAGCAGCCGCTCGACGGTCCCGCGCCCGAGCTGTCCGCTGCCGCCGGTGACGATGATCATGAGGTACCCCTGCCTTCACTGCCGAACGCTGAATCAGTGCTAACGCGGCAACGCTAACACTGATATGAAAGCACTGCTACCACAAGCCTGTTATCGTCATTAGCGTGCAGGTCGATGACGCAGCGGGCGGGAACGGCCCGCGGGAGCGCATCCTCGCCGCCACCGCCAAGCTCCTCGCCGAGGGCGGGCGGGAGGCGGTCTCGACGCGCGCGGTCGGGACGGCGGCCGGAGTCCAGGCACCGACCATCTACCGCCTCTTCGGCGACAAACAGGGCCTGCTGGACGCCGTCGCCGCCGAAGGCTTCGCGACCTACCTGAGTGCCAAGTCCACCCCGGAGCCCGACACCGACCCGGTGGACGACCTGCGCGCCGGCTGGGACGAGCACCTCCAGTTCGGCCTGGCCAACCCCGCCCTCTACATGCTGATGTGCGAGCCGCGCCCCGGCGCGATGCCACCGGCTGCGGCCGCCGGGATCGACATCCTCGCCGCCCGCGTCCACCGGATCGCCGAGGCGGGACGGCTGCGGGTCGGCGAGGAGCGGGCCGTCCAGCTCGTCCACGCCGCCGGCAGCGGCACGACCATCGCGCTGATCGCGATGCCCGAGGCCGCCAGAGACCTCGAACTGTCGGTCATGGCCCGCGAGGCGGTCATCGCCGCGATCACGACCGACGCCCCCGCGCATTCAGCCCCCGGCCCGGTCGGCGCCGCCGTAGCCCTGCGCGCCGTCCTGCCGCAGGCCACCGCCCTGACCGAACCGGAACGGGGCCTCATGCGCGAATGGCTGGACCGCATCGCCGACGCGCCCCGCTGACCCGCATGAGCCGGCGGCCTCGCCATGACAGGTCTGGGCGGTGCCGACGACGGCCAGATGCAGGTGGATGGACGAATTGAGCCAGAAACCCCAGCACAGGTCGTTGCCGCACCGCAGGTTGTAGAGGGCCGTCCCGAACCGCGTCTCGTCCGGGATCGCAGCGGCCTCCTGTCCTACCTGCCCCTTGACTTGCTCCCACTGGCCTCGAAGCCACGTGACCGCGTCCTCCGGCGTGACCGGCACGTGCCGGATCGTCCGGGACGGCTTACGAAGCCAGTCGCGGACTTCCCGGGGCGCGAGTTCGCTACCGTCGTCCCGGCGCGCCTGGTCGTCCCCGTAGGCACTGGCGTCCATGCGGGAGGAGTGGCAATGCCAATGCAGCCCTTGCCGTCGCCAGTCGTCACGGGATTCGTCCCGCCAATAGGCGTCGTAATCGAACGGCCGGATGGTCACGGGGCGAGCCTCCCACCAAGCGGACCCCGCCCAGGGGGGAACGGGGCCCGCAGTCTGATGCGCGTCAAATGTCGAATTCGTTGTTCTTGACGCTCTTGATGAATCCCTCCCATTCATGACGGTCGAACTCCAGGAGGCAGCCGGTCTTGGTGTCGCGGACGGCGACTATCCCGTCCGGTGCGTCTATGACGTTGGTCGCGACCTCGACGCACCCGCACCCGGAGTCCTCCCCGTTGCACAAGGACCCTTGACGAACTCGTACGGCCTGCTCATGAACTCCTCCTTATGGACGTTGGCAGGACGGCCCAGACGCTTTTTCCTCCGTGCTCGGGACGGCAGCCGTGCTCCTCGGCGAGGGACGCGATGATGCCGAGCCCCCACCCGCCCGGGTCGGGCGCGTCGTCCGGCAGGGGCTCCGCCGGCATCGCGAGGTCGGGCATGGACGGACGCGGCTCCTCCGGGGAGGCGTCCCACACCTCGACGCGCAGCCCGCCGGGGACGAGCGCCAGCCGCAGCGTGATCGCCTGGCCTCACGTCGCCCGGACGGAATTCGTCAGCAGCTCGGACGCCACGAGGACCGCGTCGTCCACCGTGCTCTGCGGAAGCCGCCACTGGAGGGCCTGCGACTCCACGATGAGACGGCCCTGCTGGACGGCGTCGGGCGTGGCGAGAAGGCTTCGCCGCAGCGCGGCGGGCCCCGCCGACGTGCCCTTGATCACGGCGCTCACCGCCGGTTCTCCCGTGCCAGGCCGTCCCGGTGGCCCATGAGGTCGCCGGGCGTGCGGAGGTCGCCCGCGGTGAGTCGCCGGCCGGCCGGAAGCGAGTCCGTTTCGTCTATGAAGTCATCCTTGCGAGAATTGTCGATGCCCATTTCCGTGTTCGCCTCTGTCGCGGACGGTTTCGTCTTTCGCGACACATGTTGACTGGCTCGCCATGGGCTTGTCATTATTGCCGACAACATTAGAAAATAGAGCAAGTGCGGAGGTACGTGATCATGGTCCGTCCGTCCCCCGACCCGCACGAGTCGATCTACGCCTTCCTGGCCTATTACCTGCGCTTTCTGCGCCTGCGGCGCGGCCTGACCCAGGCCGACGTCGCGAAGATCCTCAACTGCTCGATCGGCCAGGTTTCCAAATACGAGTCCGGTGAGAAGCAACTCGGCACCCGGGAGTGCGCCGCCCTCGACAAGGCATGGGACACCGGCGGCGTCTTCACCATCTGGCTCGGCTACGCAAAACTCGGAATCGACGCGAACGCCCCATCCCGCCTCGACCGCTACTACCGCAAGGCCGTGGAGCACTGCACGTTCGCGAACAGCGTCGTGCCGCTCCCCCTTCAGATCGAGGACTATGCGAGGAGCCTGCTGGAAGCAGGTCATGCTGCTGGATTCGTCGACGATGTCGAGGAGACTCTTGCCGCCCGGATGGAACTTCAGGCCGCCATGCTGGATGGTCGACCGCAAATATGGGCCGTGCTCGAACAGGGTGCCGTGCGGTCTGCGGGGAGCGTTGCAGTGATGGCCGCACAACGGGACTACCTGCTGCAAATGGGTAGATTGTCCTACGTATCGATACGTATACTTCCGTTCACGGCTGTGCCGCATATCGGCCTGGATGGACCGTTTTACTGTTGCACCCTTCCAGGCCGTCGCTACGCGGCGTTCTCCAGCAGCGCGCTGGGGATGGGACGGGTCATCGATGATCAGACGGAGGCCGCCGCCGTGGTTCTGAGGTTCAACCGGGTTGCGGCGCGGGCTTGGAATGAAGATCAGTCCCGCGAGTATCTATCCAGGATGGATGAGCAACGTGACGGCTTGGCGGAAGAGTAGTTACAGCCATGGTGGCGGCACGACGGACTGTGTCGAGTTGACCGCCCTGGCGTGCGGAGTGGGTGTCCGGGATAGCAAGGACGCGTCCGGGCCGGTTCTGGTCATCGCGAAAGAGCACCTTGCTGATCTTGTCGCCCGGGTCAAGGCCGGGAACTGCGACCTCTGATGCGCTGATGGCAGACCGGGCCCGACACCGAGCCACGACGCCGCCTGGGGCCACGCAACCGCCTTATTGCCGGGATATCCGTTTCAGGGTCCCGCCAGCTGCTCGGCGGGGGCCGGGCTGCTCGGAAGGGGACCGTCCAGGACGGGGACCTTCGATCCGAGACTGCGGACCGCCGCCGTCGTGCGGTTGAGCGCCGCGCGGTATCGGGCGCGGGTACCGGCGGGCAGGTCGGCACTGGCGAGGGCGTGGGGCAGGTCGACGAGCCGGATCGGCGGTCCCGCCTCAACGAGAGTCGGGACGAACGAGGCCGCCGCCCGCCAGCGGCCGGCCGCGTCGCGGGTCAGCTGAAACCGGGCGACCAGACCTTCATGGGTGTCTTGGCCGTTCGCGATCGGATTGGCGATCTGGTTGCCCATGCCGTAGACCACCCACTTGCCGTTGATCTGGTCGAACGGCTGCACGACGTGCGCGTGGTCGCCGATGATCAGGTCGACGTCGGGTGAGGCGAGCAGGCGGCGGGCCAGCGTCCGCTGCTCGTCGGTCGGCGCGTGCCGGTATTCCTCGCCCCAGTGGAGGCTGACGATGACGATCGCGGCGCCATCCGCTCTGGCGCGGGCGGCGGCGTGCAGGATCGTGGGCGCGTCCAGGCCGGAATTGACCAGCCACGGCCGGCTCGGGGGGATCGGGATGCCGTTGGTGCCGTAGGTGTAGGAGAGTTGTGCGACCTTCACACCCTGCGCGTCGAGCAGATCGGTGCGTTCGGCCTCGCCGGGGCCGCGCGCCGATCCGGTGTGCCGGACGCCTGCGGCGTCCAAGGCGCCGAGCGTCCGCCGTACTCCGGCATCGCCCTGGTCGAGGGTGTGGTTGGACGCGGTGGAGCAGGTGTCGTAGCCGAGGTCGCGGATGGCGTCGACGATCTGCGGCGGGGAATTGAACGCGGGATAGCCCTCGAACGGGCCGCGGCGCGTGGCCACCGGTGTCTCCATGTGGCAGATGCCGATGTCGGCGCTGTCGATGAGGGGGTGCAACTGGTTGAGCATGGGGAGGAAATCCCAGCCGTGGCGGCCGCTCTTCGCGGCGTCCTCGGCGGCCTGCGTGACGAGCGGCTGGTGCAAAAGGAAGTCGCCGGTAGCCGCAACCGTGATCGTGGTGGGCCCACTGGTCGCGGCCGCACGCCGAGGATGGGACGGAGCATGGCGTCCATCGTCTGCGCAGCCCGTCAGAGCCGTGGCGACTGCCGCGGACAGCAGGAACGCTGTTGTCCGGGAGATTTTCGACCTGGAAGAACTCATCACGGAGACGTCGTTCCTGATGCAAGCGTGAACAATCGGCAAATGTCTAAGAATGTGATCTTCTTAGAGCTTGAGTGACGTCGGCGGGACGTTGCCTTTGTATCGCCCTTGGACGAGAGTCCGACAAATCCGGGCAATATCTGTGATGAGCAGTAAGGGTGTTCGGGAGCCCCAGGCCGTGTAGGCGTGCCTGCGGCGGGCGCTGCAGGCCCGTCGTGTGGATCCGGCGGGAGCAGATTCGGGCGTGCGGCGGAGTGAGGGGTGACCGTGTCCGTTCGCAATCCGTTCGCAGAGAGGCGGCTCGATGACAGGTCACCCGACATGAGGGGCACCGGGACCGTGCGGCCCGAACCGCGGCAGGCCGACGACTTCGCGGTCCACTACGACGAGCATTTCACCGACATCCACCGCTACATCGCCGGGCGGCTCGGACGGGACGTGGCGGACGACATCGCCGCCGACACGTTCGTCATCGCGCTGCGGCAGCGGCACCGGTTCGACCCGGAGCGGGGGAGCGTCCGGCCCTGGCTGTTCGGCATCGCCACGAAGCTGGTGGCGCAGCACCGGCGGCAGGAGTCGCGCCGGTACCGGGCGCTGGCGAAGGTCGGCCCGGCGGCGGTGGACGGCGGGCACGAGGAGCAGGTCGTCGACTGGGTCCGGGCGGAGGGGATGCAACCGCGCCTGGCCAAGGCGCTGCGGTCGCTCAACCGGGACCAGCGGGACGTCCTGCTGCTCAGCGCGCTGAGCGAATTGTCGAACCAGGAGATTTCGGAGGCGCTCGGCGTTCCGTACGGCACGGTCACGTCGCGGCTGAGCCGCGCCCGCGCCAAGGTGAAGGCCGCCCTCGGGGAGGACAGCCATGAACGATGACCGCATGATCCGCGCGCTGCTGCTGGAGGACCCGCCGTCCGCGGAGGTCGTCGCCGAGGGGCGGCGCCGGATGCGGGCGGGCGGGCCCGCGGCGCGGCGCCCGGTCGGCCGGCGTCCGGTGTTCGGGCTGGCGGGGGTCGCCGCCGCCATGGCGCTCGCCGCGGGGTTCGCCACGGTGCTCACCGGCGGCGGAACGGACGGCGAGGCACCGCGGACGGACCCGAACGCGCGGCGCGTCCTGCTCGCCGCGGCCGAGCACGCGATGAACGAGCCTGCCGGACGCTACTGGCACGTCGTGAGCGAGGAAGGGAACGTGTACCGCGTCGGGGGAGCGGACGGCTACTCCGTCGTCGCCGCCGACACCTGGGACCGCTGGAAGGCGCGTTCGGGCGCCGATCCCGATGTCGAGTACGCGAAGGTGGCGCCCGGTGCGAAGCCGCTCACGCCGAAGGACGCCGCCGCCTGGACGAAGGCCGGCTCGCCGCAGAGCATGCGCGTGTGGGCGGACGGCCACTGGCTGACGCTGACCACGAAGGACCTGGGGAAGGCCGGCTGGGAGAAGCAGGTCGCGACACCGGAGCAGAAGAAGGCCGCGCTGGGACGGCACGACCCGGCGGACATCCGGAAGAAGTGCGCGGCCAACGCCGACCGGGCGAGCGAGTGCGAGTTCCAGATGCTGACCCCAGAGCAGCGGATCGAGCGCTTCGGTGAGGAGCCCGAGCGGTACAAGACCCTCATGCTGGGCGATCCGGACGGGACCGCCGCGGTCGACTACCTCTGGAAGGGGCTCAGGCTCATCACGCTGAACCCCGTCCCGCCGCGCGCGCGGTCGGTAGTCTTCCGGGCGATGGCCGACGTCCCGGGCGTGAAGGCGATCGGCGAGGTCGAGGACGCCGAGGGCCGCACCGGCATCGGGCTGGCGATGCGGGACGCCGCGACGGAGACGCGCGTCGTCCTCGACCCCGGCACGTACCGCCTCATGGGCTTCGAGGTGATCGCGGTGGACGTGCCCAGGCGGCAGCCCGGAGACGTCCTCAGCTACACGACGATCGCGTCGGCGGGCTGGAGCGACGAGAAGCCCCACCAGGGCTGAGCATGGTCCCCGGGCCGCCGGCGGACGGCCCGGGGACGCACGTTGACGCGGCGGTAAGTTTCGACTTACGTTCTGGGGACGTCTGTATCCAGATCGGGAGGCCGCCGTGCCCTTGCAGACCGCGCCGGACATGGAGAGCATCTTCACCCCGCTGATGCACGAGCACGACTACGTCATCGACGACGTCGAAGGGAACCTCCCCGGCGAACTCACCGGGACGCTCTACCGGATCGGCCCGGGCAAGTGGGAGGTCGGGCGCACCCTGCTGAACCACCTCTTCGACGGCGACGGCATGGTCTCGCAGTTCACCTTCGACGGCCGCGAGGCCCGGTTCCGCAACCGATACGTGCGGACGCCGCAGTTCACGGACGGCATGGTCGCCGGACGGGCGCGCAGGCCCGCCGTCGGGACGGCGCTCCCCGGCGGGTTCTGGACCAACTTCGCCAAGGCGAAGGGCCCCGCCAACGCCGCCAACACCGGTGTCGCCATGCACGCCGAGCGGCTGCTGGCCCTGTGGGAGGGCGGCCCGCCGTACCGCCTCGACCCCGACACCCTGGAGACCCTCGGCGTCCACGACTTCGGCGGGCGGCTCCGGGGGATGCTCAAGGCGTTCTCCGCCCACCCGAAATGGGACCCGGTCACCGGGGAGATGTTCAACTTCGGCCAGGAGTTCGCGCCGCTGCCCCACCTGAACTGCTGGAAGGTCGACCGGCATGGCCGGATGCGGCGGCTCGCCAAGGTGCGGATGCTGGACATGCCGTGGAACCACGATGTCGCGCTGACCACCGAGCACATGGTGTTCGTCCTGGACCCGTACATGTTCGACCTGCGGACGATGCTGAGCGGCGGGCCCATGTTCGACGCGATCCGGCACCGCCCGGACAAGGGGACGCGGTTCGTGCTCGTCCCGCGCGACGGCGGCCCGGCGCGGATCGTCGAGCACGAGACGCTCGTCCACCTGCACGTCGCCAACGCGTTCGAGGACGGCACGGACACGGTCGTCGACCTGGTGGAGTTCGACGACTACGAGGACATCCGCCGCGACCTCACCGGGTTCCGCACGCGGTTCCCCGAACTGCCCGCGAGCAGGCTCATGCGGTACCGGATCACGCCGGCGGGGCGCGTGATCGCGACGCGGCTCTCCGATCTGCCGGGCGAGCTTCCGCAGTACGACTGGCGCCGCTCCACCCGTCCGCACCGGTTCACCTACATGAGCGGACGGACGGGCACCAGCGGCGAGTACGACAGCGTCCTGAAAGTGGACAACGACACCGGCCGGACGGAGGTCCATGAGATGGGGCCGCACACGTACGTGGGCGAACCCATCTTCGTGCCCCGCACACAGGACGCCGCCGAGGACGACGGGTGGCTGCTGGCCGTCGTCTATCTCGGCGCAGAGCACCGGTCGCAACTCACCATTCTCGATGCCCGCGGTCTGGAGCATGTGGCCACGCTGGGTCTGAAGCACCACATCCCGTTCGGCTTCCACGGCACGTTCACGAGACGTGTCGCCGACCCCGGCGCCCCCATCCCGCACCCGGACCGACTGCCGATCCGCTGACCGGCCGGCGCCCCGTCCCTGTCGCCGAAACCGAATGTGGTGGAACACACTCGCTCCGACCTGGGGTTCCTCACGGTCCGTGATGATCGTTGGAGTAACGTTCGGGTGAGATGGCGAACAGCAGACCGACGGTGGCTCAGTTGCGGGCGTTCCTGGCGCTCGCCGAGCATCTGCACTTCCGGGACGCCGCCGCCGCTCTGCGCATGAGCCAGCCCGCCCTCTCCGGAGCCGTGGCGGCGCTGGAGGAGACCCTCGGAACACGCCTCGTCGAGCGGACGACCCGGAAGGTCCTGCTGACCCCGGCCGGGGAGCAGGTCGCACGCCGGGCGGAGGTCGTCCTAGCGGAACTCGACCGCCTGGTAGACGAGGTCAAGGCCGTCCAGGGGACGCTGGTGGGGCCGCTCAGGGTGGGGGTGATCCCGACCGTGGCGCCGTACCTGCTGCCCATCGTCCTGCCGAGGCTCGCCAAGGAGTTCCCCGACCTGAAGCTGTCGGTGCACGAGGAGCAGACGGAGCATCTCGTCACGGAGCTGCTCGCCGGGCGGCTGGACGTCGTGCTCCTGGCGCTGCCCGTGTCCACGGTCGGCGTGACCGAGATCGTCCTGTACGACGAGGACTTCGTGCTCGTCGCGCCCGCCGGGTTCGACCTGGGCGACGAGGAGATCCCGCGCGAGGCGCTGAACGACCTGGACGTCCTCCTCCTCAACCAGGGGCACTGCCTGCGCGACCAGGCGCTCGACATCTGCCGCGACGTGGGCGCGCGCGCCGCCGCCGCGACGTACGCGACGAGCCTGGCGACGCTGGTGCAGCTCGTGTCGGGCGGGTTCGGGGTGACGCTCGTCCCGGAGACCGCGCTGCCGGTGGAGACGCGCCGGGCGCCGAACCTCGGCCTGCACCGGTTCGCGCCGCCGGCGCCGTTCCGCCGGATAGGGCTCGGGTTCCGGTCGACGTCGCCGCGCGCGGACGAGTTCGCGGCGCTCGCGGAGAGCGTCCGCACCGCCGTCGCCGAATCCGGCGTCGCGCCGGGGATACGGCCCGCCTGAGCCCCTAACGGTCCTCCGCGGCCCGACATTAAGGCGCGGGTAAAACGCGGCCAGATGAGGTCAAGTCTGCGTCAGGGGACGGGACGGCAATGGCGATGCGTGTTCATGGAGTGGCGTAACGTCACCATGCTCGGTGGGGCGAGGAGGAGGCCCCATGCCGAAGCTCAGCGTCGTCGTGCCGTTCCACAACACCGAGGAGTACTTCAGGGAGTGCCTGGAGTCGCTGGCCGGGCAGACTCTGCGCGACCTCGAGGTGATCCTGGTGGACGACGGGTCAACCGACGGCAGCGCCGTGATCGCCAAGGAGATGTGCGCGCGCGACCAGCGGTTCCGCCTGTTCACGCGCGAGCAGGAGGGCCCCGGCCCCGCACGCAACGCCGGGGTCCGCCAGGCGAGGGGCGAATACCTGGCCTTCGCCGACGCCGACGACGTCGTGCAGAAGGACGCCTACGCGCGGCTGGCCGGCTCCCTGGACCGGACGGGCTCCGACATGGCGTCCGGCAACGTCGAGCGCATGGACGCCGACCGGAAATGGCAGTCGCCCCTGCACGACGGTGTCTTCACGGAGTCGTGCTCCCGGACGCACGTGTCGTCCAAGCCGGTGCTCATGCGCGACCGCACACCGTGGAACAAGGTCTACCGGCGTGAGTTCTGGACCGGGGCCCGCCTGGAATTCCCCACCGGCTTCTACGAGGACCCGCCCGTCTCGGCGCGCGCGCACGCGCTGGCCAAGTCTGTGGACGTCCTGAGCGAGACCGTCTACTACTGGCGCAAGCGGCCCGGGTCCATCACGGAGGACCGCTACGACTGGGGCAACATCAACCAGCGCCTCGCGTCCGCGCGCGCACTGCGCGACGGGCTCGCCGACTACGCGCCGCAGCTGCTCAACGCCTACGACGAGCACGCCCTCGTCCCGATCGAGCTGCGCGTCCTGTTCGAGGCGCTCCCGCGAACGCAGGACGAGCACCGCGAGGAGCTCGTCGCCATCGGCGCCGCGCTCGCCCGCCGCGTCAGCCCGCGCGTGGTGAAGCGGCTGCCCGCGATAACGCGCCTGCAGCTGCACCTGCTCTGCCGCCGGATGCTGCCGGAGCTGCTGGAGGTCCTGCGGTTCGTCCAGCTCCGCAAGGCGCCGGACGCGCCGCGGGTCCGGCGCGGCCTGCGGCACCGCTGGTACGCGGAGTACCCGTTCTTCGAGGACGAGGAGCGGGCCGTCCCGGCGCACGTGTACGACGTGACCGACGAGCTGAAGCCCGTCGCGGCCATCGACCGGGCCGTCTGGGTGGACGGGCGGCTCCGCATCGAGGGGCACGCCTACATCCGGCACCTGGACTCCTCCACCGAGGACGGCTCCCGGATCCGGGTGTGGCTGGTCGCGGCGAACAAGCGGGGCCTGGCGCGCGTCCCGGTCGAGCGGGTCCGGCGGCCGGACGTGACCGCCCGGTCGCGGCAGTCGGCGGTCTCCTACGACTGGTCCGGATTCGTCGCGGAGATCGACCCGTCCGCGCTGAAGATGTTCGGGCGCTGGCGGGACGTCGACTGGGTCCCCTGCGTGGAGATCGTCAACCGGGGGCTGCGGCGGCGCCGCACGTTCGCGAACCCGCGCCTGCCCGGCCGGCAGTGGCCGGACGACCGGGAGTGCGCGCCGGGCGTCCTCGTCCAGGGCGTCGCGGCCCGGAACCGGTTCGTGGTGCAGGTGCGGCGGACGCCCGCGGCGGTCGTCGGCTGCCATCTGGACGGTGGCGAGTTGTGCCTGGACGGCTGGAGCAGCGCACCGCTCGGCGACGAGCCGCGCGTCACCGCCGTGCCGAAGGCCGGCCGCGCCACGGTCACCGGGCCGGTCGAGCGGGTCGGCGGCGAGGGGTTCCGGGCCAGGCTGCCCGCCGCGGGGCTGGCCCGGCGGCCGGTCGACTGGGAGATCAGCCTGCCGGGCGGCGTCAAGCCGTACCTGGACGCGGACGCCGCCGGAACCGCGTTCCCCGTCCCCGGCGGGGAACTGGAGATCGCCAGGACCCGGCGGAGCACGCTGCGCATCGTCGTGCGCGGAAAGGCCCTCATCCTGGACGAGGTGTCCTGGTCGTCCGACGGTGCCCTGCACCTGGCCGGCACCTGCACCGACCGTGCCGGACGGCCCGACTCCTTGTTCCTCCGGCGGCGGCGGTCGGCGGAGGAGCACATCGTCAAGCTGTACTGGGACGGTGACCGTTTCACGGCGAAGTTCTCGCCCGCGCGCATGCCGGTGTTCGGACTGTCCCGCCCCCTGGTGTCCGGCCGTTGGGACGTCCTCACGACCGTCAGCGGGCAGGAGCAGCCCGTCCTCATCAGGCGCCACACCCTCCGGGACCTGCCCGAGCCGTTCGAGGCGGGTCTGCACCGCATCACGGTCCGCGCCTACAAAACCGACCAGTTCGTGCTGCGGATCGAGACCGCCCTGGACGACGACGAGCGCGGCGCCTACGCGCAGAGCCGGATACGGTCCGGGCACTACCGGCGCCACCTCAACCTGCCCGTCCGCGACCTCGCCGTGTTCGACGCCTACCGGGGACGCCAGTACTCGTGCAACCCGCGCGGCATCTACGACGAACTCCGGCGGCGCGGAACCGACCTGGAATGCGTGTGGGTCACCGAGAACGGACAGTTCGGCAGGCCGGTGGGCGCCCGCACCGTCCTGGTCGGCACGCGGGAGCACTACGAGGCCCTCGCCCGCGCGCGCTTCGTCTTCGGCAACTGGTCGCAGAAGGAATGGTTCACCAAGCGCGACGACCAGACGTACGTGCAGTGCTGGCATGGGACGCCGCTGAAGAAGCTCGGCTACGACGTCAAGCAGATGCCCTACAAGCGCACCGAGGGCGTCAACTGGATGGAGCACGACGTCCCGCAGTGGGATCTGCTCCTCGCGCAGAACGCGTTCTCCGTGCCGCTGTTCCGGCGTGCGTTCGGCTATGAGGGCGACGTCCTCGAAAGCGGCTATCCCCGCAACGACATCCTGAGCAGCCCGCACCGGGACGAGATCGCGGCGGCGGTCCGGCGGCGGCTCGGCATCCCCGAGCGCAAGCGCGTCGTCCTGTACGCGCCGACGTGGCGGGACGACTTCCACCACGCGATCGGCAAGCGCGCGTTCCGCCTCGAGTTCGACTTCGACCAGTTCAGGGCGGCGCTCGGCCGCGACCACGTGCTGCTCCTGCGGACGCACTACCTCGTCACCGACCGGCCGAAGCTGCGGCCGGGCGACTGCGTGATGGACGTGTCCGCCTACCCCGACATCTCCGAACTGTTCCTGATCAGCGATGTGCTGGTCACGGACTACTCGTCGGCCATGTTCGACTTCGCCGTCACCGGCCGTCCGATGGTCTTCTTCACCTACGACCTGGAGCGCTACCGCGACCACGTGCGCGGCTTCTACTTCGACTTCGACGCCGAGGCCCCCGGGCCGATGCTCGGCACGTCCCGCGAGGTCGTCGAGGCGCTGGGCGACCCGGCCGCGCTGGAGACCGGGTACCGGGACGCGCGCGCCGCCTTCGCCGCCCGGTACTGCCCGCACGATGACGGCCACGCCGCCGCCCGCGTCCTCGACCGCGTGCTCGACCAGGTCCTGGAGCGCACGGGCGACCGCACCGCCGACCGCACCGCCGACCGCACGGGTGACCGCCTGATCGACGGCGTGCTCGACCGGGTCCCGCCCTCCGGTCGCTGACCCGGCCGGCCCACCTCCTCCTAACCCCGCTCACCCCATCACGGAGTCGCTCGTGTCCCCGCAGATCAGCATCGTCGTCCCGTTCCGCAGCACCGGCGGCCGCCTCGCCGAGTGCCTGGAGTCGCTCGCAGGGCAGACCCTGCGCGACGTCGAGGTGCTCATGGTGGACGACGGCGCCGACGACGGCGAGGCGCTCGCCGCCAAGGAGTTCGCCGGGCGCGACGACCGGTTCACGCTGCTCCAGCCGGGCCCCGCCGCGTCTTCGGCGTCGTCCGCCGCGTCCGCCGCCGACGCCGGTGTGGAACAGGGCAAGGGCCGGTACCTGGCGTTCGCGGACGGCGAGGACGTGCTGCCGCCCTACGCCTGCGAACTGCTGGTCGGCACCCTCGACTCCACCGGATCGGACCTCGCCGGCGGGAACGTCATGTGCCTGGACGCGGAGCAGGTGTGGCAGTCACCGCTGCACCGCGAGCCCTACGCGAAAACGATGCTGTCGACGCATGTCACCCGCCACCCCGCGCTCCTGCAAGACCGGACGCTCTGGAACAAGGTCTACCGGCGCTCGTTCTGGGACGCGCACGGCTTCGAGCTGGGCACCGACCAGGACGCCCTGGTCGCCGTCCGAGCCCAGCTCCTGGCCTCCGCGGTGGACGTCCTGGACACGACCGTCTACTTCTGGCGCGACCGTCCGGGAACGGCCCCGCGGCTCCGCCCCGACCCGGACCACATCACCGACCGGATCGCGACCCTCGCGGCCATCCGGAACTTCGTCCACGACCATGCACCGGAACTCCTCGCCGTCCACGACATGTACGCGCTGGACCTGGACGTGCGCGACCTGATGCTCGCCCTGCCCGCCGCCACCTGGGAGGAGCGGGAACGCCTGATCGAGCTGGGCGCGGAGGTCGTCGCCGACGCCGACCGCTCGGCCACCGACGGGCTCGACGCGATCAGGCGCCTGGAGCTGCATCTCCTGCGCGGGCGCATGGTTCCCGAACTGCTGGACGTGCTCCGCTTCGAGGAGTACGGGCTCCAGGACGTCCCGATCGTGCCCAGGGGCCGCCTGCGTCCGCGCTGGTACGCGCGCTACCCGTTCTTTGAGGACGCCGAACGCGACATCCCCTTGGACGTGTACGACGTCACCGACGAGATCGGCCTGTGGACGGACGTCGACCGCGTCGAATGGGACGTCGACACCCTCATCGTCCAAGGGCACGCCCACTTCGACAGGTTCGACGTGTCGGCGGCGACCGATTCCCGCATCCGGGTCTGGATGCGGGACGTGAAGACCGGCAGGGAGATCCGGCTCCCGGTGGAACGGACCCGCTGCCCGGAGGTCACGGCACAGTCCGGTCAGGCGAGCGTCTCCTACGACTGGTCCGGGTTCACCGTGCGGGTGGAGCCGGAGTACCTCCTCGACGGCGACGAATGGCGCACGGCCACCTACGAGCTGTTCGCCGAGGTCTCCACGGCGGGACGCAGGGCCGTGCAGCGGCTCACCGCGACGCCCCCGGCCGTGCGGTGGACGGCGGCACGGCAGGTGGACGAGCACGTGGCCGTCCAGCCGGCGGCCGGCGACGACGACGTGTTCGTCGTCCACGTCAAGCGCGCCAAGGCCGTCCTCACCCGGATCCGCCGCGACGGGGACATGCTGGAACTGACCGGCTGGACGCGCCGCGCCCTCGGCGCCGGGGTCGCCATGGTCGCGGCCCGCCGGCACGGGGGAGAGGAGGTCCGCGGCGAGGTGACGCTGCGCCAGTCGGCCGTCCTGCGCATGGCGGAGGGCACCGGGTTCGACTTCACGGCGAAGCTCCCGCTGGAGTTCCTGACCTCCGCCCGGGGCGGCCCGGCCCCGTACCGGCCGCACCTGCGCGACGCCATCGACTGGGACATCCGGCTGACCGGCGAGGGCGGGCCGCTGCGGCTCACCGTCGCGAGCAACGTCAAGCCCGCCCGGTTCGCGCTGCCGGGGGAGCACGGCCGCGAGCTGGCGCTCACGCGGACGGCGTTCGGCAACCTGCGCGCCGTCGAGCGCACCCCTCGGCCCGTCGTCCGCGCCGCCGAATGGGATGCCGCCGGCCACCTCACCCTGACCGGCGACTACGCCGGCATCGAGGACCGGCCCGACCACTTCGTCCTGCGCCGGCGCCGGTCGGGCGACGAGCACCGCGTCCCCGTCACCTGGGAGCAGGACCGCTTCACCGCCGCCTGCACGCCCGCGACCATGGCCGTGTTCGGCACCGACCTGCCGCTGATGAGCGGAACATGGGACGTGCTGGCGCGCGCGCGTTCCGGCGAGGTGGCGGTCGTCGTCGAACGCGAGGCGATCCCACGGCTGCCCGAACGGCGACGCGTCGGTACGCACGAATTCGAGGTCGGCGTCCACCAGATCGACGCGCTGACGCTGCACAGCCGTCCCGCCCTGGGCGACGACGAGCGGGGCGGTCACGCGCAACTGCTGCTTCAGCAGCGCGACTACCCCGTCTATCTGCGAAGCCCGCTGGCGGACATCGCCGTCTTCGACAGCTACGACGGCGCCCAGTACAGCTGCAATCCCAGGGCCATCTACGAGGAACTCGCGCGCCGCAACACCGACCTGGAATGCGTGTGGGTCACCCAGGACGGCCAGTTCCCGATCGACTGCACGACCGACGTGAAGACCAGGACCGTCTTGGCCGGAACCCGCGAGCACTACCGCGTCCTCGCACGCGCACGGCACATCGTCACCAACCGCGGGCTCCCGCCCTGGTACTTCAAGCGCCACGGCCAGACCTACGTCCAGACGTGGCACGGCACCCCGCTGAAGCGTCTCGCCCACGACCTCAGGGACATGCCCTACCAGCGCACCGAACGCCACGACTGGCTGGAGTGGGAGGTATCGCGCTGGGATCTGCTGCTGTCCCCGAGCCCCTACGCCACCCAGATCATGCGCCGCGCGTTCCACTACGACGGGGACGTCCTGGAGACGGGGTATCCGCGCAACGACATCCTCAGCAGCCCCGAATGGGAGAGCGTCGGGACGGGCATACGCAAGCGCCTGGGGATCCCCGACGGCAAGAAGGTCGTCCTCTACGCGCCCACATGGCGGGACGACCGGCGCCACGGCCCCGGCAGGCAGGGCTTCTCGCTGGAGCTGGACGTGGAAACCCTGCGGGACGCCCTGGGCGACGACCACGTCCTCCTCCTGCGGACGCACCACCTCGTCACCGACAGGCCCCGTCCGGCGACGGCCGGTGCGGACGGCTTCGTCATGGACGTCTCCCGTTACCCCGACATCGCCGACCTCTACATGGCGGCGGACGTCCTCGTCACCGACTACTCCTCCGCCATGTTCGACTACGCCGTCCTGGGCCGGCCCATCGTCATCTACGCCTACGACATGGAGCGCTACCGCGACCACGTGCGCGGCCTCTACATCGACCTGGAGGCGGAGGCGCCCGGCCCGGTGGTGACGACGTCGGCGGACGTCGCCAAGGCCGTCAAGGCGGCACCCGACAGCGAGCAGCACTACGCCGACGTCTACGACCGGTTCTTCGTGAAGTACTGCCCGCACGACGACGGCCAAGCGGCCGCCCGAGCCGTAGACCGCATCTTCAACCGTTGATCTGCGGCGTGTTGTTGTTATCAGGCGCGTCATAACAACAACACGCCGCAGATCAACGGGGGGTCAGCCGGGGTGGCGGGCCCTTGCCCACAGCCAGGCGCCGGGGCAGCCGGCCAGCGGCAGGCGGCGCTCCAGCGCCGCCGACAGCCGCAGCGCCTCGTTGGCGAGCGGGTGCAGCGGGGCCAGGTCCTCGCGGCGCGCCGTCCGGTGCCGGAACCGGCGCAGCAGCGGCCGGACGAGCACCCCCCGGCTCCACACCGCCTCCAGCACCAGCCCGGCGCCCTCGACCAGCTCGGTGAGCGCGCGGCGGGTGTAGCGGCGGACGCGGCCGAGCGCCACGTCGTGCGCCGACCACAGCGCCATGTCGCACGGCACCGACACCAGCGCGATGCCGCCCGGACGCAGCACCCGCGCGATCTCCGCCGCGGCCCGCGCGTCGTCCTCGATGTGCTCCAGGACGTCCAGCGCCAGCGCCAGGTCGTACTCGCACGGCGCGAGCGGCAGGTACCGGGCGTCGCCCTCGTACGCCTCGACGCCCTGCGCGCGCGCCAGAGCGACGGCGTCCGGGCTCAGGTCGACGCCGATGGCGCGCCAGCCGTGCTCGGCCAGCACCCGGCAGCTCCCGCCGGACGCGGTGCCGATGTCGACGGCCGTCCCGGGAACGCTGAACCGCAGCAGTTCCGCGGACAGGATCTCCCGCCGCTCGCGGTACCACCAGTTGTCGTGCTCGATCCGGGCGATCCGCTGAAGCTCGATGGTGTCCACGGGACAAGCCGACGGCATCGGCGGCGGCCCGTTCCACCGTCGCCGCCGCCGGCGGGCCGATCGTTGACCCCGGTTTGACCCCGTTCGGGGCTCAGCGCCCGCGGCGCCGCCGGATGAGGAACCGGACGGCCAGCAGCAGCGCGACCAGCCCGCCGAGCACCGGGACGGCCCGCTTGGCGACCGACGGTCCCGCGACCTCCAGCAGGTCGATCGCGTCGTCCTCGTCCGCGACGTGCAGCCGCCGCGCGGGACGCTCGGGCGCCGCGGCGGGAACCGCCGCCTCGGCCCTGGCGGCGGCCTCCTCCGTGGCCTTCACCGGGCCGGGCTTGTCGGCGTCCGCCGCGGGCTTCACGGACTCGGCCGGGGTCGCGGCGGGTTCGGCGGGCTTCTCGGCCGGCGCGGGCTCGGCGACCGGCGCGGCGGCCTCGGCGGCCGGCGCGGCCTCGGCGGCCGGTGCGGCGGCCGTGCCCACGGCGGTCTCGCCGGACGACTCCAGTTCGGTCGCCAGCGCCTTCGCGAACCGCGAAATGATCTTCGAGCCGACCTCGGACAGGATGTTGCGGCCGAACTGCGCCGGCCGTCCCGTCACGTTCATCTTGGTGTGCACGCTCACCCGCGTCGTGGTGCCCTCCGCGTGCAGCCTCGCCTGGACGGTCGCGGACGCCGTGCCCGACCCGCGGGCCTCCTTCGCGGCCGCCTCCATCGTCACCACCCGGGCCGACTCGTCCGCCGAGACGATCCGCGCGGTGCCGCGGTAGGTGATGGTCATCGCGCCGACCTTCACCTTCATCCGCCCCGAGTACTCCTCGCCCTCGACCGAGTCGAGGGTCGCGCCCGGCATGCAGGCCGCGACCCGCTCCACGTCGAGCAGCACCGACCAGGCCTGATCCACCGGTACGGGGACGGTGAAATCGTGGTCGAGCTCCATGATCAAAAGTCCTTATCGTCCGGAGAACCTGTCCGCGACCTTACGGCGGCGGCCCATCCCGTCGCCAGTGGGGGCCCGGTACCCGGGGAGGGGGCGATCATGCGGCCGGGGCCCGGCGGGCGCCGGTACCCGGCCGCATGAACCCGTCCCGCACCTGGCGTGCGGCCCGTCAGCCCGCGGCGGCGGTCAGCGCCCGCGCGGTGAGCACGGTCGCCAGATGCGTCCGGTACTCCGACGACCCGCTCAGGTCGGTGGGCGGTTCGGTGCCCGCCGCGGCCTGCGCGGCGGCGGTCCGGAACACGTCCTCCGACGCCGACCGGCCCCTGACCGCGGTCTCCACCGCGCCGGCCCGCACTGGGGCCGGCCCCATGTTGGTCAGCGCGACGCGGGCCTCCTCGATCCCGTCACCGTTGCGGCGGACGGCGCACGCGACACCGACGATCGCCCATGCCTGCGCCGTCCGATGGAACTTCTCGTAGTGCACGCCCCAGCCCGCGCCCAGCTTCGGTACGCGCACGCCCACGAGGAGCTCGTCCGGTTCCATCGCCGACGTCATCCAGTCGACGAAGAACTCCGACGCCGGGATCTCCCGTTCGCCGCGCACCGACCGGACGAGGAGCACCGCGTCCAGCGCCAGCGCCACGGCCGGAAGGTCGCCCGCCGGGTCCGCGTGGGCGAGGGACCCGCCGAACGTGCCGCGGTGCCGGACGGCAGGGTCGGCGACCGTCTCCGTCGTCGCCGCGATGAGCGGCAGGTGCTCGCGCACCAGCGGATCGCGGATCACCTGGTGGTGCGTCGCCATCGCGCCGATGACGACCGCGTCGCCGTCGTCGCGGATCTCCCGGAGCCCGTCGAGGCGGTCCAGGTCGATCAGCGCGTCCGGGATGGCGAGCCGCATCCGCAGCAGCGGCATCAGGCTCTGCCCGCCGGCCAGCACCTTCGCGTCCTCGCCCGCGTCGGACAGCGCCCGTACGGCGTCGTCCAGCGAGGCGGGCCGCACGTAGTCGAACGTCGCGGGGATCACTGGTCACCTCCGGCCGAACCGAGCCCGCCGGCCGCGCCCGGTTGGGCGGCGTCCGGTTTCGCTTCTCCGCGCAGCGCGCGCCACACGCGTTCGGGCGTGCACGGCATCTGCACGTCGTGCACGCCGTGCGGGCGCAGCGCGTCCACGATGGAGTTCACGACCGCCGGGGTGGAGGCGATCGTGCCCGCCTCACCGACGCCCTTCACGCCCAGCGGGTTGGTCGTCGCGGGCGTCTCGGTGCGGTCGACCGTGAACACCGGCAGGTCCGCCGCCGACGGGATCAGGTAGTCGGCCATGGTCGTCGTCGTGAGGTTGCCGTCCGCGTCGTACACGGCCTCCTCGTACAGCGCCTGCGCGATGCCCTGCGCGAGGCCGCCGTGGACCTGCCCCTCCACGATGAGCGGGTTCACGACCTTGCCGACGTCGTCCACCGCCACGTACTTGCGGATCTTCACCATGCCCGTCTCCGTGTCGACCTCCATCGCGCACAGGTGCGTGCCGTGCGGGAAGGAGAAGTTCTCCGGGTCGAACGTGGCGTCGGAGTCCAGCGAGGGTTCGATGCCGTCCGGAAGATCGTGCGCGGCGAACGCGGCCAGCGCGACCTCCTGCAGCGTCTTGCCCTCCTGCTCGACGCCGCGGACGCTGAACCGTCCGGCGGTGAACTCGAGGTCCTGCTCGGACGCCTCCAGCAGATGCGCGGCGACCGTGCGGGCCTTGTCGACGACCTTCTCGCAGGCGGAGAACAACGCGACCCCGCCCACGGCCAGCGAGCGGGAACCGTAGGTGTCCATTCCCTTGTGCGAGATGGCCGTGTCGCCGTGCAGGACCTTCACGTCCTCGAACGGGACACCGAGCCTGTCCGCGGTGATCTGCGCCCAGGCCGTCTCATGGCCCTGCCCGTGCGCGGACGACCCCGTCACCACCTCGACCTTGCCGGACGGCAGGACGCGCACCGCCGCGTGCTCCCAGCCGCCCGCGCCGTAGGACAGCGAGCCCAGCACACGGGACGGCGCGAGCCCGCACATCTCGGTGAACGTGGACACCCCGATGCCGAGCTGCACCGGGTCCCGGCGTTCCCGCCGGTCGGCCTGCTCCGCCCGCAGCTTGTCGTACTCGAACAGCTCCAGGGCCTTGTCGGTCGCGGCCTCGTAGTTACCGGAGTCGTAGGTGAGGCCCGCGATCGTCTCGTACGGGAACTCCTCGTGCTTGATCCAGTTGCGGCGCCGCACCTCGATGGGGTCGACGCCCACTTCGGCGGCGAGTTCGTCCATCAGCCGCTCGATCGCGTACGTGGCCTCGGGACGGCCCGCGCCCCGGTACGCGTCCGTGGGCATCTTCGTGGTGAACACGCCCGTGCAGGTGAACGACAGCGCGTCCATCTTGTAGATGCCGTTGAACATGAACGCGCCCAGCAGCGGGATGCCGGGCGTGACCAGCATGAGGTAGGCCCCCATGTCGGCCAGCAGATCCACCTTCAGGCCGCGGATCCGTCCGTCGCGTTCTGCCGCGAGCGTGAGCCGCTGGATCTGGTCGCGCCCATGGTGGACGGTCATGTTGCCCTCGCTGCGCGTCTCCGTCCACTTGACCGGACGGCCCAGCCGGCGGGCCAGCAGCAGCGCGAGGACCTCCTCCCCGTACACCTGGAGCTTGGAGCCGAATCCGCCGCCGACGTCCGGTGCGACGACCCTGATCCGGTGCTCGGGGATGCCCGTGACCGTGGCCAGCATCAACCGCAGGATGTGCGGGATCTGCGTGGCCGAGTACAGCGTGAACTCGTCCCCCTCGGGGACGCACAGCACCGACCGCGGCTCCATCGCCGTGGGGATGAGCCTCTGCTGGACGTAGCGCCGCTCGATGACGACCGGCGCGTCCCTCATCGCGGCGTCCAGATCCCCGTTCTCGAACACCCACGTGTAGGACTTGTTGGTTCCCAGGTCCTCGTGGACGAGGTCGGCGCCCTCGGCCAGTGCCGCCTCCATGTCCACCACCGCGGACAGCGGCTCGTAGTCGACGTCGATCTCTTCCAGGGCGTCGACGGCCGCGGCCTTGTCGCGGGCGATGACGCAGGCGACGGGCTCGCCGACGTAGCGGACCTCGTTCACCGCCATGGGCGGGTGCTCGGGGAGCTTCATGTCCTCGGTCACGACCCACGCGCACGGCAGCGACCCCTGCTCCTCGGCGAGGTCCTGCCCGCTGAACACGGCGACCACGTTCGGGCTCTGCTTCGCCCGCGAGGTGTCGACGCCGGTGATCCGGGCGTGGGCGAGCGGGCTGCGCAGGAACGCCACGTGCAGCGTCCCCGCCGGGCTCATGTTGTCGGTCCACTTGGTGCGGCCCGTGATGAGGCGGGCGTCCTCCGACCGCCGGCGCGGGCTGCCGACCTCCTGCACGGTCACGGCGTCACCTCCTGCCCGGCGGGTGCGCGCATATCGCTCGCCGCCCGCCGCACCGCCTTCACGATGTTCTGGTAGCCGGTGCACCGGCACAGGTTGCCCTCGAGCCCCTCCCGGACCTCCTGCTCGGACGGGTCGGGGTTCTCCCGCAGCAGATCCAGCGACGCCATGATCATGCCGGGCGTGCAGTAGCCGCACTGGAGCGCGTGCTCCTCGTGGAAGGCCGTCTGCATCGGGTGCGGGGTCCCGTCGACGCCGAGGCCCTCGACGGTCGTCACGTCGCGGCCGTCCGCCTGGACGGCGAGCACGGAGCAGCTCTTCACGCTCATCCCGTCCATCAGGACGGTGCAGGCTCCGCAGTTGCTGGTGTCGCACCCGACCGGGGTCCCGACCTTCCCCAGCCGTTCGCGCAGATAGTGGACGAGAAGGAGGCGCGGTTCGACGTCGTCCTCATACGTCGCGCCGTCGACCTCGGCACGGATTCGTGGCATGCGTTTCTCCCAGGGACGTCTCGGGGTGGACTCGGAAGAGAACGTCCTCCGGGCGGAGCGCGCTGGTCAGGCCACGTCATCGGGGCCACCTCCGTGGAAGGCGACCCTACGAACCTAATCCGCGGTTGAATGCCGTACTAGCCCCTGGCATCGCTTATTTACCGACGTCTGGGGGAATGCTGGCTAATGCACGCGAAGGAGAACCGACCAGGTTATCGGACCGACGATGCCGTCGTCATCCACCTTGCCCCACCGCTGGACCGCCTTCACGGCCTGCTCGGTGACGTCGTCGAACGTCCCGGTCATCCGCACCTCGGGATGGCTGCGCGCCTGGAGCAGCCCCTGCACGCTCTGCACGTGCTCGCCCTTGTCGCCCTTGCTCATCTCGGGGAGCTTCCTCACCATGTCCTCCGTCCAGTTGCCCCCGCCGTACGCGGGCCGTCCGTAACCGGCGATCACGCCGGAGCCGCGCACGCGGCGCTTCACCGCGTCGCCGGTGTTTCCCTCGATGGTCTGCAGCCGCCCACCGCCGAGCACGGCTTCGACCACGCCGACGTGGTCGATCGCGCCGATGCTGTTGCCGGCGCCCCAGTCGAAGAACACGATGTCGCCGGGCTTCGCCCGGTTGACGCCCGCGGTGGTCCCGCTGTGCCAGCGCCCGGCCTTCTGGAGATCGCGTGCGTGCCACACGGTGTAGGCGCGGTCTCCGCCCGGCAGGGCGGCGGATGCGTTCCCGCTGTGCCGCGCCCAGTAGGTGACGGCCATGTCGCACCAGGCGGCGCGCAGGAATTCGCTCCCGTGCCTGGACGCGTACTCCTTGGTAATGGTGTTCGGCCGACCCGACATTCCGAGCGATTTCCGGGCCTGACTGATCATTCCGCTCGCGCCCGTCGCCGCCGCGCTGATCGCAGTGCCGACTTCTGCGCCGCCTGCCGTGCCGATCAGTGCGGCGGCCCGGAAAACGCCGTCGTCGTCCGGGGCGCCGTACAGCTCCCGGAGGACCTGCTCCTCGTCGGCCTCGGTGGCGTGGTGGACGCCGTAATGGACGTCCACTTCGTCCATATGTACTACTTCGCTGGTATTTGTTTGATTTTGGGGGGTCACGTGCTCCTCCAGGAGCGTCGACTCGACCGCGCCCGTTCCGGGGCGGCTCCCGTCCGACCGTATCGGGGTAACCCTCTTCTTCTCCTATTTCCGCAATGAAACACATGCAACCGTCAATTCAGGGTCTCTATCAGGCAAGACGTCGGATGGTCACCGGACGGTGCGGACGATCCGGGGGAGGAGGGCGCTATGTTCCTCTTCTCCTCATCGCGACTCGGTTGTCTGGGTTCGCTGATCGTGACGCTCGTCCTGAGCGGCATCGTCTACCTGATCATCAGCCGCTGATCCCGCAACGCCGGTGTGTGATCGAGACGCCGGTGAGCGGCTCGCCCGTGATCGGTTTGACAAGGCGCGGCGGTGCGTGTCTTCTTGTGTTCGTGACCCAGCGTGCGTCGACCGACAGCCCCGTGGCCCTGCGCCGCGCGGCCAGCGCGCTGTGTCCTTCGTGTTGTCGCTGAATCCGCTTCTCACCGGCCGACATCCGTACACGCGACACCAGTACACGAAGGACCTTTCCCGTGGACCTTTCCGTGGTTCCCGATCTCACCATGCACGGCCAGGACGACCCGCACGGTCGTGCGCTCGGCGTCCGTCCCCCGACCGTGGGCCAGCTCGCCGCCCGCGTCCGGGACCTGGCGGCCCGCCCGGACGAGTGGTGGCGGCTCGTCCGGTTCGACGCAGCCGAGCCCCGGCACATCCCGCTGGACGACGAGGCCGGGCCGGCCACCGGGCCGACCGTCTGGCTGACCACATGGCCGCCCGGTCACGGCGGGACGGTCCACGGCGGCGTCAGCACCCTCGTCGCGGGCGAGCTGGCCGTCGTCACGATCACCGAGCGCGGCGTCACCGAGCGGCCGCTGCGCGCCAACCGCGTCCGCGTGCACGGCGCCTCGCAGGCGCTGACGAACCCCGGCCCTGCCTTCGCCGTCACCCTCCACGCCCAGTCGCCCGCACGCTGAGGCCGGTCAGCGCGGGTCAGCGCGGGTCGTCGGTGAGGTACCGGGAGGCGGCCTCGCGGCCGATCAGCGGGAGCAGCGCGAAGTAGGTCAGGGACGGCAGCAGCGACGGGAGCTCGTCGGCCGCGCCCGTCTCCATCTGGACGTGGATCGCGCTGTAGATGCCGCCGACGATCGCGTCCACCACGGCCCCCGGGACGGGCGGCAGGGACCCACCGGTGAGGAAGTCGCGGAACCGGGCGAGGTTGTCCAGGCGCGCCTGCCGGACCCGCGGCCCCGCGGCGTTCACCTCCACCAGCGACACCCGGGCGAAGCGGGGCTCGCGGGCCAGTACGGCGAGCAGCGTGCGCAGCGCGGCGTGGATGCCGTCCGGCCGGTCGGCGGCGGACTCGTACGCCTGCGTCATGCGCGCGAGCAGGATGTCCATGCCGCGCTGGTAGGCGGCGAGGAAGCAGTCGTCGAGGTCGGTGAAGTGCGCGTAGAACGTCTTCTTCGTGACGCCCGCGCCCTCGGTGACCCGGCTGATCGTGGTGTGCGCGTAGCCGCGCTCGGAGACGACCTGGACGAACGCGTCGATCAGCCGCTCGCGCTGGATGCCGGCGACGGTCTCGGGGGAGAGGCCGTGCCGTCCCGGTTTGATCGCCCGGCCCGGGTCCAGCGCCGATCGAGACCCGGGCAGCACGTCCGTGCATCCCGCCTCCGGTGTCCCGGTCTGCCCTGACATCCGACTCCATTCCGTCACCTGCCGTCGGGATCACACTACTTCCCGTTCCGGGGGCCGGGGGAGATCGGGCGGACCGGTCAGCGCAGGTCGCGGCGGCGGGCGCGGGTCAGCACCCGGACGGTCCCGACCACGCCGAGTCCGATCAGCACCACCGGGGCGAGCACCGTCGCGGGCACGATCGCCTCCTCCGCCAGCCCCTCCGCGAGGAACAGCCCCGCGAGGACCAGGAAGAACAGCCCGGTCACCGGGCCCGCCGGGTCGAACCGGAACCGCTTGGCCATGTCCACTCCAGACTCGTCGTCAGCCGCGCTCTCGTTAACCACGGTGCACGTCCACGTCGCCGACCTTGCCGCGGATCCGCAGTTCGATCACCGGCGGGTTCGCGCCGGGCGTCTCCGGTTCCAGGACGCGGGTGACCTTGGCGTTCGGGCCGCTGGTCGTCCGGTGCTGGATGTTCAGGTCGCCGAGCGTGATCCGGGCGTCCACCATGACGCGGGCGGCGGCCGGCAGCGTGACCGCGAGCCCGCCGAGACCGACCTGCGCGTCGATCGTGATGCGCTGGCCCGGGGTCATCGGAAGGGCGGTCAGGTCGAGGTCGGCCTGGCCGACGCCGACCTTGTAGGTCTGGGTCGTCTGTGCCACGTCGGTGGGACGCCAGTCGATGTCCCCGTAACTGGCGTTGCGCGGCATGTCGCCCACCACCGTCGTCGTCAGCAGTCCGAGGGTCAGCAGGGTGCCCGCCGTGGCGAGCCCGTGGGTGCGGAACCAGCCGCCGACGACGAGGCCGAGCCCGATGACCGCGAGCGCGGGCGCCATGACGATCATCCAGGAGTCGGGGGCCGGGTGGCCCTTGGCGACGGGGATCATCGCCGCACCCGCGGCCATGGCGGCCAGCAGCGTGATCGCCGCCGCCGGAGCCGAGCCGCCCCGCCCGTCGTTCTTCTGCGTCGTCCGGGACTTCGGCGCCGCGGGGAGATCGTCGGCGAGGGCGTCGGCGCGGGTGGCCGAGTACGCGGCGAGGTCGACCATGCCCAGGGGCAGGCCGCCGCTCGCCGGCTCCGGCCGGGACAGGTCCTTGTAGAGGGACACGCCGCCGACGACGACGTCCTCCGACCGCGTCCACGCGGCGGACGGCTCCGGCGGGTGCCCGGCCAGCCGCTCGGGGACCGACCGCGCCGCCGCCACCAGGTCCGTCCCGCGCGAGTGCGCCACCACCAGCACCAGCCCGAACACCACCAGGGCGGCCATGGTGTCGGTGTAGGCGCCGCCGAGCAGGGTGAACGCGACGCTGACGCACAGCAGCGCGCCGAGGACCGACAGGACGGCCTGCGCGTCGAACCACCGCTTGAACAGCTGCTCCGCGAGCGACGACTCGCCGGGGCTCGCGGGCATCAGCAGCGCCGCCGCGACGTAGAGGAAGATCCCCTGCCCGTGCGCCAGCACGAGGATCGCGAAGCCGACGCGGAAGACGACCGGGTCGATGCCGGTGTAGCGGCCGAGACCGGTGCACACGCCGGCGAGCAGCCGCCGGTCGGCGTCGCGCGCCAGCCGCTGGTAGCCCCGGTCCGAGCGCTCCCGCATCGTCTGCCCGCCCGCGTCCTGCCCGCTCGCCCTCTCCGCGCCCGCGGCCGACCGGCCCGCGTACGGCTCGCCGGTGCTCTGCTCGCCCGTGCTGTGCTCGCCGGTGCTCTGCTTCGCCGTGTCCTGCGGGCCCGTGTCCTGCTCGCTCGGGTTCTGCGCGCGGTCGTTCCGCCCGCCGTCGTTCCGCTCGCCGTCCATGCCTGCCATCGTGGCCTCTCACCCGCGGCGGGCGGTATCGGGGACGTCCCTGAGCGGACCCTGAGCCGGATCCAGGGCCGGTCCCTGATGCGGTTCCCGCGCGGACGCGAGACGATCGATGACGTGGGAGTACCAAGGGAAGGGCGGCGGTGAGCCAGGAGGCGCCGGGCGGGGCGACGGCGGCGGAGCGACCGGACGCCGTGCCGCTGCGGCCGCCGGCGCTGGAGCGCGTCGCCGAGGGCAGGCTCGTGGCCGGTGTGTGCCGCGGTCTGGCCGCGCATCTGGGCGTGGACGTCCTGCTCATCCGGGCCGCGTTCGTGCTGCTGACGGTGGCGAGCGGGCTCGGCGTCGCCGCGTACGCCGCGTTCTGGATCCTGGTGCCCGCGCCCGAGGCGGTTCCGCCGGCCGAGCAGGCGGCGCCGGCGGGCGAGACCGCGAAGACCGGGCGCCTGCGCGGCCGGGACTGGGGCCAGCTGCTCGCCTACGCGGCGCTCACGCTGGGCCTCGCGGTGCTGCCGTGGGGCGCGGCCAGGGTCGTCCAGTGGGCGCTGTGGCCGTTCGTCGTCGGCGGCGTCGGCGCCGCGATCCTGTGGCAGCAGGCCGACCGCGACCAGCGGCAGCGGTGGACGCTGCCGCTCCGCCAGCGCTGGCTGCGCAGCCTGATGGGCCTGCTGCTGGTGGTCGGCGGCATCGGCGGCGTCGTCGTGCAGAACGTGGAGGCCGCCCAGGCGCGGTCCGTGATCGTCGCCATGCTGATCATCCTGACCGGGGTCGCGGTGATCGTGACGCCGTGGGTAGTGCGGCTCTGGCAGGACCTGGACGCCGAGCGGCACGAGCGCATCCGCTCCCAGGAGCGCGCCGAGCTGGCCGCGCACCTCCACGACTCGGTGCTGCACACGCTGACGCTGATCCAGCGGAACGCGCACGACACGCGGGAGGTGCAGCGGCTCGCCCGGTCCCAGGAGCGGACCCTGCGGACGTGGCTGTACCAGCCGCGCGCCGACCCCGACCAGACGTTCGCCGCCGCGATCAGGGAGATCGCCGGGGAGGTCGAGGACGACCACGGCGTGCCGATCGAGATCGTCTGCGTGGGCGACACGGCGCTGGACGAGCGGCTCGGCGCGGCGCTGCAGGCCGCGCGGGAGGCGATGGTGAACGCCGCGAAGTACTCCGAGGCGCCGTCGGTGTCGGTGTACGCGGAGGTGGAGAGCGACGAGATCGCCGTGTTCGTCCGCGACCGCGGCAAGGGATTCGACCTGGACGCGGTCCCGGCGGACCGGATGGGCGTCCGGGGGTCCATCATCGGACGTATGGAGCGCAACGGCGGCAAGGCGACGGTGCGCACCGCGCCGGGCGAGGGCACCGAGGTGCGGCTGGAGATGAAGAAGTCATGAGCGAGGCGTTGAAGCGGGTCGTGCTGGTCGACGACCACCAGATGTTCCGGACCGGCGTCAAGGCGGAGCTGGGCGGCGGCGTGGAGATCGTCGGCGAGGCGGGCGACGTCGACGAGGCGGTCGCGGTGATCCGAGCGGCCCGGCCGGACGTGGTGCTGCTGGACGTCCACCTGCCCGGCGGCGGGGGCATCGAGGTGCTGCGGCGGCTGCACGGCGCCGTCCCGTCCAAGTTCCTCGCCCTGTCGGTGTCGGACGCGGCGGAGGACGTCATCGGCGTCGTCCGCGGCGGCGCGCGCGGCTACGTCACCAAGACGATCTCGGGCCCGGAGCTGACGGACGCGATCGGCCGGGTCGCGGAGGGCGACGCGGTGTTCTCGCCCCGCCTCGCCGGATTCGTCTTGGACGCGTTCGCCGCCACGGACGTCCCGGCGGTCGACCCCGAGCTGGACCAGATCACCCAGCGGGAGCGGGAGGTCCTGCGGCTGATCGCGCGCGGCTACGCCTACAAGGAGATCGCGAAGGAGCTGTTCATCTCGGTGAAGACGGTGGAAACGCACGTGAGCAGCGTGCTGCGCAAGCTCCAGCTGTCGAACCGGCACGAACTCTCCCGCTGGGCGGCCGCCCGCCGACTCGTCTAGAACGGCCCGGCGGTCGCGGCGTCTCTCAGCGCGAGTCGCGCAGGGTGCTCACCACCATCTCGGCGACGTGCTCGACCGTCGCCACTCCGGCCCCCATCGTCGGGCTGTCCCCGCTGCACACCGCGATGAGGAAGTCGTGGTCGCGTCCGGTGATGCGGCCGATGCTGTTCACCGCCCAGCCGTGCCCCTGGTGGTAGACCGGCGTCCACCCGTTCTTCAGCGCCACCCTCTCGCCCGGACGGGCCGCCGCGCTCACTCCCCACGCCTGCTCGCGCAGGACGGAACCCATCAGGCTCAGGATGTACGCGCGTCCCGACGCGTTGATGGGGCTCTCGGCCGACACCAGGTTCGCGAGCAGGCGCACCTGATCGGCCGGCGTCGTCAGGGACGAACCCCACGACCCCGGGAACGGCGTCGTGTTCTTCAGGGCGAAGCTCTTGTTGGCCTTCCGCACGCCGCCGCTGCCGCCCGCCGCGGAGTACAGGGCGTCCGCCGCGCCGTTGTCGCTCTCCCGGATCATGTGCCCGGCCAGTTCCCGCTGTCCCCGCGTCAGGGCGCGGCGGTCGCGCTGCCGCTGCAGGACGAGGCTCGACAGGATGTCGACCTTCATGATGCTGGCGGTGACGAACCGGCCCTTTGCGTTCTCCCCGAAGGTCAGCCCTGTGCGCAGGTCCGTCGCCATGACCCCGGCCTTGCCCGGACGGGTGCCGATGTAGGCGCGGACGGCCTGGGCCAGCGCCGGCCGGTCGAACGGCCGGGTCACTTCCTTCGCCGCGGCCGCTCCCTGCCCGACCGTGACGGCCTGGTCCGCTGCGGTGGTGACGCCGGTCCTGCGGGCCGGTGCGTCGGAGACGACCCAGTGGGCGGCGAGCCCCGCCCCGGTGGCGCCCGCGGCCAAAGCGAGCACGATGATACGACGCCGCATCGATCCCCCCGAATCCGTGCGACCAGTGGTGATGACGCCTAAAGCGCGCGGGCTCCTAGAGGACGCCCGGAAGGCGGGCGGGGCAGCCCGGTTCGCAGCGCTCGGAGTGCCAGGCGACCCGGCGCGCGTAGGTCCCGAAGCGGCGGCGCAGCGCCGCCCGCGTGAACGGACCGGTGCCGGGGAACGCCTCGAGCTCGCCGCGCCAGCGGATCAGCGTGCGGCCGCCGGCGTAGGGCTCCAGCGTGACGTCCGCCAGGACGCGGCGCCGCGGCGGCCCGGCCAGCGCGACGTACCCGTAGTGCCGCGGCGGGTCCCAGGCCACGACCTCCTCGCGCCAGGGCGGGACGGACCGGACGGCCCCGATCCCGTTCGGGTGCTCGGTCCCGTCGGCCTCGCGCCGCGCGCGGATCCAGAAACCGCCCCACTCGCCCCACGCCTCGGCGACGCACAGATGCTTGAAGATCACATCCGGCCCGGCGCGGGAGGTGGCGGTCGCTTCGATCTCTTCGGACATGACAACCCCCGTGTTCTGTCACACGGGGTGGATGCCCGATCTGCAGTCAATTACGGCCTGTAAGTAACTGCATTTGGAGCGTGACCGGAAAGCCTTGGGAGATCAGACGGCGCCGACGGTAGATCAACGGGGCGACGGCACGCCGTGTCGACCGCGGATCAGGCGGTGTCGACCACCTGGAAGGATTCGGCGAGCCGTCCCTCGGAGAGGCCGGCCGCCGCGGCGTTGGCGCCGAGCCAGCCGCGCAGCATCTCCGGCAGCCCGTCGCCCATGTGCCCGGTCTGGCTCACGTGCGCGCGCAGTGCGTTCACCTTCCGCTCGAACTGCTCGGTGATGTCGACGTAGTGGTTCACGACCGGACCACCGCTGATCCACACCTCCCGCGCCGTCCACGCCTCCAGGCCCTCGTCGGCGAGCAGTTCCGGGAACGCGTACGGGTTGCGGGCGTCGGGGTAGACGGCGTCGAGCGCAGCCGAGCCGACCGCCCGGTGGTCGGGGTGGCTCGGGTAGATCCGCTCGTAGTTGCGCTCCGGGCTCGGCATCAGCACCCGGTCCGGCCGCACCTGCCGGATCACCCGGGCGATGTCGCGGCGCAGGTCCAGCGTCGCCTCGACCCTGCCGTCGGAGTACCCGAGGAACCGGACGTCGCTCACGCCGACGCACTTGGCCGCCGCGCGCTGCTCCTCCCGGCGCAGCGTCGCCATCTCCTTGCGGGACACGGTGTCGTCGAAGCCGCCCGCGTCGCCGTCGGTCACCATGAGGTAGACGACCTCGATGCCCCGGTCGGTCCAGCCGGCGATCGTCCCGGCCGCGCCGAAGTCGACGTCGTCGGGGTGAGCCATCACGACCAGGATCCGCTGCACATTGCCGTCCTCCAGCCCCCGCCCACCGCCATTCAAGGGACGAGCTCCGCTCGGCTCACCGTCGTCTAGAACGTTGGTCACGGTTTCAACCATAAGGTCAGTGAACGATTCGGGCACGTCCGAAGATCGGGAACTTCTCGCGCGGACGTGCGTGACGGCCGTGCGGAACCGCCTTACAGCGAGGTCAGCGCGGTGAGCAGGCGTTCCTGGAACGCCCGCACGTCGCTGCCGACGGCGATTTTCGCCGGGCGGCGGACGTCCTCGGCGGGCAGCGACCGCGCGTCCCACACGGTGGTGCCGCGCGTCAGCTCGCCGTGCAGCTCCACCCGGACGGGACGGTGGGCGTACTCGCCGAGCCCCGGATCGACGGCCAGCATCGCGGCGAGCGCGTCGTGGATGACCGCGCCCCGGCGCTTCAGCGTCGGCGTATAGGCGACCTCGTAGAACTTCAGGATGCGGGCCGCGAACTGCGCGACCTCGCTCTCGTGGGCGGCCAGCCGGTCGAGCCAGTCGTCGTGGACGGCGGTCGGGTGCGTGGCGTCCAGCGGCACCAGCACGACCGGCCAGTCCGCCGCGAACACCAGGTCGGCGGCCTCCGGGTCGTGCCAGATGTTCGCCTCGGCGTGCGTCGTGATGTTGCCGGGGTGGTCGAACGCGCCGCCCATGACCACGACCTCGCGGACCAGCGACGGCAGCTCGCCGTCCAGCAGCAGCGCCGCGCCCAGGTTCGTCAGCGGACCGGTCGCCAGCAGCGTCAGCTCGCCGGGCCGCTCGCGGGCCAGCCGGACGATCTGCGCGGGCGCCGGCTCGGCGGCGGGCCGTCCGGCCGGGTCGGGCAGGTGCGTGTCGCCGAGGCCGTCCGTCCCGTGCCAGTCGAGCGCGTAGTGGACGTTCTGCGCCATCGGCCGGGCCGCGCCGACCGCGACCGGCACGCCCTCGGTGATCCCCGCCGCCTCCAGCACGCGCAGCGTGTTCAGCGCGCCGGTCAGCGGGTCGATGTTGCCGTGCACCGTGCCGACGCCGACCAGCTCCGCCTCGCCCGCCCGGACGAGGGAGGCCAGGTACAGCAGCGTCATCGCGTCGTCGATGCCGGTGTCGCAGTCGTACAGGAACGTCGGTCTTGTGCTCACGGACGGGCTCACGGATGAAACCTATACGGACCGTGCGAACCCGGCCGATCGCCGATTGGGTCTGGGAGGCGGCGCCGGACGCGGGTAGAGCATGAGACATGCGCAAACTCATCAACGCCCCGGCGGACGTGGTCTCCGACGCGCTGCGCGGACTGGCCGCCGCGCATCCGTCGCTCACTGTCGATCCGGAGAACGGCACCGTCGTGCGGGCGGACGCGCCGCGCACCGGGAAGGTCGCCCTGGTGTCGGGCGGCGGGTCCGGTCACGAGCCGCTGCACGCCGGGTTCGTCGGCTTCGGCATGCTGGACGCGGCCTGCTGCGGCGAGGTGTTCACCTCCCCGGTGCCCGACCAGATCATCGCGGCGACGATGGCGGTGAACGGCGGCGCCGGCGTCCTCCATATCGTCAAGAACTACACCGGCGATGTCATGAATTTCCAGCTGGCCGCCGAGCTGGCCGAGGACGAGGACATCGAGGTCACGTCGGTCATCATCGACGACGACGTGGCCGTTGAGGACAGCACGTTCACGGCGGGGCGGCGCGGAACGGGCGCCACGCTGTTCGCCGAGAAGATCGCCGGTGCGCTCGCCGAGGAGGGCGCCGCGCTGGACGCCGTCGCCGCGGTCGCGCGGGAGGTGAACGAGCGCAGCCGGTCGTTCGGTGTCGCGCTGTCGTCCTGCACGGTCCCGGCCGCCGGGACGCCCACGTTCGAGCTGGGCGAGGACGAGATGGAGCTCGGCATCGGCATCCACGGGGAGCCCGGCCGGGAGCGGGCCAAGATCGGCACGGCGGCGGAGATCGTGGACGCGTCGCTCAGCGCGATCGACGCGGACGTGCCGCTGTCCGGGTCCGAGGTGCTGGTGCTGGTCAACGGGATGGGCGGCACCCCGCTGATCGAGCAGTACATCGCCTACGCGGCGGCGGCCGAGTGGCTGGAGGGGCACGGCGCGACCGTCGTCCGCCGCCTCGTCGGCCCGTACGTGACCAGCCTGGAGATGGCCGGCTGCATGATCAGCGTGTGCCGGGTGACGCCCGAGCTGACCCGGCTCTGGGACGCGCCGGTCGAGACGCCGGGGCTGCGGTGGGGCCGGTGAACGGGGCGGTGCCCGTGCACGGAGCCGGCCTCGGCGCCTGGATCAGGCACGCCGCCGAACTGGTGTCGGCGGACGCCGAACGGCTCACCCGGCTGGACGCGGCCATCGGCGACGGCGACCACGGCCACAACCTCGACCGCGGCTTCCGCGCCGCCGTCGAGGCTCTCCCCGCGGACGCTCCGCCGGGAAAGGTGCTGGTCGCGGCCGGGCGGGCGATCGTGTCCAAGACCGGCGGCGCGTCCGGCCCGCTCTACGGGACGCTGCTGCGCCGCGCCGGCAAGGCGCTCGGCGACGCCGACGAGGTCGACGCCGCCGCGCTCGGTTCCGCGCTCCGGGCCGGGCTGGACGGCGTCCGCGACCTCGGCAAGGCCGCCGACGGCGACAAGACGATGGTCGACGCGCTGGCACCGGCCGTCGCGGCCTACGAGGCGGCGCTGGCCGACGGCTCCGACCTGGCCGGATGCGTGCGCGCCGCCGCCGACGCCGCCGCCCAGGGCGCGGACGACACCGTCCCGATGCAGGCGCGCAAGGGGCGGGCCAGCTATCTCGGGCCGCGCAGCGTCGGGCACATGGACCCGGGCGCCTCGTCCACCGCGCTGATCCTGCGCGGGCTCGCCGATGTGACGCAGGCCGATGCGGCGGGGGAGGGCTGACATGGTCGGCATCGTGATCATCTCGCACAGCCGGACGCTGGCCGAGGGCGTCGCCGAGGTCGCCCGCGCGATGGGCGTCGGCAAGGCCGTCGTCGAACCCGCCGGCGGCGACGCCGAGGGACGGCTCGGCACCAGCATCGACCTGGTCGAGCAGGCCGTCGCCACCGCGAACGAGGGCGAGGGTGTGGTCCTGCTGGCCGACCTCGGCAGCTCCGTCCTCACCGCGAAGATGCTGATCGAGGACGCCGACGGCGACGACGTGCTGCTCGCGGACGCGCCGCTCGTCGAGGGCGCGGTCGCCGCCGCCTCGATGGCAGCGACGGGCGCCGACCTCGCCGCCGTCCACGCCGCGGCCGAGTCCGCCCGCGACCACCGCAAGACGTCCTGACGCCCCGGTTCCGGCGGGCCGGGCGACCGGCCCGCGCGGGACGGGACGCGGCGGGGCGGGGCGGCTGTCCACATGCTGCCGCGGGGGCCGGACTTCGGGACGCGCCGAAAACGTCCGCGCCGCGCCGTAGACTCGCACGTGATGTCGAAGACCGAAGCTCACCCCTTGCTCGATGGCCTCAACCCGCAGCAGCGCGCCGCCGTCGTGCACTCCGGCGGCCCGCTGCTGATCGTCGCGGGCGCCGGCTCGGGCAAGACCCGGGTGCTCACGCACCGCATCGCGTACCTGCTCGGCCAGCGGGACGCGCACCCCGGCCAGATCCTCGCGATCACCTTCACCAACAAGGCCGCCGCCGAGATGAAGGAGCGCGTCGGCGCCCTCGTCGGGCCGCGCTCGCGCGCCATGTGGGTGATGACGTTCCACTCCGCGTGCGTGCGGATCCTGCGCCGCGAGGCCAAGCGCCTCGGCTTCCCCACGAGCTTCTCGATCTACGACCAGGCCGACGCGAACCGGCTGATGGCGCTGGTCTGCCGCGAGCTCGACCTCGACCCGAAGCGGTACCCGCCGAAGTCGTTCAGCGCCCAGGTGTCCAACCTGAAGAACGAGCTGATCGACTACGAGACGTTCAAGAACCGTGCGTCCACGCACATGGAGCAGACGCTCGCCGAGGCGTACGAGATGTACCAGGCGCGGCTCCAGCAGGCCGGCGCGATGGACTTCGACGACCTGATCATGATGACGGTCAACCTGCTGCAGGTCTTCCCGGAGGCCGCCGAGCACTACCGGCGGCGGTTCCGGCACGTCCTGGTCGACGAGTACCAGGACACCAACCACGCGCAGTACGAGCTCGTCCGCGAGCTGACGGCCCCTATCGCGGTTGCCGGGGGGTCTGGGGGGTCGTCCCCCCAGGGAGAGCACGTCGAGGGGGTGGGCGCTGCGGAGCTGTGCGTCGTCGGCGACGCCGACCAGTCGATCTACGCGTTCCGCGGTGCGACGATCCGCAACATCCTGGAGTTCGAGCGCGACTACCCGGACGCGACCACGATCCTGCTGGAGCAGAACTACCGCTCCACGCAGACGATCCTGTCGGCGGCGAACGCGGTCATCGAGCGCAACCCGCGCCCCCGGCCGAAGCGGCTGTGGTCCGACCAGGGCGAGGGCCACAAGATCACCGGCTATGTGGCCGACAACGAGCACGACGAGGCCGCGTTCGTCGCGCACGAGGTCGACCGGCTCACCGACGACGGCGACGCCCGTCCCGGCGACGTCGCCGTCTTCTACCGCACCAACGCCCAGTCGCGCGTCTTCGAGGAAGTGTTCATCCGCGTCGGGCTGCCCTACAAGGTCGTCGGCGGCGTCCGCTTCTACGAGCGCAAGGAGATCCGCGATGCGCTCGCCTACCTGCGCTGCCTCGCCAACCCCGAGGACACCGTCTCCCTGCGGCGCATCCTGAACGTCCCCAAGCGCGGCATCGGCGACCGCGCCGAAGCGTGCGTCGAGGCGTACGCGTCCCGCGAGCGGATCTCGTTCTGGCAGGCCCTCCGCGTGCCCGCGGACGTGCCCGGCATGGCGACCCGCTCCATCAACGCCGTCCGCGAGTTCGTCACGATGATGGACGAGCTGCGCAACGCCGCCGAGACGCTCACCCCCGCCGACCTCCTCACCGAGGTCCTGAAGGTCAGCGGCTACCTGGAGGAGCTCCAGAACTCCAAGGACCCGCAGGACGAGACCCGCGTCGAGAACCTCCAGGAACTCGAAGCCGTCGCCCGCGAATTCGAGGAGCGCCTCGACGGCGAATCGGCCGAGGGCCGCCTCCCCGAATTCCTCGAGCAGGTCGCGCTGGTGGCCGACGCCGACTCCATTCCCGGCGGCGCGAAGGGCGGCCCCGTCCCGCCCGGCGAGCAGCCCGAGGAGACCGACCAGGGCGTCGTCACGCTGATGACCCTGCACACCGCGAAGGGCCTCGAATTCCCGGTCGTTTTCCTGACCGGAATGGAGGACGGCGTTTTCCCGCACCTGCGCGCCATGAGCAACCCCAAGGAACTCGAAGAGGAGCGCCGCCTCGCCTACGTCGGCATCACCCGCGCCCGGCAGCGCCTCTACGTCTCCCGCGCCGCGATGCGCAGCTCCTGGGGCGCGCCGCAGGTCAACCCGCCGTCGCGGTTCCTGGGCGAGGTGCCGACGACCCTCGTCGAATGGGAACGCGAAGCGTCGTCGATGTCCACTCCGGCGATGTCGAGAATGGCGGAACGCCCGGGCACCCGCTCGCCGGGGAACCGCGCCGTCCCGTCCCTTTCCCCCGGCGACAAGGTCACCCACGACGCCTTCGGCCTGGGCACCGTCGTCTCCGTCTACGACCGCGGCGAGAAGGCCAGCGTCGATTTCGGCGGCGAATACGGCGTCCGCACCCTGGTCCTCCGCTTCGCCACCATTGAGAAACTCTGAGGCGTCTCGCCCATAGGACTGTCACCGCCGTGGTGTAGATCTCGTCCCGGTGAAGGGAGACGGGATGGCGCTGACCAACGAGCAGGTGAACGAGCACGCGTTCCTCAAGGAGATGTACGAGGACGACTACTACCCGGCCCGCGTCGTCGACAAGGGCCGGACGATCCTGATGAGGCTCTGCGAGCGGATCGAGGCCGAGCGGCCGGCCGACCTGGCGGCGCTGTATCTGCTCACGCACGCGGCCACGGAGGAGTTCAACGTCCTGGAGGAGGAGTTCCTCGCGGCGGACAGCGAGATCGAGACCGTCGCGAGAGACGCCATCGGCATGGAGTTCTGGTTCGTCGCGACCGCCTACGGCTTCGCGGACGCGGACACCGAAGAGCTGATCGCTCCCAGGAACTGGTGACCCCGGCCGAGTAGCGGTCGTCGGGCGGGGCGGCGGAGTCGGTTCCGAGGGCGCGCGTGCTGATCGTCATGCCACCGGCCTCGCAGCGTTGCCCCGCCTCCTCAGCGTGCCGCGGCCAGGGACGTGAGGAAGGCGTCGAGCATGGCGATCTGGCGGTCGGGTGGGAAGCGGTCCGGGTCGAAGAGGGCGTGGACGACGAGGCCGTGCGCGAACGCGGCGGCGGACGCGACGATGTCGTCCACGTCGCTGGAAGCGGGCAGTTCGCCGAGTGAGACGGCCGCGGCCACATGCGGGCGGAGGCGGCCGCGCCAGTTGTCGTAGCGGTCCTTCTGGCGGGACGCGAGGGCGGGATCGGCGAGCGAGACGTCCCAGGAGCTGACCCATACGCGGTTCATGTCCGTCCCGGCGGGGGTGAGGCTGAGGACGTCGAGGAGGGCGGCGCGCAGGGCCGCCAAACCGGGCGGCGCCGTGCGCAGCGGGCGGTTCCCGGTGCGTTCGTCGGCCACGTCGAGGGCGTGCGCGACGAGGGCCTTCTTGTTCGGGAAGTAGTGGGTGAGCAGGCCGGTGGAGGCGCCCATCTCCGCCGCGACGGCGCGCAGTGTCAGCCCGCCGAAGCCGTGCTCGGCGAGGACGCGCCAGACGGCCTCGGACACGTCCCGGCGGCGGGCGTCGTGATCACCTCGGGCGGGCATTCCCGTAGGGTACATAACAAACGTTCGGTACGTATCTCGGGAGGCCCCATGTTCGCTCGTACGCTCGCCGAAGGCGCGGAGCTCCGGCCGCTGGAGCCGTGGCGGGCGGCCGAGTTCGCCGCGCACGTGGACCGGGTGCGCGCCGACATCCGCGAGTACATCCCGTTCGCCGGGACGGTCGTGGACGAGCCCGCGGCGCGGCGGTTCCTGCAGGCGTACGCCGACAAGCAGGCGAGGGACGCGGCGCGCATCTACGGCATCTGGGTGGACGGCGTCCTCCAGGGCGGCACGCTGTTCCGGACGTTCGACGCCGCGCGGGGCGTCTGCGAGGCGGGCGTGTGGCTCGCGGCGGAGGCGCGGGGGCGCGGGCTGGTGACCGGGGCCGTCCGCCTCATGATCGACTGGGCGTTCGGCGAGCGCGGCCTGCACCGGGTCGAGTGGCTCTGCGACCCGCGCAACACCGCCAGCGCGGCCGTCGCGGAGCGGCTCGGCATGACGTGCGAGGGCGTCCACCGGCAGGCGTTCAAGCTGGACGGCGAGCACCGCGACGTGCAGGTCTGGGCCCTCCTCGCCGACGAGTGGACCTCGTGACACCCTCGTGACGCGCTCATGAAGCCCGCATAACGTCCCCCGGGCACCGCTAGGGTAATCAGTGATCTCCACTTAACTCCTTACCCCCCGGAGTCCCCGTGCACGCCGAGCAGGTGCTCATGCTGCTGGCCGCCGCCGTCGCGGCCGGCTGGATCGACGCGGTGGTCGGCGGGGGCGGGCTCATCCAGTTGCCTGCGCTGCTGCTGGCCAACCCCGGGCAGCCGGTCGCGGCCGCGCTCGCCACCAACAAGCTCGGCTCGATCGCGGGCACCGCCTCGGCCGCGGTCGCCTATGCGCGCAAGGCCAAGCCGGACGTCCGCGTCGCCGTCCCGGCGGGCGTGCTCGCGGTGTGCTGTGCGGCGGGCGGGGCGCTGTGCGCGTCGGCGATCTCCTCGGACGTGCTGAAACCGGTCATCATGGTGGTGCTGCTGGCCGTCGCCGCGATCGTCGTGCTGAGGCCGGACCTCGGCCGGGAGCCGCGCACCGTGCTGCGGACCCGCCGCCGGGTCGCCGCCGCCGTCCTCGTCCCGGGCGTCGCGATCGCCTTCTACGACGGGCTGGTCGGGCCGGGCACCGGGACGTTCCTGGTCGTCGCGTTCACCGCGCTGCTCGGCCTGGACTTCGTGGACGCGTCCGCCACCTCGAAGATCATCAACGCGTGCACCAACCTCGGCGCGCTGGTCGTCTTCGCGGCGCAGGGGCACGTGCTGTGGGCGGTCGGCCTGGGCATGGCCGCCGCCAACGCGGTCGGCGCGCAGCTCGGGGCCCGCATGGCGATCAGGCGCGGCGCCGGCTTCGTGCGGATCGTCCTGCTCTGCGTCGTCAGCGCCCTCGTCGCGAAACTGGCCTACGAGCAGTTCGGCTAGCGCGGTGTCACCGGGTGCGTTGACTTGCGGCGTGTTGTTGTTATGAGCGCGCCGAAAGCAACAACACGCCGCAGGTCAACGAGGTGGCGGCCGGCTCGGCGGGCGGGCTAGGGGA
>NZ_SMJW01000359.1 GCF_004348335.1 Actinomadura bangladeshensis | reverse complement strand
GCTCGCCGAGTCGGGCCGCTACGAGCGCGAGTCGGCGCCCGGCACCGGCCCGCTGCGGCTCGACGCGCTCGCCTCGCTGCGCTGATGCTGTCACCACGTCGTTGATCTGCGGCGTGTTGTTGCTTCCGGCGCGCTCATAACAACAACACGCCGCAAGTCAACGCACTCGGTGCGGCGAGGGCGTTCGAAACGCTGCAATCCCGAGCTGCCGGAGCTGCTGGGACACGGTCGACGGGGTCAGGTGCAGCGCTTCCGCCGCCGCGGTGTCCGCCGAAAAAAGCACGGGCGGCTTCCATGGGCGGCGAGTAGGATTCACGCCCCGGAGGAGCGATGAGTAGAAGGCGTTTTGTCGCGAGGGGCGTGCCGGGCGGTTACCGGATCTGGGACAACAAGGCGCGCCGCTGGTGGGGCGACCTCTACGACCTGTGTCCGGACGACCTCCTGAGCGAACTGAACGGCGCCGCCGACCCCGAGAAGATCGCCGTTCTGCTCAAGCGCTACCGAACCCTGAAACGCTGAACGGCGATCAACTGTCAGCCTGCTCTCCTGATCTGCAGGGGCGCCGTTCGGGCATATTGCAGACGGAACTCTTCCGTGGAATGGAGAAGGCGTGGGCGACTATGTCGATGTGGTGCGGGAGCGGATGGTCGCCGATGGGTGCGAGGTGACCACCGAGCAGGTCGGCGGGCTCTCGGCGCTCGTCGGGTACCGCTCGAACTGGCGGGCGCTTTCCAAGATGCACCTGTTCACCGTCGTCGCGGAGAGCGAGAGCGTCGATGTCGAAACGCTGGAGCAGTTCACGCGTGCGGCCAGTTCGCTCGCGAAGAACCGCAAGGGTGCCATGCGGGGGGCGCAGTCGGGGATCCTGGTGATCGCGGCGCTGGTCACCGAGTACGCCGAGGAGACCGCCAAGGTGCGGGCGGGCAGGCCGTTCCGGCAGGGGACCGGCGGGTTCGCCGCCCTCGTCCAGCCGGCGGTGGTCGACCTGACCGACCAGGCGGTGTACTCGTTCCGGGGACGCAGGATCTGGGGCGCCCTGTTCGCCTCCTACCTCCGGAAGAAGAACATGCTGTACCTGCCGGATCCGCAGTAGCGGGGACGGGCGCCCTTCGCCGCCCGTCCCCGGCGGCGCCGCATCAGTCGCGGGAGATCTTCAGGCTGATCGTGCCGTCCCGGTTCAGCTTCGGACGGAACGTGATGCCGTTGTTCGTCACGCTGGAGCCGGAGCGCGTGGCGTACATCGTGCTGACCATCCTGCCGTCCCGGCCGCTGCTGGAAAGGGTGACCAGGTTCCCGTCGATCCCGATGTGCACCGGGTCGAGCTTGTACTTCTTGTCGAACCTGATGGTCTGGTCGTCGTGGATCTTGATCTCGCACTCGGCGTCCGCGCACTCCTCGGGCCCCTTGGCGTCCGCACCGGTGTCGACGCCGGCGCCCGCGCCGGTGTCGGCGGCGGGGTCCTCGCCGTCCGCGGCGGGCGGCGGGGCCGACTGCGCCGGCGGGTCCTGGGCGGCGGGCGGCGCGGCCGGCTGCGGCTGGGCCGCGACGACCGGCGGTGCCGGGTCGGGCGCGGGCGGCGGGGCCGCGGCCGCGGCGGCGGCGATGCCCGCGGTGAGGGCCACCGACGCGGCGGCGGTCGTGGTGAGCAGGCCGAGAAGTCGTGTCGACATCCTCTGGTCTCCTAGGATCGATGACTGCGATCTGTCACTGATCCACTACCCAAAGTGATCATGCGGGAACCCGCAGTCAGCCGCGCTCGTCCACCAGCATGGTCTGCAGGGCCCGGCCGAACTCGCCGGACCGGTCCGCCAGGGTCGCCTGGCAGAGGGCGCTGCCGCCCGCGCTCGCGTCCAGGGACGCGCCCATGCACAGCCATTCGCCGACCGGGTCGCGGTGCAGCGCGACCGTCAGGTCGGTGTTGATGATCAGCCACTTGGAGAGGTCGAGCTGGCTGCCGACGCCGGACGCGCTGTCGGCCAGCGTCAGCGCCCGGACGAGCGGCGTGTCGGTCTCCCCGGCGACCAGCGGGACGCGGGAGCGCGCCCAAGCCGTCCCCGGGCCCGGCCGGCCGAACCCTCCGTCGATCAGCCGCCACTCCATCGCCGACAGGTATCCGCCCACGTGAAGGTCGCGCCACTTCTCGAACGGCGGCGTCGAGTCGGGGAGGGGCGGCGGGGGCGCCGCGTGGACGACGGAGGCCAGGTGCGACGGGGCGGCCAGGATGCGCCAGGCGGTCGCGCGGACGATCGTCCGCCCCTCATGGCTGATCTCGCCCTCCAGGTGCGCGACCCTCCGGCCGGGGCGGACGACCCGGACGCCCACCCGCAGTTCGGCCACCGGGACGGGGCTCAGGATCTCGACCGTCACCCGGGCCACCCGGGTGCCGGGCGCGGGGTCGTGCCGCTCGAAGGCCCGTCCGATCAGCGCCGACACCGGGCCGCCGTGCTGCAGGCCGGGCGACCAGGGGCCCGCCGTGGCGGCGGTGCTGGCGAACCGGCCGCCGCCCAGCGGCTCGTAGAACGCCTCGGCGGGCGCGTCCTCGCTCATGCGGCTCCTTCCCCACGTCCTAGAACATCATTCTAGACAGGGGTTCAGGCGCAGAGCTTCGAGGTGGCCGTGCCCGTCTCGATCGCGGGCTCGGCGGACGGCGACGCGCTCGGGGTCACCTTCACCTTCTTCACACCGTCCCAGTTCGCGCCGACCATGACCTGCACGCGCGAGCCCAGCGCCGACACCTTCTTCAGCTTCGCCCCCGGGATCGCGGCGGCCAGCGTCTTGGCCGAGTCCTCCCGGTCGGGGCCGTACTGGATCTGGGTGGTCTGCAGGCCGCGCCGCGCCACGCCCGGCGCGACGGTCACCTTGAAGCCGAGATCCCGCAGCTGGCCGCCCGCCCTGGTGGCGAGGCCGCGGGTGCCGATCGCGTTCAGGACGCGGACGGAGATGTCCTCCGGCGGCACGGTCAGCGCGTCCTCGGGCTTCTGCGTCGGCGAGGCGCTCGGCTTCGCGGCCTGCCGGTCGAGCGGCTGGTCGCGCCTGATCCGGGTGAACAGGTCCTGCGCCTTGCCGCGGTCCCACTGGACGGTCGACTGCGCGGTCGGCGCGTTCCACAGGACGGCGTTGTAGTCGGGGTTGGACAGCGGGACGTTCGCGAACGTGACGTCGTCGGTCGACAGGTCCTTCATCTGGTCGGCGAGCTTCGGCAGGTTGTCGGCCAGCTTCTCGTCGACGCGCAGCGACTTCAGCGACGCGTTCAGGAACCTCGTCGACTTCACCGGGTCGCTCAGCGTCTTCGTCGACAGCGCCTGCTTCATCATCGCCGCCATGAACTGCTGCTGCCGGTCGATGCGGCCGAGGTCGCTGCCGCCGGTCAGCGTGTAGCGGGCGCGGGCGAAGGCGAGGGCCTTCAGGCCGTCCACGTGGGATGTGCCGGCGGGCAGCTTCAGGCCGCTCTTCGGGTCGTCCACCGCCTGCTCGGTGCAGACGTCGACGCCGCCGAGCGCGTCCACCATGCGGACGAACCCGTAGAAGTTCACCTCGACGTAGTGGTCGATGGCCACGCCCGTCGCCTGCTTGATCGTGCTGACCGTGAGGTCGGGCCCGCCGAACTGGTACGCCCAGGTCAGCTTGCCCGGACGGGCCGGGACCCGCGTCCCCTTCGCGCCCTCCGAGCCGTTCGACCTGTGCGAGGGGATCGTGACGTAGGAGTCGCGCGGCAGGCTCACCACGGACACCCGGTCGTGGTCGCGCGACACGTGCACCAGCAGCATCGTGTCCGAGCGCTCCCCGGCGTCGTGGCCGAGCTTCGCCGCCTTCTGCTGCGCCTTCGTCAGCCCCTCGCGCCGGTCGACGCCCGCGACGAGGATCGTCATCGCGCCCTTCGGGTCGTTCCCGCCCCTGCCGAGCCCGTTCACCGACACCTTGTCGATCATGCCGGTGACGTAGTTCTGGAACGCCCACGCGCCGCCCGAGGTCGCCAGCACGACCGCCGACATCGTCCCGGTCAGGGTGAGGAAGCGCTTCTGCCGGCGGGCGCTCATCGCGGCGCGCGGGCTCAGCCCCCGGCCGGGACGGCGCGGGCCGCGCGGGCCGTCCACCGTCACCCGCGGCGCGGGCATCCCGTCGATCGTCACGCCCTCGATGCCGGCGCCGCCGTCCTCGTCCGGGACCGGCCGGGCGCCCGGCCGCGGCCGGAAGTAGCGCTCCAGCGGGTCCGGCTCCGCCGGACGGCCCCCATCGCGGCTCCCGTCGCGGCCGGCACCGCGGCGGTCGCCGCGACCCGAGTCGTGCCCGTCTGCCATGCCGGCCGCCGCCTCCCGAAGATCACGTTCCGCCGTGCGTCCCACCACTCTAAAGTGGGGAGCGCCCGTCCGTTCGCTACCTGGACCTCGTGTCCTTGCAGTAACGTGGCGCCGTCTTGACCACACCCCGGCGGCCCGCACGCGAACCTGGGTGGCGTGGGCTGCGTCAGGCAAGCGAGCAAGAGAGGAAGGGGCGCCCGCCTCCGGTCCCTCCGGCAGGCGCGCGTCCGCGAGCCCACATGAATTCGTCTCCCCGTGCCCACCGCGCCATGAACCAGGAAACCCAGTACGCCGTGAAGACCCGTCCCGACTCCGGTGAGCGCACCTGGCCGGCGGTGTCGGTGGTGATGCCCGTCCTGAACGAGCAGCGCCATCTCGCCGAGGCCGTGCGCGGCATCCTGACCCAGGAGTACCCCGGCGAGCTCGAGCTCGTGCTCGCGATCGGGCCGTCCCGCGACCGCACCGAGGAGATCGCCCGGAAGCTGGCCGCCGAGGACCCGCGCGTCCTGGTCGTCGCCAACCCGACCGGGCGCACCCCGCAGGGCCTGAACATCGCGATCAAGGCGTCGCAGTACTCGATCATCGTCCGGGTGGACGGGCACTCGCTGCTGCCCGCCGACTACGTCCGCGCGGCCGTCGAGACGATGGAGGAGACCGGCGCCGACAACGTCGGCGGGATCATGGCGGCCGAGGGCGTCACCCCGTTCGAGAAGGCGGTGGCGCGGGCGATGACGTCCAAGCTCGGCGTCGGCAACGCCCGGTTCCACACCGGCGGCGAGGCGGGCGAGGTGGAGACCGTCTACCTCGGGACGTTCCGGCGCAGCGCGCTCGACCGGGTCGGCGGCTACGACGAGACGTTCGTCCGCGCCCAGGACTGGGAGATGAACCACCGCATCCGGGAGACCGGCGGCCGCATCTTCTTCACCCCGCGCATGCGGGTCACCTACCGGCCGCGCCCGAACCTGCGGGCCCTCGCCAAGCAGTACTTCCACACCGGGCGCTGGCGGCGCGTCGTCGGCCGCGAGCACCAGGGGACGCTGAACCTGCGCTACCTCGCCCCGCCGATCGCCGTGGTCGCGATGACGGCGGGCGCCGTCGCCGGGCTGTTCGGGTTCTGGCCGGGCTGGATCCTGCCCGGCGGGTACGCGGCCGCGATGATCGCGGGCGCCGCCGTGGAGGGACGCGGGCTCCCGCTCGCGGCCTGGGTACGGCTGCCGCTGGTGTTCGCCACCATGCACCTGACCTGGGGCGTCGGGTTCCTGACCAGCCCGCCGCGGCTCGGCCAGCCCACTCCGGCGAAACCCGGCGAATCCGTCCAGTAGCGGGCAGAAGGTAAATCCACCATCGAACCGGCGTGCGTTTCCGCACGTCTGAGGGTTAGGTTCGACAGGATCTTGCCCGCCGACCGGGCACTGGAGGGTGGACATGTCCAACGGAGCGCGCCACGGCCTCGGCGTGGTGGCCGGCCTCGTGCTGGCGCCGATCGTCGCCGCGAGCCTCATGTACGGCACGAACAAGCTGCGCATGGTCATGACGTTCGGCTACGCGCGGTTCCGGAGCTACCACGGCGAGGAGCTCTGGATCGGCGCCGGGCTGATCCTGCTGGCGGCGGTCCTGCTCGGCCTCCTGACGGGCAGCCGCCTGTCGCCGGTCGCCTCGCTGATCCCGGGCGCCGCGTTCACGCTCGTCGGCCTGATCTGGTTCGCGTCGCCCAGCTGGGCGGTCCAGCACGCCGGCCGGGACGTGATGACGCGCGACATGTACCTCGGCTACACCGCGCTGGGCTCGATGGGGATCCTCTTCCTGCTCGGCGTGCTGCTCCTCGTGGCGTCGCTGGCGCCGTCCCGGTGGAAGGCCCGCGCCGCGGCCGGGGCCGCGCCGCGCTTCGCCGGTCCGCCGCCCGCGCCGATGGGTCCGCCGCCGATGCCCGGCGGCCCCGCCCCGATGGGCGTGGCCCCGATGGGCGCTGCGCCCATGGGCGCGCCCCAGCCGCCGCCGTCGCAGAGCCCGTCCTGGCAGGGCGCGCCCCAGCCCCAGTTCGGCGCGCCCTGCCAGGA
>NZ_SMJW01000358.1 GCF_004348335.1 Actinomadura bangladeshensis | reverse complement strand
CCCGCACACCAACCCCAGGCAAACGACCCCGACCGCCACGGCCCGCGAAGACACCATCCGCCCTCCCTACCAGAGATCACCGCCCCCACAACCCGGTACGCACGACCCCGCGGACTGCGCTACAGTAATCACGCCCGCTCAGCCGGGCACCGGGACGTGGCGCAGTTTGGTAGCGCACTTGACTGGGGGTCAAGGGGTCGTGGGTTCAAATCCCGCCGTCCCGACAAGAAAGACCAGCTCAGAGGCCGTTTCCTCCACTCGGAGGACCGGCCTCTTGATCGTTTGTTAGCCGTTCGTTAGCGAACTCGACCGCCTCCCCCGTCATCTGGACGGTTCACACAGGACCCGAAGAACCGGCATCTCCCCACCATCGGCATCCGCCGTGTTCAACTGAGACGCCCGAAGCTGGTGAGGGGCACGTGCCCGTCTGCATGGGCCCTCACCTCAGGCACCCGGCCGATGCTTCGGGGGACCGCTCCAGACGTTGCCGCCCTGTCGGCTGATCTCCACTCGTCCAGGCACTGGTTTACCCGGCCGCCTCAGCGGCGGCCCGGCCAGCCGGCCAGCCTCGCTCCTCGACGGACATACGGGCGGGCACCGCCAGGAAAGTCGGCCTGCATCCGGCAAGGCGAGCGCGAACTGGGCGATATCGTCACCTGTTCATCAATCCGGTCGGCCGTTCCCGGCTAACGCCCATCTGACGTTCGGTTCCCCCTGACCGCTACCTTCTTGCCGTTTCCGCTGCATCGGCAACACCCGGCACCGGGCGGGAAGCGCCGCCTATGGGTTCTCGATGTTATTCAGCCGCCGGGCAACCATCGGGCAAACCGACGGCTGCTCAGCGGCGTCGAAGTGTAGACACGGTGCCGGCTCTATGCCTGAGACCTTGCTCATCGGCTATTCCACCGCCAATCAGGCCCCGGCGCATCCGCATTACTGGGCCGGTCAGGCATTGCCGGTGCCACCGACGTTCGGCCGGCGAGCATCGCGGTTCTCCTTCACCGGTCACCGTGTCACTCCATTGGGGCTAATCGGAACTGAGCAGGGCTCGCAGCGCAGCCGTGGGGACCCGGTAGCAGATGCCGATGCGGATGACCTTGCAGGGGAACTGGTCCCGCTTGGCGAGCTGGTAGGCGTACGTACGCGACAGGCCAAGAGCCCGGGCTGCCGTAGGTATGTCGACGACGGCGGGAAGCTCGGCGAGTTCGGCATTCTTGAGTGGCTGCATGTGATGACCTCCGTAGGACCTGCGAGTTGTTGGATTTGGGGCGGGCATCGGTTACGCGGAGCACCGGCCGCTACCGCGGTGCCGTCACCGTCGTTCAATGGGAGGGTGTCGGTTTGTGGGGTGACGTCGGTGAGGGCGTGTTGTAGCGGGTCACGTAGGCGGGGTCTTCGCCGAGGCCGTGGCAGCGCCCTGTTGCCTCCAAGTACAGGCCTTGGTGAAGAGGGGCGGGTTGGGTGCGGCGCACGTCTTGCCACGTGGTGAGGCGGCGAAAGGGGGATGTAATGCGAATATCCGATAACAGTGCTGGTCAGCAGACGGGATGCTGATAATGCTCGGGCGGGGGAGGCGGGTGTCGGCTCTGAAGCGGGATGGGTCTCTGGCAGGGTGGTCATGTGGCAGGGAGTGCTTCGGATTCTGGCGGCCGGTTCCGAGATCAGCGTGAGCGGAAGTACGGGTACGACTTCATCGACGAGGTGCTGGTGCGCTGTCCGCGCTGTGACGGGTGCGCCGTCGTCTTGGCGGCCGGGGGGACGGTTGGGGACGGCGAGAGGAGCCCCACCGGGGTCATGGACCTCCGTCGACGCTTGCGGTGCAGGAAGTGCGGCTACTTCAAGGACGAGACGGTCGGTTCCGCTGTCGTCGGCGGTCCTGTTGACCCATTTTTTCAGCGGCTGGTGTGGCTGCAGGCGAGTTGCTGCGGGCATGTGCTGTGGGCCTATAACAGCCGTCATCTCGACCTGCTGGAGGCCTATGTGGCAGCGAAGTTGCGGGAACGCGGGGATCTTGTGGCTTGGGCTCCGGCAAGTCTGGTGGAACGTCTGCCGACGTGGCTCAAGACCGGCAAGAACCGTGCCGAGATCTTGCGGGCGATAGGACGCTTGCGCTTGACGCTGCCCGCCGGCGGATAGCTGGGTCACGAGCCGTCCTACTGGCCTGGTTTACGGGGACGAACAGGCCCTCCCTCACGGTCGTGAGGGAGACGAAGGCACTGTTGCCGACGAGTTCGTTCGTGGTGGGGCAAGGGCGGTCCTCCGGTCAGGTTTGGGTGGTGCGTGGTGGGTTGGGTCTGGTGGCGCCGGTGTATTGGCGTTCGCGGTAGGGGTTGCCGGTGAATTGGGCGATGCGGACGACGTCGCCGGTGTGGGGTGCGTGGATCATGCGGCCGTGCCCGTAGTAGATGGCGACGTGGTGGATGGTGGCTGGGTTGGTGGGGTTGGTGGCGAAGAAGAGCAGGTCGCCGGGCTGGAGCCGGGTTCTGGGGATGTGGATGCCGGCGTTGTATTGGTCGGCGGCGACGCGGGGTAGGCGGATGCCGGCCTGGGCCCAGGCGTATTGGGTGAGGCCGGAGCAGTCGAAGCCTTCGATGCCGGCGCCTTGGGCGGTGCCGTAGGTGGGTCCGGTGGGTCCCCCGCCGCCCCAGGAGTAGGGGGTGCCGAGCCAGCGCAGCGCGGCCTTGACAACGATGACGCCTTGCCGGCTGGCGGTGGGGGCGGCGTAGCGGGCGGCTTGGGCGAGGACTTTGCGGACGTACCAGTCGGCGTGGTTGTACTGCCAGATAGCGCGGCGCAGATGCTTGCCGCCTTGGCCGGCGTGGTTGGCGCACAGGTAGTGGGCGGCGCTGGGGATGGCGTCGGCGGGGTTGTAGCGGTCTTTGCGGCCGTCGTGGTCGCCGTCCACGCCGTAGGCAGCCCAGGTAGCGGCGAGGAACTGCATGGGGCCGCCAGCCCCGGCGGCGTTCTCACCCGAGTGGACGCCGGGGGCGGTGGAACGGCCGTGGTCGGTTTCGACTTTGCCGATGGCGGCCAGCACGTTCCAGGGCAGGCCGGGGCAGGTATGGGCGGCGTCGAGGTACCAGCGCAGGTAGGCGGGCGGGATGTCGCGTCTGGCCTCGGCGGTGGGTGCGCCGGCCGGTGAGCCGGTGCCTGCGGCGGAGTCGTGGCCGGCTGCCAGGATGACCAGGCCCAGGGGGAGGGCGAGGGCGGCGGCGCATGTGGTGGCGGCGGCCTTCACCGGGTGGGCCGCTGGGCTGGGTTAGTCCTGGGCGCCGGTGCGGGCTTGGCGTTGGGCGCGGTACCCGGCGCCCTTGTTGGGCTGGGTGGTTGGGTCATGGGCGGCTTCCCCGGGTTGGTGGTGGGGCTGCCGCAGCACCTCGCGGACTGCTTGCCAGGAGTAGCGGAAGTCCTTGCCGGTTTTGAGGGCGGGGATCTGTCCGGCGTTGGCCATCCGGCGGACGGTCTGGGGTGAGAGGCCGAGTTTGGTCGCGAGTTCGGCGGTGGTGAGGACGTCGGGGTCGCGGCCGGGTGTCTCGGTCATCTCTGTGGCTCCTGGGTGGGCGGTCACGGCTGTCCTTTCCAGTGTGGTGGATCGGTGCTGCGGAGGCAGCTTGTTCGGTGTGTTGACGTTTTCTGAATTTGTTTGGCGATGCTTGCGCTCTGTCATGTTGCCACGTACCGTGATCGTCCAGCAACCCAGTGCATCGATTCGGGGGTATGTGGGTGAGTCTTCGACAAACCAGGCCAAGCCCGGCTGACCAGGCGGGAGAGGCCTTGGACGTGGTCGTGGCCGGCGCGCATGGCGGTGCCGGGACGTCCACGCTGGCGGCGTTGCTGCCGGCGGTGTGGGACATGGGCTCGATCGGGCCGTTGCTGGAGTGCGGCCGCTCGCCGCTGCGGGCCAAGGGCCGTCCGGTGGTGCTTGCGGTGCGCAATACCGCGGTGGCGGCCAAGGAGGCCACGGCGGCGATCGGGGCGCTGCGCGAGTGGGACGAGCGGGTGGCGGCGCTGGCGATCGTCAGTGACGGCGGCCCGGAGTCGCGGGAGGCCACGGCGCGGTTCGCGCTGCTTGAGGGACGGGTCACGGGTGTCGTGCGGGTCCCTCATGTGCGGGCGCTGCGGCTGGTGGAGGACCCGTCCGAGGTCGTCCTGCCTGGTAAGGCGCGCCAAGCCCTCGATGAGCTTCGTCGGCTGACCGGCGGGGGGTTGTGACGTGCTGACTTCGTTCACCATGACCACGGTGGCGGCGCTGGTGCCGCTCGACGTGGATGTGCCCGATCCGCCTCCGGAGGCGCCGCCGGGGCTGGATCAGAAGATGGAGACGCTGCTGGCGTGGGGCAAGTGGGGCGTGCTGATCTGCGGCGTCGCGGGCCTGTTCATCTGCGCGGGCCAGATGGCCATCGGCCGCAAGAACCGCTCTACGTTCGCCGCCGACGGCGCGACCGGCATCCCGTGGGTGCTGGGCGGATTGAGCCTGGCGGCGACGGCGGCCCCGATCGTGGGGGTGTTCTTCAAATGAGCCGACCGAGCAAGAGCATGGGGCAGCCGAGCGACGTGCCGTGGTGGCGCCGTCGCCGCGTCATCGCCTTGTCGGTGGTCGGCGGCGGGGTGCTGCTCGGCATGGCCGCGCCTTCGGTATTCAGGACGGACCCCACGCCTACCCCGGTCATCGTGCGGACGACCGCAGATGCCGGCCAGCTGGTGAGCGCGCCGCAGGTGTCATTCGCCGGGGTGTCGTGGCGGGACTACCACGGTGTCCTGCTCCCCTACTCGGCGCAAGACGGCCCCCGCGACACCGAGGGCGATCTGGCGGCGGGGTTCGCGCGGACGCCGCGCGGTGCGCTGCTGGCCGCGGTCCATATCGCGGTGCGGGCCGGTATGCAGTGGGGCACGCAGGTGTTCGGGCCGACCATCCAGCGGCAGGTCATCGGTCCCGATACCGATGTGCTGATGGACTCGACCCGCGAGACCTACGAAAAGCATCGGGGGGATCGTCGAGACGGGGAGCCGCTCGGACGCGGCTATGTCGCGCTGGAGGGGTTCCGCTGGCTGGGCTACTCGCCCGAGGCGGCGAGCGTGGACTTGCTGTCGGCCGGGCCGGGCGACAGCGATGTCACCGTCCGCGCCGTGACCCGGCTCCAGTTGCGGTGGCAGGACGGTGACTGGCGCGTTGTCGCCCCGCCCGGCGGGACCTGGGCCGGGACGGCGGCGCCGATCAGGTCGCTGGACGGCTATGTCCGCTTCCCGCACGGGAGCCACTGATGGGCCTTCTGCTTACCCGGCTGCCCTTCCTGCCGGTGGATCCGTGCTCGCCGGTGCTGGATCCGGCGTGCGTGCAGCCGGTCGACAACGACGGCGGCGGGAATCCGCTGCTGCCGGGCCTTCCCACCATGCCCAAGCTCCCTGGGCTGCCGGGGCTGCCCGATGTCCCGGGGGCGATCGGCGGGCATGTGCTGGAGGAGATGGCCGAGTCGTTCCAGTCAGCGACCGGGTGGCTGATCTCCAACACCGCCTCCTGGTGGGTGCACACCCCCTCCCCCGACCTGCAGGACACGCCCGCGATCGGCTACCTGCAACTGCTGGTCCGGCCGCTGACCCTCGCGGTCGCGGTACTGGCCCTGCTGGCGGTCGCGGCGCGGATGGCGCTGTCGCGCAAGGCGCTGCCGCTGGTGGACGCCGGCCGCGGACTTGCCGTACTGGCGGTGGTCGCTGTGATCGGCACGGTGGTGCCGAACCTGCTGCTGCAGTGGGGCGACCAATGGTGCAACTGGGTCCTCAGCGCATCCTCCGACGGGGACTTCGCCAAGCGGATGACCCAGATCGTGGCGTTCCCGAGCGCGGTACCGCGCGCGCTGGTGCTGATCTTGTGCCTGTTCGCGCTGGTGATCGCGCTCGTCCAGGCGATCCTGCTGCTGTTTCGCGGAGCGGCGCTGGTGATCCTGGCCGGGCTGCTGCCGCTGGCCGCCGCCGGGATGATCACCACCTCGACCAAGGCATGGTTCCCGCGCGTGGCGGGCTGGATGCTCGCGCTGATCTTCTACAAGCCGGCTGCGGCGGCGGTGTATGCGACCACGTTCACGCTGGTCGGCAAGGGCAAGGACCTGCACACCGTCTTGATGGGGTTCGCGATGATGCTGATCAGCCTGATCGCCTTCCCGGTTCTGTTGAAGTTCTTCACCTGGACCACCGGCGGCACCGAGTCCAGCCCCGGCGGCGGCATGCTCGGCGCGCTGATGAGCAGCGCCACCGCGCTCGGCGCCCTGCGCGCCTACGGCGCCGGCTTCGGCGGCGGCGGCGGTTTCGGGGGCGGCCAGTCCAGTGCGGCCAGCGAGCACGGCGCCTACCTCCAGCAGCAGCTCGGCGACCAAGACGCCCCGCCACCC
>NZ_SMJW01000357.1 GCF_004348335.1 Actinomadura bangladeshensis | reverse complement strand
GGGCCACCCCCTCGACGCCCACACCGGGGACTACGCCGAGATCTGACCGGCGCCCCGGCCCCGCGCTCGGTCACGCGGGGCCCATGACCACCCGTTCCGTGGCGAGGCGGGCCTCGGCGGGTTCGCGGAGGAAGACGCCGAAGACGGCCGGGCGCGACTGGATGAGCTCCAGCCGGCCGCCGTCCACCACGGCCAGCGAGCGGGCCAGGTAGAGGCCGAGGCCGGTGCCGTGGCCGCCGCTCACGCTGCGGTCGAAGATGCGGGGTTCGAGTTCGGGCGGGATCCCGGTGCCCTCGTCGCCGATCTCCACGACGACCGATCCGGCACCCGGTTTGGTGTGGATGGTCACCGTTCCGGCGCCGTGGGTCAGCGAGTTCTCCAGCAGCGTCGCGACGATCTGGGAGAGGCCCTCGGGGTTGGTGAGGCCGACGAGGCCCTGCTCGCCGATGATGCGGACGTCCCGCCCCGCCTTGCGGAAGCTCGGGCGCCACTCCTTGACCTGCTGGGCGATGATCTCGTCGATCGGGGACGGGACGGCGCCGCCGGTCGGGTCGTGCCGGGCGCGGGCGAGCAGCTGCTCGACGACGGCGACCAGCCGTTCGGCCTGCGCGACGGCGGCGGCGCCCTCCTCCCGGACGACGTCGGGGTAGTCCGCGGCCTCGATCATCTCCTCCAGCCGCATGGACAGCGCGGTCAGCGGGGTGCGGAGCTGGTGGCTGGCGTCGGTGGCGAACTGGCGGCCGGCGACGACGAGGTCGGTGATGCGGACGGCGCTGCGGTCCAGCACCTCGGCGACCTGGTCGATCTCCGGGATGCCGTAGCGGCGGGGGCGCGGGCGGGCGTTGCCGCTGCCGAGCCGGTCGGCGGTCTCGGCGAGCTCGCGGAGCGGCAGCATGAACTTGCGGGCCTGCACCATCGCCAGGCCGACGGTGACGGCGACGCCGAGCAGCGCCAGGCCGGCGATCAGCATGATCAGCCGCAGCGCGGCGTCGCGGACCTCCGACGCCGGCCGCGACACCCGGACGCGGACCGCGCCGTGCGTCGCGGTGGCGCTGAGGACGCGGCCGTGCCGCGGCGGCCCGGCGGTGAGGGTGCGGCCGTCCGGCAGCGTGACGGCGATGGTCCGGCCCGGGTACTCGCGGGCGATGATCGCGGGGGTGACGGGCTGCGGTTTCTCCAGGCTGTACCCGACGCCGCCGGCGATGGAGGACGCCTCCCGGTCGAGCGACCGGCCGGCCTCCTCGTAGACGAGCTTGTGGGCGGCGCAGGCGAGGGGTATGCCGAGCAGAAGGATCGCGACCACCGCCACCGCGAGCGTCGACAGGAGGAGTCGGCGCCTCATCAGGGCTCCTTCGAGGGTGGGGCCGCGGGCGCACGGCACGGGTGCCCGGGGGCCTCTCGGGAAGGCCCCCGGCGTCCCGCGCGGCCGCGGCGGCCGGTGCTAGTCGCCGCGCTCGAACCGGAAGCCGACGCCCCGCACCGTGGTGATGTAGCGGGGGCTGCCGGCGTCGTCGCCGAGCTTGCGGCGCAGCCAGGAAATGTGCATGTCGAGGGTCTTGGTGGAACCCCACCAGTTGGTGTCCCACACCTCGCGCATGATCTGTTCGCGGGTCACGACCTTGCCCGCGTCCCGGACGAGGACGCGCAGCAGGTCGAACTCCTTGGTGGTCAGCTGGAGCTCCTGCTCGCCCATCCAGGCGCGGCGCGACTCGGCGTCGATCCGCACCCCCTGGACGATCGGGGTCTCGGTGCTGCCCCGGCGCAGCAGCGCCCGCACCCGGGCGAGCAGCTCGGCCAGCCGGAACGGCTTGGTCACGTAGTCGTCGGCGCCCGCGTCGAGCCCGACGACGGTATCGACCTCGTCGGCCCGGGCGGTCAGGATCAGGATGGGCACGCCGTGCCCCTCGGCCCGTACCCTGCGGGCCACCTCAAGGCCGTCCAGTTCGGGAAGGCCGAGATCCAGGACGATCAGGTCCACACCGCCGCCGAGCGCCCGCTCCAGCGCCTGCGGGCCGTCCGGGCTTACTTCGACGGTGTACCCCTCGCGACGCAGCGCGCGGGCGAGAGGCTCGGAGATGGACGTGTCGTCCTCGGCGAGCAGTACTGAGGTCATGAACCGATCGTATGACCATTCTTGACCATTACCGGGCTGCCGCCGCGCTCTTGACCTGCGGTTTGCAACTCGTAGTACATTCGCAAACGGATCATATCCGGCAATACCCGGGTCTACGCCGCATTACACGTGTCCCCGGGTCAGTGAAAAACCCCGATCGAGGCCGCCGGGAGCTCGATCGAGGACGTTCCGGAATCGCCGACTCCGTCCTCATTGATGCGGACTGCCGGATCTGACGCGAGCAGCAGCCGGGCGCGCCCGCCGGGCGGCGCCGCCGGCAGGACGACCGGGACGTCGCCGAGGTTCGCCGCGACGCAGACCCCGCCGCGCCACATCATCAGCCAGCGCGCTCCGTTCTCGTCCGCCTCGACCGTCACCGCGGTCAGCAGCGGATCGTTCAGCTCCGGCCTGGACCGGCGCAGCGAGATCAGGGCGCGATGCCATTCAAGCAGGTCAGCGTGGACCGGATCGTCCGGTTCGGCCCAGTCGAGGACGGAGCGGCGGAACGTGTCCACAGCCTGTGGATCGGGGACCTCGCCCGTCCAGCCGTGCCGCGCGAACTCGCGGCGGCGCCCCTCGCTGACGGCCCGGGCCAGGCCGGGGTCCTGGTGGTCGGTGAAGTAGCACCACGGGGTGGACGCGCCCCATTCCTCGCCCATGAAGAGCATCGGCGTGAACGGCGCGAGCAGGAGCAGCGCCGCGCCCACTTTGAGCAGGGCTGGGGACGGCAAGAGGGTGCCGATGCGGTCGCCCGAGGCGCGGTTGCCGACTTGGTCGTGATTCTGCAGAAAGCCGAGGAAACGGTGTGCGGGGGTTTCCCCGGCGTTCACCGGACGCCCATGCCGCCTCCCCCGGTAGGTGGACATGGTCCCGTCATGGACGAAGACTCTGGTAATGGCCTTCTTCAGCGTTTCCAGAGAGCCGAAGTCGCAGTAGTAGCCCTGCCGTTCACCGGTGAGCGCCGCATGCAGAGCGTGATGGAAGTCGTCGCTCCACTGCGCGTCCAGGCCGTATCCGCCGGCCTCCCTGGACGTCACCAGGCGCGGGTCGTTCAGGTCGGATTCGGCGATGAGAAACAGCGCGCGCCCGAGGTGGGCCGATTCCGCGGCCACCGCGCGCGCCATTTCCTCCAGGATGTGCACGGCGCTGTCGTCGGTGATGGCGTGGACGGCGTCGATCCGCAGTCCGTCGATGTGGTAGTCGCGCAGCCACATCAGCGCGTTCCGCACGACGAACGCGCGAACCTCGTCCGAACCCTCCTGGTCGAAGTTCACCGCGTCGCCCCAGGGTGTGGCATGGGCGCTGGTGAAGTACGGGCCGAAGTCGGCCAGGCGGTTCCCGTCCGGGCCGAGATGGTTGTAGACGACGTCCAGAATGACGGCGATACCGCGCGCATGGGCGGCGTCTACGAATCGCTTCAGCCCGTCCGGACCGCCATACGGCTCATGAGGCGCCCAGAGGTGGACGCCGTCATACCCCCATCCGTGGCGGCCCGGGAAGGACGCGACGGGCAGCAACTCCACCGCGTCTATCCCGAGCGCCACCAGATGGTCGAGACGTTCGGCGGCCGCGTCGAACGTCCCTTCCGGCGTGAACGTCCCCACGTGCATCTCGTAGAGGACGCTTCCGGGGAGCGGACGGCCATGCCAGTGCTGGTCCGTCCAGGCGAAACGCCCGTGGTCGTAGACACGGCTCCGCCCGTGCACGCCATCGGGCTGCCAGGGGGAACGCGGGTCGGGCAGCACCTCGTCGGCGCCGTCCAGGACGAACCCGTAGTCCGTCCCATGGCCCGCCTCGGCGACCCTCGCCTCCCACCAGCCGGACGGCCGCGCCTCCATCGGGTGCCTCGCGCCGGCGACGGCGACCTCGACGCGTCCGGCGGCCGGTGCCCACACCGCGAACCGGTTGCTCAACGGTCGATCTCCCTGGGGACGAGCAGCGCGACGGGCAGGTGCTCGAAGACGCGGGCCGCGTCCAGGACCGGGCCCATGTGCGTGCAGCCGGTCAGGACGTCCCGCCAGCCCTGGTGGCGGACGTCGACCCGCGTGCCGCCCCAGCCGCCGCGCCGCTCCAGGCCCACGGGCAGCCGGGTCGCGAGCGCGACCGCGTCGCCCCGGGCGAACCCGACCAGATGCTCGGCGGCGAGCCCGCGCGCCACCACCGGCTCGTGGCGCGAGCCGGGGCCGAACCACTCGGGATGCGCCCGGCGCAGCCGCAGCGTCCGCGAGGTGACCAGCAGCTTCTCGTCGTCGACCTCCTTCGGCCGGCGGCCGGTGTCGAGCCGGACGAGGTGCTCGCGGCGCCGCCCGTAGTCGACCGGGCGCCGGTTGTCGGGGTCGACCAGCGCCAGGCCGGTCAGCTCGCACCCCTGGTAGACGTCCGGGACGCCGGGCATCGCCAGTTGGACGAGCTTCTGCCCCAGCGTGTTCACCCGCGCATGGCGGGCCAGCCTGCCGACGAACGACGTCATGTCGGTGATGAGGTCGGCATCGGCCAGCACGCCCCGCGCGTAGCCGAGAACGGCTTCCTCGTAGCCGGTGTCCTGCTCGACCCACGACGTGCGGGTCTTGGCCTCGCGCATCGCCTTGATGAGGAACTCCTCCAGGCGGCCCTGCGTGATCGGCCAGGCGCCGACGAGCGTCTGCCAGAGCAGGTATTCGAGATCGGGCTCCAGCGGCGAGGGGTCGGAACCCCATGTCCGCCACCGTTCCACCGCCTCCACCCACTCGCCCGGGATCTCCGCCATCACGGACAGCCAGGCGCGCACGTCCTCTTCGCGCTTGGTGTCGTGCGTGGAGAGCGTCGTCATGGTCAACGGCCAGTCGCGGGCGAGCCGTATGCAGTACGAGTGGAAGTCCTCCGGGCTGACGGAGAACCGCCCTGGGGCGCCGCCCACTTCGTTGAGCACGGACATACGGTTCCACCGGTAGAACGCCGTGTCCTCCACGCCCTTGGCCGCGAGCGGTGCGGACGTCTGCTGGAACCGCACGATGAACTCGGCGTCGGTGCGCTCACCACGTCCGAGGGCGAGGTCCACGACGGTCTCCAGGTCTTCGTGGAGTTCCTCCGGCAGACGGGCGCGGGCACGGTCGGCGGCCTCGTTCAGGACGTCCACGGCCTGCTGCGGTGCGTCTTCGCCCGGCACGACGTACGCGCGGTACACGTGCATGGCGACGAGCAGCTCGACCAGGGCCTTCTCCAGGCCGGGGCGACGTTCGCCCACAACCCGGTGGAGGACGCGCAGGAGCCGGTCCATCTCGGGCTTCAACCCGTGCGTGGCGGCGTGCAGGCGCGCGTCGTGCTGGACCGCCTCGAACTCTCCCGGATTGCCCGTCAGCGACACGTAGTAGGCGGTGAGCGGCTTCTCCCCCGCCGGGTCGACGAACAGCCCGCCGATCATGCCGAGCGAGTCGTAGCCGGTGGTGCCCGAGCACGGCCAGTCCGGCGGCAGCCGCTCCTCGCCCTCGGTGATCTTCTCGACGAGGACCCAGCCGTCCGGGACGGCCTCCGCCAGCCGGCGCAGGTAGCCCCGCGGGTCGGCGAGGCCGTCCGGGTGGTCGATGCGCAGGCCGTCCACGAGGCCCTGGTCGACCAGGCTCAGCAGCAGCCCGTGCGTGCGCTGGAAGACCTCCGGGTCCTCCTGGCGGAGCCCGATCAGGCCGGAGATGTCGAAGAACCGGCGGTAGTTGGGCACGCCCTCGCCCGGCAGGACGAGCCGGCCTCCGCCCGCGTCCCAGTCGATGTCGAACCACTTCGCGAACGGCGACGCCGGCCCGTCCTCCAGGACCTCGGCGAGCGGCAGGTTCAGGTCGTGCCGCTCCGGGATCGCCATGTGGTTCGGGACGACGTCGACCAGCACCCTGAGCCCGTGCGCCTGGAACCGGGCCGCCATGGCGCCGAACGCCTCCGGCCCGCCCAGCTCTTCCGAGAGCCGGGCGTGGTCGACGACGTCGTAGCCGTGCGTGGAGCCCGGCGCCGCCTGCAGGACCGGCGACAGGTAGACGTGCGAGACGCCGAGGGACGCCAGGTAGGGGGCCAACGCGGCGGCGTCGGCGAACCCGAAGTACCCCTCGGGCGTCCCGCGCAACTGGAGGCGGTAGGTACCGGACGGCGGTGCGGCGGCGGGGTCCTCGGCGGGGACGGGTGCTTCCGCCCCGTGCGTCTCGGCCCAGTGCGGTTCGGTGCTGTGATCCTCGGACACGGCTTCCTTCGGGGGGTCGGCGGGCGGCGGTTCCTCGGCGGCGGGCTCGGCGGGCTCGGCGGGCATGGCAGGAC
>NZ_SMJW01000356.1 GCF_004348335.1 Actinomadura bangladeshensis | reverse complement strand
GGGCAATCTGGGCTCTAGGCGAAATGCGGTCCATGGGCAACGGTGCCGGGGACGGAGGCATTGTGGGATGTCGCGTGATGCTCCGCCGGATGCGGGCGGCGGACGAGGACGAATTTCTCCGGCTCGCCGAGCAGAGCGCGGAGTTACACGGAAACTGGGTCCGGACGCCGACCGACGTGCTGACGTTCCGTGAATACCTGGGCCGGTTCGCGGATCCGGCCGCCGGCGAGGCACTGCTGATAAAGCGCCTGGACACGGGGGCCATCGCCGGTCATGCCACCCTCACCGGAGTCATCCGGGGGCCGTACGACCGCGCCATCCTGGGGTTCGCCGCTTTCGCGCCGAGCGCGGGCCAAGGCTTCATGACGGAGGGCGTCGGCCTGACCGTCCTTTACGCGTTCGGTTCCCTCGGTCTGCACCGAGTCGAGGCGGACGTCCAGCCAGGAAACGAGCCGTCCCGCCGTCTCGTGCGTCGCCTCGGGTTCCGGCGGGAGGGGTTCTCCCCGGAATTCATCAACATCGGCGGCGTCTGGCGGGACCACGAGCGCTGGGCGATCACGGCCGGGATGACGACCAGCCTCCCCCCGTGCGACCCCAACATCCTCCCCTAGCCGCAGCCCCGCACCTGGCAATCCTCGCGTGGAGCCCAGGGATGGGGTGAGATGCGGGGAGGCTTGGGTGCGCAGCCGGTCGGGAACGGGCCGCACGCCCCCGCCTTCGGTCAGGGCGGCCCGACAGGACCGCCCTCAACCTCGGCTTTCGAGAGTCGCGCGGTCACGATTCGTCCGTTGACCCGCACGACAACCCTCTCGGACGGTCTCGAGTTGCTGTTGGCAAGCCTGTTGGCAAAAGCCCTCTTGCGGGGATCGCAAGAGGGCTTTGAGGTGGAGCCGCCTATCGGAATCGAACCGATGACCTATTCATTACGAGTGAATCGCTCTGCCGACTGAGCTAAGGCGGCGTGCCGTGCGGGGCACGGCGGGATGAAGTCTACCGGGTCCGCGGGGGTGGGTGCGCACGGGTTTCAGCCGCAGGTGGTTCCGTCCTTGGGCGGTTCGGTGGTGATCAGGTAGTTGTCGGTGGCCTTGGTGATGCAGGAGTTGCCCTGCAGGTAGGCGGTGTGGCCGTCGCCGTTGAAGGTGAGGAGGACGCCGCTGGAGAGTTCGTCCGCGAGGTTCTGGGCCCACTTGTACGGAGTGGCGGGGTCGCGGATGGTTCCGATGACGACGATGGGCGGTGCGCCGTTGGCCGCCAGCGGCTTCGGCTGCTGGCTGGTCTGGAAGGGCCAGTAGACGCAGGCGAGGCCGCCCCAGACGACGAAGGGTCCGAAGCGGGGCGCGGCCTTCTTGGCCTGGTCGACGTACTTCTCGTAGGCGGCGAGGTCGGACGGGTTGGGCTTGTCGATGCAGTTGACGGCCATGTTGGCGTCGGTCTGGTTGCTGTAGGTGCCGTTGGGTTTGCGTTCGACCATCTCGTCCGCGAGGGCGAGGAGGATGGTGCCGTCGGCGCTCTGCATCGCCTGGGTGAGGGCCTGGCGCAGGACGGGCCAGTACTGCTTCACGTAGAGCGACCTGGCGATGCCCATCACGGCCAGGGACTCGGTGACCTTGCGGGAGTCGCGCGTGTTGCTGAGCGGCTTCTTGTCCACGGAGGAGAGGAAGGACGAGATCTTGGCGATGACCGCGTCGGCCGTGTTACCGAAGGGGCAACTGCCCGACTTGACGCAGTTGTCGGCGAACGCGCGGAGGGCCGTCTCGAAGCCCTTCGCCTGCTCGACGAGCAGTTCCGTCGAGGAGAGCTTGGGGTCGACGGCGCCGTCCAGGACGAGCGCGCGGATGTTCTTCGGGAACTGTTCGGCGTAGAAGGCGCCCAGGTAGGTGCCGTACGAGGCGCCGTAGTAGGTGAGCTTCTTGTCGCCGAGCGCCGCGCGGAGGACGTCCATGTCGCGGGCCGCGTTGACGGTGCCGACGTAGGGGAGTTTCGAGGCGTCCTTGGTCTTGCAGCGCTGGGCGAAGTCCTTGCTCTGGGCGGCGAGTGCGTTCGTCTCCTTCTCGTCGTCCGGGGAGGCGTCGGTGGCGAAGAACTCGTCGAGCTGGGGGCCGGTGTTGCAGCGGACGGGGTCGCTGGCGGCGACGCCGCGAGGGTCGAAGCCGACGATGTCGAAGCGGCGGCGCAGGTCGCCGCCGAACGTCCGGGCGGCCTGCCGGACGAAGTCGACCCCGGACCCGCCCGGTCCGCCCGGGTTGGTGAGCAGCGAGCCGATGCGCTGGGACTGCTCCTCGGCCGGGAGCCTGATCACGGAGATGCCGACCTTCTCGTCGGACGGGTGGGAGTAGTCCAACGGGACCTGGACGGTCGCGCACTCGAAGCCGTCGTCGCACTTCTTCCAGGACGGTTTCTGGGCATAGAACGATTCGAGGCCCGAAGGGACCTGCGATGACGACGCCGTCTTCTTCTTGTCGCCGTCGCCGTTCCCGTCGCCCCCGTCGCTGCATCCGGTGGCCATCGCCAGTGCCAGCACGGTGGCCGCACTGATGAACCTCGCTGCCCGCACCTGGACCCCGTCTCGTCATAGCGGCACGTACGCCGCCGCCTACGCTACGGCGGCGCGGCGCGGGAGGCCACCACCCTGCCGGTGCGTGGGGTGGAGATGGGGCCCGCGTGGCGCGGCACGGGCCCCATCCGCGCGCCGTGCCCGGCGGGGGCGGGCGGGCTGTCAGGACGGCCCGATGGCGCGCCGCCGGGGCGTTCGTACGGCGCACCGGACGCGTTGCCCGACGGCCGGCCACCCGGGCGGCCGCTTGCCGGTCGGACGGGCCGCCTCCGCCCGGGCGGCCTTCCGGCATCACGCCCTGCTTCTCCAGGCACGCCTGGAACGCGGCCATCGGGTCGGCGCCCGCGGACGCGCCCGCCTTGGCGTCCGACGCATCGCCGCCGCCGCAGGCGGCGCTGGTTCTTGCGCGCTCATGTGGCTCGGGTGAGGCGAGAGTGAGATCCGAATGAGAGGGGCGAACGAGCCGCGCGGTGAATTGCGGAGCACCGCCGAGATCTGCGGCGGGGGACGAGTTTTCGCTGTCGGGCGACAACCCGCGGCGCCGTTCTTGTCAGCGAACTTTACACCGCCGGATGGAACATCGTGCGATGGTGTGATGCCTGTCGCTTTAGCGCCGTATGCCTTGAACATCCCCCGCTTCTTACGCGACCGTAGGTTACGCAAGCGTAAGTTGAGCGCCATCGGGGAGGCATCGTGATCACCGCACCGCGGCGTCCGGGTCCGGGCCGCCGGCTCGTGGCGGCCGCCCGGCTCCTCACCACACCGCTCCTGCCGGAGGACTACCTCGGCCTGGTCAACCCGCTGTGGTCGGCCACCGATCCGCGGGGGCGCGTCGAGGCCGTCCGGCATGAGGCGCCCGCCGCCGCGACCCTCGTGATCAGGCCGGGCCGGGCATGGCGGGGGCACCGGCCGGGCCAGTGGGTGCGGGTCGGCGTGGACATCGGCGGCGTCCGGCACTGGCGGACGTTCTCGCTGTCGTCCCCGCCCCGGCCGGACGGGCGGATCACCATCACCGTCAAGGCCGCCCGCGACGGGTTCGTCTCCGCGCACCTGGTCAACGGGATCCGTCCTGGGGCGTTCGTCCGGCTGGCGCCCGCGGACGGCGAGTTCGTCCTGCCCGCGCCCGTCCCCGCGAAGCTGCTGTTCATCACCGCGGGCAGCGGCATCACCCCGGTGATGGCGATGCTGCGCCACCTCGCCGCCGCCTCGGCCGACGCCGTCGTGGTCCATTTCGACCGGACGCCCGGGGACGTGATCTTCGGTGCCGAGCTGCGCCGCATGACCGGAATACGCCTGCACGAGCGGCACACCGCCGTCGAGGGCCGGTTCAAGCCGTCCGATCTGCCGGGCGTCTGCCCCGACTGGTCGGAACGGGACGCGTGGGCCTGCGGCCCCGGCGAGATGCTCGACGACCTCACCGCGTTCTGGCGCGCCGAAGGGGCCGGCGAGAGGCTGCGCGTCGAGCGCTTCCGGACCGTCCTCCAGGGCGGTGACGGCGAGGGCGGCCACGTCACGTTCACCAGGAGCGGCGTCGAGGTGGACGCCGACGGGGGCACGCCGCTCCTGGTCGCCGGGGAGAGCGCGGGCGCCCTGCTGCCGAGCGGGTGCCGGATGGGCATCTGCTACGGCTGCGTCGGCCGGCTGTGCGCCGGCAAGGTCCGCGACCTGCGCACCGGCCGGGTGCACGGCGAGGAGGGCGAGATCGTCCAGACCTGCGTCTCGGCCGCCGCCGGCCCCGTGGAAATCGACCTCTGAGGCATTTGGGGGACAGACCCATGACCGACCATCTGACGACCGCCGACTACGACACGATCGCCGCCGAGCTGGACGCGCTGCAGGAGGAGATCATGTCCGATCTCGGCGCGCGCGACGCGGACTACATCCACCGGGTGATCCGCTGGCAGCGCGGCCTGGAGATCACCGGCCGGGCGCTGCTGATGGCGTCCTCGCTGCCGCCCGCCTGGGTCGCCGGGACCGCGACGCTCGCCGTCGCGAAGATCCTGGAGAACATGGAGATCGGGCACAACGTCATGCACGGCCAGTGGGACTGGATGCGCGACCCGAAGATCCACTCGACGACGTGGGAGTGGGACAACGTCTCCCCCGCCGAGCAGTGGAAGCACTCGCACAACTTCGTCCACCACACGTTCACGAACATCCTCGGCAAGGACAACGACGTCGGCTACGGCATCCTGCGCGTCGCGCCCGAGCAGAAGTGGAGCCCCGCCCACCTCCCGCAGCCGCTGTACAACCTGCTGCTGGCGATGTTCTTCGAGTACGGGGTGGCGCTGCACGACCTGGAGATCGACAAGATCCGTGCGGGCACGGCCGACCCGGAGGCCACCAAGGAGAAGCTGCGCCAGATCGGCCGCAAGATCCGCCGCCAGTGGGGCAAGGACTACCTGGCGTTCCCGCTGCTCAGCGGCCCGCAGTTCCTCTCCACACTGGCCGCGAACTTCACCGCCAACGTGGCCCGCAACGTCTGGGCCCACATGATCATCTTCTGCGGGCACTTCCCCGGCGACGTCGAGGTCTTCGAGGAGGAGCGCCTCGACGGCGAGACGAAGGGCGAGTGGTACGTCCGGCAGCTGTGCGGCTCGGCCAACATCACCGGCGGGAGCCTGTTCCACCTGATGACCGGCAACCTCAGCCACCAGATCGAGCACCACCTGTTCCCCGACATGCCGAGCAACCGGTACGCGCAGATCGCCCCGCGCATCCGCGAACTGTGCGGCAAGTACGACCTGCCCTACCACACGGGATCGCTGTCGAAGCAGGTCACCAGCACCTGGAAGAAGATCGTCCGCTACGCCCTTCCCGGCGGGAAGCCGGCTCCGGCGGCCCTCGACCGGCGGGACGCCGCCGGACGCAAGCGCGTCGTCGCTCAGCCGAGCGCCTGAGCCACCGGAAGGAAGAGGCGGGACGGGTCGCCGGCGATCGGGGCGCCGTACTCCATGATGGCGGTGGTGAACGCCGGGCGGAGGCCGCGGTCCTCCGCCCAGGCGATCAGCTCGGGGTGCCGGTGGTCGATGTCGAGGCGAATCGGGCCTTCGGGGACGATCTCGTCCAGCAGGGTGAGCGCGGTTCCGGCGTCCCGCGCGATGACGGGGCCGACCAGGACCCGGTCGTCGTTCCTCCACGCACCGCCGTAGCCGGCGATGCCGGTCCCGTCCCGGACGACTCGTAGCGTCTCGCAGAAGAACGGCAGACCGTCGACCACCTGCGACCGGTCGGCGCCGAACACTTCGGTATCGAGTGCGTGGACGGCGGGCATGTCGCTCGCCCCCACCGGCACGGACACATTGCGCTTGGACGGCCCGTCCGACGCGCCCTTGTAGGCGGTGCACAGCCCGACGGTTCTGAATCCCAGACGCTCGTACAGCGGACGTCCGTAGTCCGTGGCGGTCAGGCAGAGGCTCGCCGTGCCCGCGTTGTCCATCGCGTGGCGCATCAGCCGTCCGCCCAGACCGCGCCGCTCGAAGCGCTTGGCGACCAAGACCATGCTGATGGCGGCGACGTCCTTGCCGTACGGGGTCGACACCACCGTCCCGGCGAGCCCTCCATCGCCGTCATCGACCCCGTAGACGTCCCCCACGGAGAACAGGAACCGCCACTTGCGGTCCTCCCGTCCCCACTCGCGGTCTGCGGCGAGGCGTTGGCAGGCGCCGAGGTCGTCGAGTCCGAGCAGCCGCACGGGCCCGTCCGGCACGGGTGATTCCATGCGGAGGACGCTAGGAGGCCCCCGCCGAGCGGCACAACCGAATTTCGGAGGCCCGGCATTGGGCATGGGAGGCGCCGCGGCGCCGGGGGCGGGCGGTATTACCTCGGGCGTTATC
>NZ_SMJW01000355.1 GCF_004348335.1 Actinomadura bangladeshensis | reverse complement strand
CATCGGCAAATAGGTATAAGAGACAGTCCCCCTGCCCCCGGTAGAGATCCGCTCAACCAGATGGAGGAACCCGCATGAAGCACCCCCCTGCGCGCAGGAGGCCCGGCGCCCGGCGCCGCGGCGTATCGGCCGCCGCGGCGGCCGTCCTGCTCGCCTCAGGCACGGTCGCGCTGGCCCAGGCCCAGGCCAGCGCGGCCGCCGGCTGCACGGTCGACTACACCGTCAACGACTGGGGCACCGGCTTCACCGCCAACGTGAAGGTCACCAACCTCGGTGACGCCCTCAGCAGCTGGACGCTGGAGTGGGATTTCGCCGGCAACCAGCAGGTCACGAACGGCTGGAACGGGACGTTCACCCAGTCCGGCAAGCACGTCACCGTGAAGAACCCGAGCTGGGGAGGGTCGCTCGGCACCAACGCCTCGGTCACCCCCGGCTTCCAGGGCACCTACTCCGGCTCCAACGCCAAGCCGGCCCAGTTCAAGCTGAACGGGACGGTGTGCGACGGCTCGACGGGCGGCGACGACGGCAGCGAGCCGCCCACCACGCCGCCGGTGACCCCGCCGACGGACGGCGACCGGGTCGACAACCCCTACGCGGGCGCGAAGGTGTACGTGAACCCCGAATGGTCCGCCAACGCCGCCGCCGAGCCCGGCGGCAGCGCGGTCGCGAACCAGCCGACCGGCGTGTGGCTGGACCGGATCGCGGCGATCAACGGCGTGAACGGCGGGATGGGCCTGCGCGACCACCTCGACGAGGCGCTCAGCCAGGGCGCCGACGTGATCCAGCTGGTCGTCTACGACCTGCCCGGCCGCGACTGCTCCGCGCTGGCGTCCAACGGCGAGCTCGGCCCGACGGAGCTCGACCGGTACAAGACCGACTTCATCGACCCGATCGCGCAGATCCTCGGCGACGCCAAGTACGCCGACCTGCGGATCGTCACGGTCGTCGAGATCGACTCGCTGCCGAACCTCGTCACCAACGCCGGCGACCGGCCGACCGCCACCGAGAACTGCGACGTCATGAAGGCGAACGGCAACTACGAGAAGGGCATCGCCTACGCCCTGCAGAAGCTCGGCGCCCTGTCGAACGTCTACAACTACATCGACATCGGCCACCACGGCTGGATCGGCTGGGACGACAACTTCGGCCCGACCGCGCAGCTGCTCGCCGACACCGCGGACATGTCCGGATCCAAGAGCAACGTGGCCGGCTTCATCACCAACACCGCCAACTACGGGGCGACGAAGGAGCCCTACTTCACCATCAACGACTCGGTGAACGGCACGTCCGTCCGCCAGTCGACCTGGGTGGACTGGAACCGGTACGTGGACGAGCAGTCCTACGCCCAGGCGTTCCGCCAGGAGCTCATCGGAGAGGGCTTCGACTCGGGCATCGGCATGCTGATCGACACCAGCCGCAACGGCTGGGGCGGCACCGCGCGCCCGACCGGGCCCGGCCCGCAGACCGACGTCAACGCCTACGTGGACGGCAGCCGGATCGACCGGCGCATCCACCTCGGCAACTGGTGCAACCAGGCCGGCGCGGGCCTCGGTGAGCGGCCGAAGGCGGCGCCCGCCGCGGGCATCGACGCCTACGTGTGGATCAAGCCTCCGGGCGAGTCGGACGGGGCCAGCTCCGAGATCCCGAACGACGAGGGCAAGGGCTTCGACCGGATGTGCGACCCCACGTACACCGGCAACCCGCGCAACAACAACCACATGAGCGGCGCCCTGCCGGACGCGCCGCTGTCCGGGCACTGGTTCTCCGCGCAGTTCCAGGAGCTGCTGAAGAACGCCTACCCGCCCGTCCAGTAACAGGCCCCAACAGGAAACAGGCCCCGTGACCCGCTCCCGGTCACGGGGCCTCTCCCTCCCCGCCTTCGTTGATCTGCGGCGTGTTGTTGTTATCCGGCGGCTCATAACAACAACACGCCGCAGGTCGACGGGAAGGGAGCGGCCCGCGGCGTCCCCTGTCGGACGCCGCGGGCCGTGTTCTGTTGGGAGCCGATGCCTGTCAGGAGGTCATGCAGTGCGGTTCCAGCGTCGTCGGTGAACCCGGGGCGTTCGCGGTGAACCCGAACGTGGTCGAGGCGCCGACGGCGAGCGAGCCGTTCCAGCTCGCGTTCTTCACCGTGACGTCCGGGCCGGACTGCGTGTAGGTGCCGTTCCACAGGCTGCCGACCGTCTCGCCGTTGGCGAAGGTGAAGTGGGCCATCCAGCCGTTGAGCGGCAGCGTGCCGGTGTTGGTGACCTTGACCTCGCCCTGGTAGCCGCCGCCCCAGCTGTTGACGGAGTGGTACTCGGCGGTGCAGACCATGCCCGGCGTGCCGGGCGGGTCGGTCGGATCGGTGGGCGGGTCGGTCGGGTCCCCGTCGCCCTCGCCGACGCCCGTCACCTCGCCGTTGCCGCCGTCGAACACGACGTCGGAGCAGCCGTAGAACGTCTCGTTGCTGTCCGAGCGCTGCCACACGGTGTAGATGAGGTGGCGGCCGCTCTTGCCGGACGGGAGCGTGGCGTTCCAGTGGTAGTAGGCGTCCTCGTTGCCGGGCGACCCGACGCTGGGCGGGTCGGTGGCGCTGTAGAACGGTTCGCTCTCCAGGTCGTCCCAGCTGAGCGGGCGGGTCGGGCTCCAGGTGTCCTTGGTGATGTAGGTGCGGAACGTTCCCGGATGCGCCGCCCACTTGTTGTACCTGAACTCGATGTTCGCGCCGGACGTCAGGTGCGTGACCGGCCAGTCGTCGCGGGCCAGGTCGTAGCCGCTGAAGTCGTACACGACCGCGCCGCCGCTGCACAGCTGCCCGTCGGGGATGAAGCCGCGGGTGCGGCCGGCACCGTCGGAGCGGAGCACGGCGAACCAGTTGTAGAGCGAGTTCGTCCCGCTCTGCGCGAGCGCCGCGGCGCACGCCGGGTTGTGCGGGACGAGCTGCCCGCTCGCGGTCAGCGCGTCCTTCCAGCACAGGTAGGTGCGGCTGCCCGGCATCATCATCGCGCCGTGCGCGGACGCCGGTGCCGCCGTCAGCAGGGCACCGGCCAGCATGGCGGGGCCGAGTACCGCCCCCGCCACGAGCGCCCTTCGTCTTCGCTTGCCCATCGTCCTCCCGTCCACGGGGTGAGGAGAGTCCTGTCCAACCGGAAGCTAGCTCCGGATCACCGGACCCCGGAACGGTCCTTTCAGCCTTTCATCCAAGGCCGGGGAGGGCAGGACCATACGGCCCGGACGTCGCCGTCCGGGCCGTCCCGCGGCGGGCGCTCGGCCCCTGCTCGAGCCTTCCGCTCAGCCCTTCGTGGCGCCGGCGGTGAGCCCTCCGATCAGCTGGCGCTCGGCGACGGCGTAGAACGCCAGCGCCGGGACCATCGCCAGCACGATGTAGGCGATGACGAGCGCGTAGTTCGTCGAGTACTGCCCCTGGAACTGCTGGATGCCGACGGGGATCGTCTGCCACTTCGGGTCGGCGAGCACCAGCAGCGGCAGGAAGAAGTTGTTCCAGCTCGTCACGATGGCGAGGACCGACACGGTGCCGAGGGCGGGCCGCGCCATCGGCAGCAGGATGCGCCAGAAGAACCCGAACCGGCTGCAGCCGTCCATGATGGCGGCCTCCTCCAGCTCCGCGGGGATCGTCCGGAAGAACGACCGCAGGATGATGATCGTGACGGGCAGCGCGAACGCGGCCTGCGGCAGCACGATGCCGAGCGGGTTGTCCAGCAGCCCGAACGAGCGCAGCAGGACGAACAGCGGCAGCACCGCCACCGCCGGCGGGAACATCAGCCCCATCGCGAACAGCGTGAAGAAGAACTCCCGCCCCCGGAACGCGTACCGGGCGAACGCGAACGCCGCCATCGCCGCCACCGCGACGGTGATCAGGGTGGTGGCGACCGCGATGAGCACGCTGTTGCCGATCTGCCGCCAGAAGTCGCCGGACGACAGGATGCCGGTGTAGTTCGAGACCTTCCAGGGGTCCGGCAGCCCGAACGGGTTGTCGGTCAGGTCACCGGTGGTCTTGAACCCGGAGACCACCGCGTACAGCAGCGGGACGACGATGAAGGAGCCGAGCAGCCAGACCAGGGCGTGCCGGGACATGCTCCGCGCGAGGGTCGTTCTCATCGGCGGCCTCCCGCGGAGGTGACCGCGCCCTGCAGGTCGCGGCGGAGCGCGTAGCGCTGGTAGATCAGGGAGAAGATCATGCTGATCACGAACATGGCCACGCTGATCGCGCTGGCGTAGCCCATCTGGTAGCGCTTGAAGCCGAACTGGAACATGGTGACGGCCATCGTCTCGGTGGAGTGCGTCGGCCCGCCCGTCGTGGTGACCCACACGAGGTCGAAGAGCTGGATCGAGCCGATGACGGACAGGAACACGCTGATCCGCAGGGTCGGGGCGAGCAGCGGCAGCGTGACGCTGCGGAACCGCCGCCACGGGCCCGCCCCGTCGATCGAGGCGGCCTCCAGCACCTCCGACGGGATGCCCTGCAGCCCGGCGAGGTAGATCATCATGTGGAAGCCGAAGTACTTCCACGTCATGACGGCGAACAGGGTGGGCAGCGCCGTGTCGGGGTCGGCGAACCACTTGCCGGCGAGGTCGCCGAGCAGCGGCAGGTCGCCGACGAGCTTGTCGGCGAACCCGTCGCCCGGCAGGAAGATGATGCCGAACAGGACGCCCGCGATGACCTCGGACAGGATGTAGGGCGCGAAGAAGATCGCCCGGTACACCGCCCGGCCGCGCATCTTCTGGTTCAGCAGCACGGCGGTGCCGAGCGCGATCGGCAGCTGGACGACGATCGAGAAGACGACCAGCAGCAGGCCGCGCCACAGGTCGCCGCGGAAGACGGGGTCGTCGGCGAGCTTGCGGTAGTTGCCGAGGCCGGCGAAGTCGTCGGGCCGGCCGAAGCCGCCCCAGTTGAAGAAGCTGGTGTAGAACGCGACGAAGATCGGGATCAGGACGAAGAAGAAGAACAGCAGCAGGGCCGGCAGCAGGAACCAGGTGGTGGACGCCCAGCCGCGCACCCGCGCCCCCATCGACGCCTTGGGGCCCCGCTTGCGCGGGGCCCGCGAGGCGTGCCGCGGCCGATTCTCGGTCGTGGCGGACAGTGTCATTGGCTCTTGGCCGCCTTGGTGACCGCCTCGGTGACCTGCTGGGGCGTCTTCTTGCCGCCGATCAGCGCCGCGACGCTGTCATTGACCTCCTGGCCGACGGCCGGCGGGAACGCCTGGTCGAGGTAGAGCTGGAACCCGGTGGAGCTGTTCAGCGCGTCGGCGACCAGCTTGCGGTTCTTGTCGAGTTCGCTCTCGGCGCCCTTGACGACCGGCATGAACGCGCCCGAGGAGACGAGCTTGCGCTCGTTCTCGTTGTTCATGAGGAAGGCCAGGAAGTCGATGGCCTCCTTGGGGGCGTCCTTGCTGAGCGCGTGCCCGTTGCCGCCGCCGAACACCTCGGTGGCGGTGCCCTGGCCGCCCTCCACGGTCGGGAAGGGGAACCAGCCGAGGTCGTCGCCGAGGTCCTTGCCGGAGGCGTCCTTCTCCACCGCGGGCGCCCACTGCCCCATCAGCTCCATGGCGGCCTTGCCGCCGCCCATGGTCGCGGCCTGCCCGCCGGGCGCGTCGTAGCCGGCGTTCTGGAAGCCCTTCTGGAAGGGCTGCAGGTCGACGAGCTCCTTGAGCTTCTGCCCGGCGGAGACGAAGGCGGCGCCGCTGAAGTCGTTGTTCTGCTGGGCCTGCTGCAGCGCGGACAGCCCGCCGATGCGCATCGCGAGGTAGGCCCAGTAGTACATCTCGGGCCACTTGTCCTTGCCCGCGATCGCGATGGGGGTGATCCCCGCGCCCTTGAGCTTGCGGATGGCGTCCAGGTACTCCGTCCAGGTCTTCGGGGTGTCCTTGACGCCGGCCTTCTTGAAGAGGGCCTTGTTGTACCAGAAGCCCACGCCGCCCATGTCGTACGGGATCGCGTAGGTCTTCCCGTCGAACTGGTACGGCTTCTGCGACACCGGCGTCATCGTGTTCAGGATGGCGGAGCCGTCGGAGGTGACGTCCTTGACCAGGCCGGCGTCGATCTGCTGCTTGAGCACGCCCCCGCCCCAGGTCACGAAGATGTCCGGCAGCTTGCCGGAGGCGGTGAGCGCCGTCATCTTCGACTTGAACGCCTCGTTCTCCAGGTTGGTGAGCTTGATCTTGACGTCGGGGTGCGCGGCCTCGTACGCCTTGGCGATCTGCGGGTAGAGCGTCTTGGACGGCTCGGTGGTCGCGATGTCCATCCACTCGATGGTGACCTTGCCGCCCCCGGAGTCGCCGTCCCCGCACGCGGCGAGGAGGGGGGCGGCGGTGACCACCACGGCGCCTGCGGAGACTGCGGTCAGGAACGAACGGCGCGACAGGTGCGGAATGCCCATGATGGCCTCCTGGATCGGGGGGTGGGC
>NZ_SMJW01000354.1 GCF_004348335.1 Actinomadura bangladeshensis | reverse complement strand
GTGAACGCGAACAGCCCCACCGTGACCAGCACCCCGCCCGGCCCCACCGCCGTGATCCCGACACCGGCCGCCAGCCCGATCAGGACCAGTGCCGCCAGCGCCCACGGCTCCAGCCCCGCCACCGCCCACGCACCTCCCCTTCGCCGGACGTCCGCGCCCCGGGCCGTGCCGCCGCCCCCGGCCCGGGCCTCACTCGCCCGGCGGGGCCGGGGCCAGCGCCCCCGACAGGAACAGGGTGGTCGCGGCGGCGCCGGCCTCCTCCACGTCCAGCCGGTTGCGGATGACCCGCGACACCACGCCCTCCAGCAGGCTGAAGTACATCTCGGCGAGGGTGTGGACGGGCAGGTCGCGGCGGAAGTGGCCGCCGGCGGCGCCGCGCTCGAACACCGCGCGCACCGGGCCCGCGAGCCGCCGCTCGACCCGCCGGGCGTCGCGCGGCGGGCCCTCCAGCAGCCCGAGCACCCGGTGCCGGCAGGCCGCGGCGAGCGTCGCGCGGGTCATCCGGGCGACGGCCTCCTCGAGCGGGACGGTGTCCAGGCGGGCGCTCTCCAGCCGGGACGCCAGGTCGGCCAGCGCGGCCTCGTAGAGCGCGTGCAGCAGGGCGTCGCGGCTGGGGAAGCAGCGGTCGAGGACCGCGCGCTCGACTCCCGCGGCGGCGGCGATGTCGGCCATGCCCGCCGACCCGCCCCGCTCGGCCAGCACCGCGGCGGCGGCCTGGAGGATCCCCGCCCTCACCGGGTCGCCGGCGACCGTCCCCCTGCTCATCGCGGGAAAGGGTACACCCGCCGCGGCGGGTGCGGTGGCGGCGCGTCCCGTTCGGTGGTGGGATGGGACGGGTCCGCCGAAGCCGCACGATCTGGGGAAGGACGCCCTCATGGAAACCGTGTACTCCAAGGACGGGACGCCCATCGCCTGCGAGCGGACGGGCAGCGGCCCCGCGCTGGTCTGCGTGGGCGGGGCGCTCAACGACCGCGGCTCCGCCGCCGCCCTCGCCGGGCTGCTGGCCGGCGGGCACACCGTCCTGACCTATGACCGGCGGGGCCGCGGCGACAGCGGCGACACCCCGCCCTACGCCGTGGACCGCGAGATCGAGGACCTGGCCGCGGTGGTCGACGCGGCCGGCGGGTCCGCCGCGGTGTACGGGATGTCGTCGGGCGCGGTGCTGGCGCTGCGCGCCGCCGCGGCCGGGCTGCCCCTCACCCGGCTCGCGCTGTACGAGCCGCCGTTCCACGCCGGGCACGACGACCGGCTCCTCCAGTCCCGCGCCTACAACACCGAGCTGACCGGGCTGCTGGCCGAAGGCCGCCGCGGCGACGCCCTCGCGCTGTTCATGGGCGGCGTCGGGATGCCGCCCGAGATGGTGGCGCAGGCGCGCAGCGCGCCGATGTGGCCGGCGCTGGAGGCGCTCGCGCCCACCCTCGCCTACGATTCGGCGGTCATGGACGACGCCGAGGGCGGCGCGATGCCCGAGGGCCTCATCCGCCGGGTGACCGTCCCCGCGCTGGTCCTGGCCGGCGGTGACAGCCCCGCGTGGATGCGCGACACCGCCCGCCGCGTCGCCGCGCTGCTGCCCGCCGGGACCGACCGCGTCCTGGACGGCCAGACCCACGACGTCGCGCCCGAGGCGCTGGCGCCCGTCCTGGCCGACTTCCTCGCCTGACCCGCCCCGGCCGGCCCCCGGCCGGCGCGGCCGTCCGGAGGGGGCGGGCGGGGGGTCAGGTCACCGGGACCTCGATGTGGCCGGGCGCGCCGCGGCGCAGCGTCGCGCGCCCGGCGGTGACCTCGGCCGCCCACGCCTGGAACGCCGCCAGGTCCTCGGCGGGCACCGCGACGTCGGCCTCCACGGCCGTCCCGTAGCGGACGTCGCCGGGCTGGTGCCCGCGCGCGTGCAGGTCGCCGAGGAACCGCCCGGCCAGCGCGTGGTCCACGCCGACGGTGACCGTCACGACCGGGCGCAGCTCCACGACCCCGACCGCGTCGACGGTCTCGGCGACCGCCTGCGTGTAGGCGCGCACCAGGCCGCCCGCGCCGAGCTTGACGCCGCCGAAGTAGCGGGTGACGACCGCGGCGGTGCCGGTCAGGCCGCGCCGCACCAGCACCTCCAGCATCGGGACGCCCGCCGTCCCGGCCGGTTCGCCGTCGTCGCTGCTCTTGGTGATCTCGCCGTGCTCGCCGACGACGTAGGCGGTGCAGTTGTGGGTGGCGTCGCGGTGCGCGCGGCGGTGCGCGGCGATGAACGCGGCCGCCTCGGCCTCGTCGGCGACGCGGGCGAGCGTGCACGCGAACCGGGACCTGCGGATCTCCAGCTCCCGGGACCCGCCCTGTCTGATCATGCGCATGGCGCCTCCGAGTCTATGTTCGGCCGTGCGCGCCGCCGGGAAGGACGGTCCGCATGGATCCATTGGACGCGCTGTACCGGCGCTGGCTGTTCGAGGTGTGGCAGGGCGACTACGCGGCGGCCGGGGACATCCTCGCCCCCGGCTTCACCGGGCACTGGCCCGACCTGGAGGTGCACGGTCCCGCCGAGGCCGCCGAGCAGGTCCGCCGCTCCCACGAGTACTTCACCGACGTCAGCACCGCCCTGGACGCCGGCCCCGTCATCGGCCCCGCCCCCGGCTCCCCGGCCGGCTCCGCGGCGGGGCCGTCGCAGGGGGACGGCATGGTCGCCGCCGCGTGGAGCTTCCACGGCTCCTACCGGGGCGGGATACCGGGCGCGACCGCCGCGCCCGGCACGCGCGTGTCGTTCCGCGGGCACGACCTCTTCCGCGCCGAGGGCGGCCGGTTCACCGAGTACTGGGTCGTGTCGGACGCGCTCGGCCTGATGACCGCGCTCGGCGCCCTCGGCTGACCCCGCGGCCGAACGCCGCGCGGTCAGACCAGGTCGATGAGGTCGGCGATGGAGGCGACGACGCGGTTCGGGCGGAACGGGAACCGGGCGATCTCGTCCTTGCGGGTCACCCCGGTCAGTACCAGGATCGTCTCCAGGCCGGCCTCGATGCCGGCGACGACGTCGGTGTCCATCCGGTCGCCGATCATCGCGGTCGACTCGCTGTGCCCGCCGACCACGTTCAGCGCGGTCCTCATCATCAGCGGGTTCGGCTTGCCGACGAAGTAGGGCTCCACCCCCGTCGCACGGGTGATCATCGCGGCGACGGCGCCGCAGGCGGGCAGCGACCCCTCCGGGGACGGGCCGATCGGGTCGGGGTTGGTCGCCACGAACCGGGCGCCGCCCTCGATCAGCCGGATCGCGCGGGTGATCTGGGAGAAGCTGTAGGTGCGGGTCTCGCCGAGGACCACGTAGTCGGGGTCGATGTCGGTGAGGACGAAGTCGGCCTCGTGCAGCGCCGTGGTCAGCCCCGCCTCCCCGATCACGTACGCCGAGCCCTCGGGCCGCTGGTCGGCCAGGAACCGGGCGGTGGCCAGCGCCGAGGTCCAGATCGCCTCGGGCGGGACCTGCAGGCCGGCGGCCGCGAGCCGGGCCGACAGGTCCCGGCGGGTGTAGATCGAGTTGTTGGTGAGGACGAGGAACGGCGTGCCGGCCGCCGACAGCCGCCCGATGAACTCCTCCGCGCCGGGGACGGGGCGGCCCTCGTGGACCAGGACCCCGTCCATGTCCGACAGCCAGTACTGGATCGGCCCGCGTTCGCTCATGCCCTCATTGTCGCAGGTGAGGATCTACGCCGGGACCGCCCCGCCCCGGGCGCCGCCCCGCGCGGGGGCGTTGACCTGCGGGTGATGTGGATCATAGATTTTCGGGACGGCGCACCGAATCGTGTTCGGCGGTCGGGCCGCGCGGCGGCGCGCCGTCCACCCCGCGGGAGGCGCGCTGTGCAGGACCGTGACAGGCAGGACGGCGACGTTCAGGACGGCGACGTGAAGGAGGGCGGGCTGCCGGGCATCGCCGAGGTCCGGGCGGCGATGACCGCGCCGGGGAGCCTGTTCGAGATGGACGAGGTCGAGATCCGCGGCGTGCGGACCCGGGTGTGGAAGAACGCCCCGCCCACCCTGCGCGAGATCCTGGAGGCCTCCCGCGCGCACGGCGACGCCGACTTCCTGGTCTACGGCGAGGACCGGCTCACCTTCGCCGCGCACTACGCGGCAGCGGCGGCGTTCGCGCGGCGGCTCGTCGACCGCTACGGGGTCGGCAAGGGCGACCGGGTCGCGATCGCGATGCGCAACTACCCCGAATGGTCGGTGGCGTTCTTCGGCGCGGCCGTCGCCGGCGCGGTGGTGGTGCCGCTGAACGCCTGGTGGAGCGCCGCGGAGCTGGAGTACGGGCTGGCCGACAGCGGCGCGAAGGTCCTCATCGCCGACGCCGAGCGCGCCGAGCGGCTCGCCGGGGTGCTGCCGGGGCTGGGCGTGGCGTGCCTGGTCGCGCGGCCCGGCGGGCCCCTCCCCGAGGGCGCCGAGCCGTTCGACGGCGTCCTCGGCGCCCCGGGCGACCCGGCCGCGGCGTCGCTGCCGGACGTGGCGATCGACCCCGACGACGAGGCCACGATCTTCTACACCTCCGGCACCACGGGGCGTCCCAAGGGCGCGCTCGGCACGCACCGCAACATCGCCACCAACCCCGTCAGCCTCGCCTACGGGATCATGTCGGCGGGGGTGCGGGCGGGCCGGACGGTCGAGGAGCTGACCGCGCCGCAGCCGCGGGTGACGCTGCTGAGCGTCCCGTTCTTCCACGCCACCGGGTGCCATTCGGTGCTGGTGACCAGCGCGCTGCAGGGCGGCACGGTCGTGCTGATGTACAAGTGGGACGTCCGGCGGGCGCTGGAGCTGATCGAGCGGGAGCGGGTGACCGGGTTCGGCGGCGTCCCCACCATGGCGTGGCAGGTGCTGACCGCGCCCGAGTTCGGGGACTACGACACCTCCAGCCTCACCGGCGTCAGCTACGGCGGCGCCCCGGCCGCGCCGGCCCTGGTCGACACGATCCGCGAGCGGCTGCCCCAGCGGGTGCCCGGCAACGGCTACGGGCTGACCGAGACGTCCTCGGTCACCACCTACAACGGCGGCGTCAACTACCTGGAGCGGCCCGACAGCGTCGGCCCGCCCGTCGCGGTCTGCGACGTCAGGGTCGTCGGCCCGGCCGGGGAGGAGCTGCCGCCCGGCGAGGTCGGCGAGCTGCTGATCAAGGGCCCGAACGTCATCAAGGGCTACTGGAACAAGCCGGAGGCGACCGCGCAGGCGTTCACCGGCGGCTGGTTCCACAGCGGCGACCTGGCCCGCCTGGACGCCGACGGGTTCGTCTACATCGTCGACCGCGCCAAGGACATGCTGATCCGCGGCGGCGAGAACATCTACTGCGCCGAGGTCGAGGCCGCCCTGTACGAGCATCCGGCGGTCGCCGACTGCGCCGTCATCGGCGTCCCGCACCAGGTCCTCGGCGAGGAGGTCGGCGCGGTCATCGTGCCGCGCCCCGGGGCGAAGGTCACCGCCGGGGAGGTGCGGGAGTTCCTCGGCGGGCGGATCGCCGCGTTCAAGGTGCCCGAGCACCTGTGGTTCCAGGACGAGCCGCTCCCCCGCAACCCGGGCGGCAAGATCCTCAAGACGCGGCTGCGGGAGCGGCTCCTCGGCTGACCCCGCGCCCCCGCAATGCGGACGGGGCGCCCCGCGATGATCCCCGGGGCGCCCCGCGCGCGGCGTCACGGTCCGGCGTTCACCGGACGCGGACGCCCGGTCAGACGTTCACGCCGAAGTCGGAGGCGATGCCCGACAGGCCCGAGGCGTAGCCCTGGCCCACCGCGCGGAACTTCCACTCGGCGCCGTTGCGGTACAGCTCGCCGAACACCATGGCGGTCTCGGTCGAGGCGTCCTCCGACAGGTCGTAGCGGGCGATCTCGCTGTTGTCGGCCTGGTTCACCACGCGGATGAACGCGTTGCGGACCTGCCCGAAGTTCTGCTGCCGGCCGTCGGCGTCGTAGATCGACACCGGGAACACGATCTTGGCGACCTCGGCCGGGACGGTGCTGAGCCCGACCTTGATCTGCTCGTCGTCGCCCTCGCCCTCACCGGTGAGGTTGTCACCGGTGTGCTCGACCGAGCCGTCGGGGCTCTTGAGGTTGTTGAAGAACACGAAGTGCTGGTCCGACAGCACCTTGTTCTCCGCCGAGACCAGCAGGGCGCTGGCGTCCAGGTCGAAGTCGGTCCCGGTGGTGGTCCGCACGTCCCAGCCCAGACCGACCACGACGGCGGTCAGTCCGGGAGCCTCCTTGGTCAGCGAGACGTTGCCGCCCTTGCTCAGACTGACTCCCACTGTTGTCTACCTCCGTATCGGACTGCGGGTGGGCTCCACCCGCGATCGGTCTGTCTTACGAGAACGGTAGCCATCCCTCACCGGTTCCCCCCGCTCCTTGGCGAATTCGCGGCGTGGCGTGCCGTTTCGTCCGGTCCCCGAGCGTAGGGGACGCGGTCACGGGCCGGTGGGCCCGGTGAGGAACGCGGTGGGGG
>NZ_SMJW01000353.1 GCF_004348335.1 Actinomadura bangladeshensis | reverse complement strand
GCGTGGGAGTCTCGGTCGGGGTGGGTGTCGGCGTCGGTTTCGGGGTGTTGGAGCCGCCGAAGTCGACGTCCGAGCAGGTGTAGAACGCCTCCTCGCTGCCCACGACGCGCTGCCAGATCGAGTACAGGATGTGGCGGCCCGTCCGGGGCGGGATGTCGAGCGTCCACTTGGTGAACGTCGTCGGGTACTGGTGGGTGAACGACGCCAGCGGGACGAGGTCGGCCCAGCGCAGCGGGTGCGTCGGGTCCCAGCCCTCGCGGGTGATGTAGAACTCGAAGTTGCTGTTCGAGTGCGGCGCGGTCGCGTGGTAGGTGATCGTCTGCCGGCCGGGCTCCATGTGCGTCGCGGGCCAGTCGGCGCGTTGCAGGTCGAGGCCCCGGTACTTGGCGCGCCCGGCGCTGCACAACTGGCCGTCCGGGATGATCTCACGGCTGCGGCCGCCGGCGTTCAGCAGCGACACCTCGTTCCAGTCGTAGAACGCCTGGGTGCCGCTGGCCGCGACCGCCGCCTTGCAGGCGTCCGACTGCGGTGCCTCCGGGCCTTCCTGGAAGCAGGTGTAGACGCGGCTCGGCGGATCGGACATCGTGCCGTGCGCGCTGGCGGCGGTCGCGGTGCCGAGCACGACCAGCGCGGACGCGGCCGGAACGGCGAGCGCCACCGCGGCGGCCTTCGAGCGGATGGATCTCATGTGCTTCTTCCTCCGGTAGGGGTGGGGGTACCGGGACGGGTTAAGGGAGGCCGTTCAGGAAGGGCTCGTGGCTGTTCGCGAACTCCCAGCCGTAGTAGCGGTCCCAGTTGACCGACCACGTCATGAGCCCGCGCAGGCCCGGGGACGTCCCGCCGCGCAGCGTGTAACCGCCGCAGCCGGTGCCCTTCACCAGGCACGTGACCGCTTGCTGCACCTGGGCGGGCGGCGTGTACCCGTTGCCGGCGCCGACCGCCGCGGGCACGCCGATGCCGATCTGGTCGGGGCGCAGCCCCGGGAACGTGCGACCGGTGTTCGCGACCGGGAACCCGGCCTTCACCATGTCGGTCATCGCGATGTGGAAATCGGCGCCGCCCATGGTGTGGTACTGGCCGTCCAGGCCCATCACGGGACCGGAGTTGTAGTCCTGGACGTGCAGGACGGTCAGGTCGTCCCGCAGCGCGTCGATCACCGGGAGGTAGGCGCCCGTGCGGTTGTCGCCGGCGCTCGATCCGCCGTAGAACTGGTGCCCGACCTGCACGAAGAACGTCTCCGGCGCCATCGTCAGGACGAACTTCTCGCCGTACTTCGCCTTCAGCGACTTCAGGGCCGAGATCAGGTTCACGACGACCGGGGTCGTCGGGTTGCGGAAGTCGGTGTCGCCGGCGTTGAGGTAGAGGGAGTGGCCCTCGAAGTCGACGTCCAGGCCGTCCAGCCCGTACCTGTCGATGATCGCCGAGACGGAGCGGACGAACGCGTCGCGCGCGGCCGCCGTCGTCAGCTGCACCTGGCCGTTCTGGCCGCCGATCGAGATCAGTACCTTCTTGCCCTGCGCCTGCTTCGCGCGGATCGCGGCGATGAACTCCTCGTCGCTCTCCACGTTCGGGCATTCGCTCACCGGGCAGCGGGTGAACCGGACGTCACCGGACGTGGGCGACGTCGGCTCGCCGAACGCGAGGTCGATGATGTCCCACGCGTCGGGGACGTCCGCCATGCGCACGTAACCGGAGCCGTTGGCGAAGCTGGCGTGCAGGTAGCCGATGAGCGCGTGCTTCGGGAGGCCGGTGTCGACGCAGCCGGACGTCCGTCCGCTGACGGGCGGCGACGCGGCCGACTCGCCGGCGTCGTTGTAGGCGGCGACCGTGTAGGTGTGCGAGCTGCACTTCGCGAGGTCGGAGACGGTGGCGCTCGTCCCGGTCGCGGTGGCCTTGACGGTGCCGTTCTCGTAGACGCGGTAGCCGGTGACCGTCCCCGACGACGCGCCCCAGTTCAGGGTGATCGAGGTGTCGGTGACGGTGCCGAGCCGGGGCGTTGCGGGCGTACCGGGCACACCGGGCTCCGGGTCGCCGCCGGGGCCGCCCGGGCCGTCCAGGACGAGGTCGTCCGCGTAGTACGTCCCGTTGCCGTACCAGCCGTGCAGGAAGATCTGCGCGGACGTCTGGTCGGCGCCGGTCGTGAACGTGACCGACAGCTTGGTGAAGTCGGTGGCGGAAGGAGTCCAGGTGGACGCCCCGCCGGTTACACCGAGGTACACGTAGTTGCCGCGCACCCAGGCTTCGAGCGTGTACGCCGTGCTCGGCTGCACCGACACGGTCTGTGTGCACTGCCCGGTGCTGCCCGCCGTGACGCCGCCGGCGAGGGCGTGGCCGCCCGTCCTCGCCGGGCTGTCCACGACCGAGCCGCCGTCGCAGGCCCACGGGCTCAGCGAGCCGCTCTCGAACCCGGCGTTGGCCAGGATGTTCGCCGCCTGCGCCGGGGCGGTGACCCCGACCAGCAGCCCGGCGACCAGCGCAGCCAGGACCCAGATCTTCCTCATCTCTCCGGCCTCCTACGGCAGCGTGTCGAGGTGCGGGCCGACGGTGCTCGCGAAGCCGCCGCCGTTGGTGACGTCCCAGTTGATGGACCACGTCATCGCGCCGCGGATGTCCGGATACGTGCGGGACGGCTTGAACGTCCCGCACCCGGTGCCCTCCGCCAGGCAGTCGAGCGCGTCGTTGACCGCCGCCGGCGCCACCACGCCTCCGCCCGCCGCGCCCGGACCGGCCGGCAGACCCAGCGCCACCTGGTCGGGACGCAGGCCGCCCTCCAGTTGGATGCAGGCCAGCGCGGTCATGAAGTCGACCGTCCCCTGCCCGTACACCTTCTGGTCGCAGCCGAGCATCGCGCCCGAGTTGTAGTACTGCATGTGGACGACGGTGAGGATGTCCTTGATCTTCAGCGCGAGCTGGAAGTAGGACCCGCCGGTCGACTGCATGTCGAGCGTCTGCGGCGCCATCGTGATGATCAGGTCGGCGCCCGCCTTGGCGCGGAGCGCGCGCAGCGCCTGCTCCATGGAGGCCGGGTTGAGGCCGTTCTCGAGGTCGATGTCGACGCCGTCGAACCCGTACTGGGTCATCAGCCCGTAGACCGAGTCCGCGAAGAGCTGCGCGGACGTGCCGTCCGCCACCCGGATGGCGCCCTTCTCGCCGCCGACCGACAGGATGACCTTCTTACCCTTGGCGTGCAGCGCGGCGATGTCCGACGTGAACTGTGCGTCGGTGTAGCCGCCGAGCGCGGTCGACAGTTCGGGGTCGACCCGGAACGTGACCTCGCCGGGACGGGCCGTCGACTCGCCGAACGCCACCGCGATGAGGTCGTACTCGTCCGGCACCTGGGAGAGCTTCAGTTCCTGCGCCGGGTTCACGAAGTCGTGCCAGTAGCCGGTCAGGAAGTGCCGGGGGAGCGGCCCGGTCGCGCATCCGCTGGTCGTCGCGGTGACGGGGCCGCCGGCGGCCGACTCGCCCTCGTCGTCGTACGCCTTGACCGTGTAGGTGTGCGTCTCGCACTTCGCGAGCCCGCTGATGGTGGCCGTCGTGCCAGTGGCGGTCGCCTTGGCGGCCGAGCCTTCGTAGACGCGGTATCCGGACGGCGTCCCGGTGGCGGGCTCCCACTTCAGCGTCAGCGAGGTGTCGGTGCGTCCGGTGACGGCCGGCGTGCCGGGCGTGCCGAGCCCGCCCGGATCGGTGGGGCCGCCGGCGCAGGGTTCACCGTTGAACGTGCAGTTCTGCGGGCTTCCGGGACCGTTCCCGAGGAACCCGAACGTGACCGATCCGCCCGCCGGAATGGCGGCGTTGTAACCGCGGTCGGTGAACGTGTTGTGCCGGCCGTCCTTGGTGAGCAGGGCGTCCCAGTAGGACCCGACGGCCGTACCGGCCGGCAGGTCGAACTCGACCCGCCAGCCGTTGATCGCGGCGCCGGTGCCGTTGGTGAGCGTGAACCGCCCCTCCCACCCCGAGCCCCAGTCGGAGGGCTTGGTGAACGTCGCGGACGCGCCCGCGGCGGCATGCGCGGTCGCCGGGACGAATAGGGCGAGGAGCAGGACGGCGAGGAGGCTGAGAACAGAGCGGGGGCGCAAGGGCTGACTCCCTCGGTTTCGACGCTGGCGGATTCCCCCGAAACCCCGATCGACCGTTATTTGATAGGAAGGTTTCCTGTCTATTTGGGAGCAAGGTAACCAGCGACCGCGACCAGGGCAATCCCCCGATGTGCGGCCTCGGTCAACCACCCCAGCTTGGACACCGAACCAGCGCCGACCCGCTCAAAAATCAGCATGAAACGCCATGAAATGCCCCAGAGTTGGGCGAAAGTTGCCAGTCGCAGGACGCGGGCGGATGTCGCGGGACTTATGCGGTGCGCGCTTCCAATTCCGCGAGCCGCTGCGAGAGTCTGGCATCCAATCGGCTCAGTGCACGCCTGCCGCCGGTCCAGTCCGGTGAACCGTGGTCGAGAAGTGCCCGCAAAGTGGCGTCGGCGGCGTCCTTGGGGGAGATCTCTTCTCCTCCGCCCACGAGGTCGTGCCAGTGCGACGCGGCCGCATCGGCCTTCTCTTCGAATGAACGGTTCAGGGGGACGGCGGCGAGTAGACCGGCCACCGCGACCAGTTGACGTGCCCACGCGCGACCTTCGGCCGTCGCGGCGATGTGCACCGTCCACTCTCCGGTATCCGCGGGCGTCCTCCTGATGGTCAGGCCCGCCTCGCCCAGCGGGCTGTCCGCGGTCGCCGTCAGGGCCGGATCTTCGGATGCCCACCAGCGCTCAAGGTCCATCTCGGCTTCGCAGCTCACCTGCGTGAAGCCCTCGAGGCCGCCGGCGAGCGCAGCGCGCACCACGGTGGGTTTCCGTGCGCTGTCGATTTCGACCCATCCCGTCTGCGCGTCGTCCGGGGTCTTGAACTCCACGCGGTTCGGCCCGTCCAGTTCCCACGCCACGACGTTCACGTCAAGCGGCTCGACACTGTCCTCCGGAATGGGCTCGATGCGGTAACGGGCACCCGGCCCGATGTGCTCGCCCTTGAGGAGCCGCACACTGACGACTCCTTCAGAGCTTCTTATCAGCCCGCCCTCTTCAAGGGGCGCCCCCTCGATCGCCTGATGGAGTGCGGTCGTGTACGCGTCGGCCCACTCGCGGGACACGGCCTTGAGCGTCACCTGGTGCTCGAAGTCGAGCCGCTCCCGCAGACCGTGCTCGACCATTACGGGAACGTCGGCGTTCCACCTGGACACGGCCTCGCCGATCCATTCGTCCAGCATCCGCCGGATGCGGCGCCGCATGACGGCGAGCGCCACGGCCGCGAGTGGGCGCGCAATCGAACGTCCGCCGAACCGCGCCGTGGTATCGACGGACCAACGTCCATTCTCGTCCTTGCCGCGCGCCACCTGTAGATCGACGACGGCGAGCGGATGCTCGACCCGCAGCGAGAGGGGAGCCGCTTTCGGACCGAGCAGGGACCACCATTCCTCGGCCCGCACCTCGCATTCCCACTTCGCCCGCCGCAACATGCGAAACGGCTTCGGCCCCTGGTAGCCACCCGTGATGCGGATGCCGTGGAACCGCCGGCCCGACATGCGCAAATCCACGTGCAGATCGACGGTATGGCCTTCCGGACCGGCGGTGACGTCGATCCGCGTCTCCCCGGCCTTGTTCCACGCCGGGACGCTCAGGTCGCCGGTGACCTCGTCGGCCGTTATCCGGTAGCGGGCTCCGGCGGCGAGATGCCGGCCCTCCACCAGCCGCAGATCGTCGAAGACCTCTTCCTCGAACGCGAAGCCGGCCTCAGTGACGGGTGCCTGCTCGGCCACGTTCAACAGCGCGCGGACGAACTCGTCCAGCAGATCACGAGGAAACGATTCAAGCTGGGCATCGCGCCGATAACGGGCCATGTCGCCCATGATCCCTTACCTGCGATCAAGCGGCCAGCCCGCCCCGCGACCCCATCCCGCCGAGGTGGTGGGCGGTCAGCGCCCACGCACGACGTTCCTTGCGCGCTCTACAGCGGCAGCGTCCGCGGCGCCGATCATGTCCAGCAGCCCATCGAGGTCGGACGCGGACACCGAAACCCGGCGAACGGCATGCCAGACGCCATCGTGGTCGAGTGTGATCGTCCACTCCGGCTGGAAGAGGTGCTGAAGCAGCAGCAGCGCGACCGGCTCGTTCAGCGAAGTTTCGCCCACGTGACCTTGCCGCCCTCGTTCAGCGGCCGGACGCCCCACCTGTGGACGATCTCCGCCATCAGCAGGAGCCCCCGCCCCGACGTGGCCGCGTGATCCTCCGGCCGGGCCTGCGGGCGTCCTTCGCCGGCGTCCCACACCTCCACGACCACCAGGCCGTCGCGCTCGTCACGGAACACTCGTACGACGATCTGCCCCCTCCCGTGCAGGTGTACCGGTAGGCCACTGGCGAGGTGCCCGCCGTCGGCGGGTCCTTTTCCAGTGGCCCCCGGCCCGAACCGGACGTGCACCTTTCAATGCATCCGGCTCTCCAGTGACTACTACGTGTTTGTCGCGGC
>NZ_SMJW01000352.1 GCF_004348335.1 Actinomadura bangladeshensis | reverse complement strand
GCCTTACGGTCCCCCAGGCCCGCCACCCGGTTCGCCATATGGCCCGCCGCGCCCTCCGCACGGTTATGGCCCACCTCCCGGCTACCGTCCGCCGGTTCGGTTCTCTGAGGGCACGCACAGGCTCCACTGGGCGACCGCCCCACTGCGCGCCTTCATCTTTCTCATCATCTACTTCGTCTTGCTCGGCTTTCCTCTACTGCTGACCCAGACCGAAGACGGCATCACTCTGGCGCTCACCCCTGAGGTGATTCTCAGGTTCATCGTCGTGACCGTCCCCATGGGACTGATCGCGGTGGGCACGGGTCTCTGGACGTGGCTCGCCCTGCGTTTTCGTATCGACAGCGACGACCTCGTCGTCGAGACCGGGATCCTCCGTAAGAACAAGCGCCGCATCCCGCTTTCGCGCATCCAGGCCATCGATCTCGTCCGTCCGCTGGTGACGAGGGTGTTCGCCCTGGCGGAGGTACGGGTGGAACTGGCCGGCGGTGAGCAGAGTGAGATCGCCCTCCGCTACCTGGGGCGCAACTCCGCTCAGCAGTTGCGCGCCGAACTCCTCGCGCGCGCCGCCGGACTGCCCGGCCACACGCCGGAGGCACCCGAACGCCACGTCTGGCGGGTGCCTTTCGGCGCGCTGTTCGCGTCCCTTCTCGTGCGGCTGCCCGTTCTGGGGACGGCCCTGCTGTTCCTGGCCTCCCTCGTCTTCCTCGTCATGTACGCGGAGGGCGGCATGCTGGCGGTCACCGTTCCCGTCCTGCTCGGGCTCATCAGGGCCGTGATCGCGCCTCTGGTGATGTACGCCAACTTCACGGTGGCGATGTCACCGGACGGTATCCGCCTGCGCTACGGCCTGCTGGAGACCCGCATGCAGACGCTGCCTCCGGGCCGCGTCCAGGCCGTCAGCATCGTCGAACCGGTGATCTGGCGGAGCCTCGGCTGGGCTCGTGTCGAGGTCACCGTCGCCGGTTACGCGGGTGAGCGCCAGGCACTGTCCTCGACCCTGCTGCCGGTCGCGCCCCGGCATGTGGCGATGCACCTCGTCTCGCAGGTCTTCCCGGGGACGCACGTCGACGCGGTTCCCCTCGTCCCGGCGTCCTCCAAGGCCGTGGCGATCGACCGCGCGGACGGCGCCGGAACCGACGACGTGGTCTTCGTGACGCGGCACGGCTGGCCCTGCCGCCGCACCGACGTGATCGCCCACGCGCGGGCGCAGAGCGTCCGGCTCACCGCGAACGTGTTCCAGCGTCTCCTCGGTCTGGCGACCGTCCACGTCGACGCGCCTCCGGGGCCGGTGCAGGTCGCCGCCACGGACCGCGACCTGGGTGAGGCTCGGGCGATCGTCGAGAGCACCGCCGGCCGGGCCCTGGCCGCCCGCCGCGCCGGCGGCGGAGACCCGACCCACTGGGCCCGCTGACGACTTTTCCACAGAATCGCGTTCTACTTCCACGCCTCCACGTCGCCCTCGACGATGGGACCGGTCGGCCCGCCCAAGGGGGAGGGCCGACCGCCCATCAACGGAGGCGATCAACGTGGCGCAAGGTCGGGCGAACACGCCGGAAGTGTCAGGGAGCGACCGCCGTCGCGTGGAAGTACGTGTCGCCGAAGGGCACCTTCTTCGGGGTGAAGGCGATCTTGCCGGGGCAGAGGCCGCGGTCGCGCAGGTCGCTGACGATCCGCGGCACGGCGTCGACGGAGGCCTGGGCCCAGTCGTGCATCAGGATGATGCCGCCCGGCTGGAGGGTGCGCGCGGCCGCCACGATCTCATCGGTGCCGGCTCCGGCCCAGTCGCGCGAGTCGACCGTCCACAGCACCTCCAGGACGCGCAGCCGGGCCTCGTCCGCCCTGACCTGGTCGCTGACCTCCCCGTAGGGCGGCCGGAAGAGCGTGGGCCACCGACCGGTGATCCGGCGCAGGGTCAGCTGGGTCCCGAGGATCTCCTTGAACGCGTCGGGTTCGCCCAGTTGGGGCAGATGCGGGTGGGTGTTGGTGTGGTTGCCGATCCACATGCCGGCGCGCTGCTCCGCACGGACGAGGTCGGGCCGGGCCTCGGCGTTGTTCCCCTGGTTGAAGAACGTGGCCCGGGCGCCGGCGGCGCGGAGTCTGTCCAGCAGCGTCGGCAACGTGGCGGCGGTCGGCCCGTCATCGAAGGTGAGCGCCACATATCCGTTCGGGCAGCCCAGGTGCGGATGCCGCTCCGCGACGGCGGCATGCCCGGCCGCCGGACTCATGGCGACAACGGCCGCGGCGGCAGCCACCGCCCCCGAGGAAGCCACCAAGCGTCGAGACCGACCGGACGACCGCGGAACCTTGATCATCGTTTCTCCACTGGACGAGGAAGCACGGAGAACCACCCCTCCTCTGCACTCGCACCGGACGCCGAGGGTTCTGGCGGGGCGGCGGGACGGCGACGAACTGGCAGGAGGATGGAGGAGCAAAAAGTTTCGAAACTTATCGGAGGCATTGCTCGGCTAAGGTACGACGCCTTGCGGATGGGGTCAATGGACTGCTGGAGCTTTGATGAGGCGAATTCTTCGGGCGCGACGGCGCGATGACTCCGGGGAGCGGATTGGGGGAGGAGTTCTTGACGGGGCGGTGGGCCCGGCGTACGTTCGGGCTCCGATCCGAAAGTGATCGAAATGTTTCGAACGGTCCGTGGAGTCGATCGGAGAGCTGTGGTGAGACGATTCACGCCCGTCCACGTCCGGCGGCCGGGAGCGGGCGCGCTCGCGCCGCTCATGAGCCCCGCCGCCCGGCTCGTCGCCGTACTCCTGCTCGCGGCCGGCCTCGTCGCGGCATCGTTGACCGGAGCGGAGGGCGAGCCCCGGAACGCCGCCGGCCATGCGGCACCGAAGTTCGGGGGCCACTGGGTCGACAGCTGGGTGTCGATGCCGCAGCTGACCGAGCCGGGGAACATGCCTCCCGCGCCGTTCACGCAGGACGGCAAGGTCTTCGACGACGCGACCCTGCGGCAGACCGTCCGTGTGTCCGTCGGCGGCCGGAACCTGCGGCTGCGGTTCTCCAACGCGTTCGGCGGGGCGGCGCTGCCCATCACCAAGGTGTCCGTCGCGCTGCCCAGCGGCGGTCAGGCGGGCGTCAGCTCCATCGAGCCGAAGACGTCCCGGCCGGTGACCTTCCATGGGAATGCGTCCGTGGTGATACCGGTCGGTGCGCAGATGGTGTCCGACCCGCTGAAGTTCCCGGTGGCGCCGCGATCGAACCTCACGGTCACGATCTACCTGGCGGACGGTCAGGCGTCGACCGCGATCACGTCCCACCCCGGCTCACGGACCACGTCCTCCATGCTGGCCGGTGACCACGTCGCCGACACCGACTTGGCGGGGGCGACCCGCGCCGACCACTGGTACTTCCTGAGCGGTCTCGAAGTGTGGGCCAAGCCCGCCACGGCGGCGGCGGTCATGCTCGGCGACTCCCTCACCGACGGCCGCGGGTCCACGACGAACGGGAACGACCGCTGGCCCGACCGGCTCCTGGACCGGCTGCAGTCCCACCCGTCCACGTCCGACATCGCGATCGTGAATCAGGCCGCCGGCGGGAACCGCGTCCTCAACGATGGCCTCGGCCCCAACGTGCTCGCCCGGCTCGACCGTGACGTGCTGGCACAGAGCGGCGTCGAGTGGCTCGTCGTCTTCGAGGGCGTCAACGACATCGGCACCGCCGAAGCCACGCCGGCGGCGCAAAAGCAGGTCGCCGACAGCCTGATCGCGGCCTATGACCAGATCATCGTCCGCGCTCATGCCCAGGGCATCCGCGTGTACGGCGCGACGCTCACCCCGTTCGGCGGCAACACCATGTACGACGACCCGGACGGCTACCGGGAGGAAGCCCGCCGAACCGTCAACACCTGGATCCGCACCAGCGGCCGATTCGACGCCGTGATCGACTTCGATCGCACCGCCCGCGACCCGTCCGCCCCCGACCGGCTGCTCCCCGCCTTCGACGTCGGCGACCACCTGCACTTGAACCCGATCGGCTACAAGGCCCTGGCCGACGCCGTCCCCATCGACCTCCTGAGGCGCCGGCCGCTTCCCTCGACCTTCGCCTTCAACTAGGCCGACCACCAATGCCACGACCTGACGGGCCGGCTCCAGCGTCACGTGCCCACCCGGACTCGTGCGTCGAACGGAGTGGCCGCTCGACGGCGCGTCCTGCGAGTCGGCTCAGCCGTCGGCCGCTTCCGCTGCCCCTCGCCCCGAACGAGGCCGCCGGCGGGTGGCGGGTGATTGCGCTGAAATACGTGTTCGAGTGCTGGAGCGGGCCTGTGCGGTTGCTCGGGCGCGGTGGACGAGCCCTTCGGGCTGGGCCGCGGGCGGCGGGTCCGCCCGCCGCGCGATCGGCCGGACGGCCGCGTGACCGGCTATTTCCGTTGGCCTTCGCCTTCGGCGGGGTGGCCGGTGGGTAGCGCGTCCTTGCGAGGTTGTCCAGGCGTCGGGCGTGAGCGTCGGTCTTCCGTCTTCTCTGTGGTGGATCGCCGATCTACGGGCTTCGGGGGCGCTCGGGCCCCGGGTGAGCGGGGTGATCTTCGGCTTCGTTGGGCCGGATGGGGATGGGGTGGATGGCTCTGGTCGGCCTGTGCGCGGAGTGGAGTGGAGGGGGTGGGATCGGCGTTGGGCCGTTGGAGCGGGCGGTGCCGGATGGTGTCGGAGACGTCTGGGCTTCTTTGGTGGGTGAGTCGGGGGTGGAGCACGCCAGCTGCCGGGGTCGGGTCGGCCGAGTAGTGGGAGCAAATGGTGACCCGAGTCGTCCGGTGGCTGGCGCCTCGTCGGCGCCCTCCTCGCACCGTCGTGCGGGGAGGGCGCTGCGGGATGCGCATAATCTTCGGAACATGAGTGATGTGGCATATGACCCCTGGTCCGCCGAGTTCGTGGCGGACCCCTACCCGGCGTTCGAGCGGCTCCGCCAGGAACGGCCGGTGTTCTTCCACGAGCCGACCGGGCAGTGGGTGATCAGCCGGTACGAGGACGTCGACGCGCTGCTGCGGGACAGGCGGCTCGGACGGTCGTATCTCCACATCGCCGGTCACGAGGAGTTCGGCCGGCAGCCGGAGGCCGACTTCCTGAAGCCGTTCTGGGACCTGATCCGCGCCGGGATGCTGGACGTGGAGCCGCCCGTCCACACGCGGCTGCGGCGGCTGGTGTCCAAGGCGTTCACCGCCCGGATGGTGGAGGGCCTGCGGCCGACGATCAGGCGACTCGCCGGCGAGCTGGCCGAGGCGCTGGCCGCGAAGGGCGGTGGCGACCTGCTCGCCGAGGTCGCCGAGCCCTTGCCGGTGAACGTGATCGCCGAGATGCTCGGCGTCCCCGTCGAGGACCGCCCGCTCCTGCGCCCCTGGTCGGCCGACATCTGCGGCATGTACGAACTGAACCCGCCGGAGGAGGTGCAGCGCACGGCCGTCCGCGCCGCCGTCGAGTTCTCCGACTACCTGCGCGGCCTCGCGCGCACCCGGCGGGCCGAGCCGCGCGACGATCTCATCACCGCGCTCGCCCAAGTCGTGGACGAGGGCGACCGGCTGACCGAGGACGAGCTCATCGGCACCTGCGTCCTGCTCCTCAATGCGGGCCACGAGGCCACGGTCAACGCGACCGGCAACGGCTGGTGGTCGCTGTTCCGCAACCCCGGTGAGCTGGAGCGGCTCCGCGCCGACCACTCGCTCGTCCCCACGGCCGTCGAGGAACTGCTCCGCTACGACACGCCGGCGCCCATGTTCGAACGCTGGGTGCTGGAGGACATCACGGTCGCCGGCGTCGACATTCCCCGCGGTTCCGAGGTGGCGTTGCAGTTCGCGTCCGCCAACCGGGACCCTGAGGTGTTCGCCGACCCGGGCCGTCTCGACCTGTCCCGTGACCCGAACCCGCACATCACGTTCGGGCTCGGCATCCACTACTGCCTGGGCGCCCCGCTCGCGCGCATCGAACTCGCCGAGTCCTTCGGGGCAGTTCTGCGGGTGGCACCGGATCTCCGCCTGTCCGAAGAACCCGAGTGGAAGCCCGGTTACGTCCTGCGCGGCCTGCAAGCCCTCCACGTAGAGCGGTGACCGATCCGGGCGGCCGGTTCGCCGTACCAACGCCATGCGAACCTCCGCCCGGCACATTCCGCCCTGGCACTTCCGCCCCGGCACATTCCGCCCCCGGCACTTCCGACGTGGGACTCCGGGGCCGTGAGTGCCGCCGCCCAGCCTGGCGGCGGCACTCACGGCCCGACGCCGCCTTTGGGACGCCTGGCCCGGCGTCTCTGGCCCACTCCTGGCTGACGCTCCTGGTCCGGCGTTTCTGCCTGCTCCTGGTCCGGCGTCTCTGGCCCGCTCCTGGTTGACGCTCCTGGTCCGGCGTTTCTGCCTGCTCCTGGTCCGGCGCTTCTGGTCCGGCGCTTCTGGTCCGGCGGGCGGGGGTGTTCAGGTGGTTAGGGCGTTGGGGATTGGGATGTTCACGGTTTGGGCGAGCCAGCCGAAGCCGCCCAGGCCGGAGGGGTCGGTCAGTTCGGCGTCTTCGCCGGCGTGGCAGAGGGCCGCTACGTAGGCGCGGGGGTCGCGGTGGGCCAGGTCCAGGGGCGGTCTCTTATACACA
>NZ_SMJW01000351.1 GCF_004348335.1 Actinomadura bangladeshensis | reverse complement strand
CATCGGGCGTCCGCAGCACCACCGCCGCACCCAGCATCTCGTGCCCCTCACGGAACACCGTCGCCGACACCTCGACCGTCTCACCCACCACGGCCTTCGCCGGCCACCGGCCACACCCCACCACCGGCGCCACGTCCAGGATCGGAATGCGACCGAGCCTCGGAATGCCGGTCATACGGGACGTTCCGGACTCGACGTGCATGTGTCACCCCTACCCGAGCGAGACTTCCGAAACGTCCCATGCCCGCGAACGGGCGGCTACCGTCCCGTAGTTTGGGGTAACTTTGCGTCGGCCTTCGGGTGCGCAGAGCGACGCCCCGCGAGCGCTACCGGGTGGGCCGCGCCGCCGGCTGGATCGGCGGCTCGGGGGTGACCTCGCCGCTTCGTCCGCCCCGCGGCGACCTGAGCGGCAATTCTGTGGATCTGTAAGGTTTGACGCGGCCATGACCTGTATTGATCGTTCTGCGGCCCGTGGCGGCCGGAGGCGGCCGGAGGCGGCCGCCGGTGGACCGGTCTGCGGATGGTCGAGATTGGGCAAACGCTCGTCCGCGCCGCCCCGCCGCCGGCCCGCGACCGGCGCTGGCCGGAGGCCGCCATCCCCTGCGCCACCGGGGTTTCCGCGGTTTCGCGCGGGCCCGGTCCGGGACCGGGCCCCGAGGTGAGGGTGTGGTGCCCCCGTCGCATTCATGGGACGGCAGCGCATAGCGTGGCTATGTGTGAAGGCAATCCGACGTTTCACGGTCCGCACCGTCCTTCCCGAGCCGCTCCGGCAGCTTGAGGAGCTCGTCCTCAACCTGCGCTGGTCCTGGCACCACGAGACGCTCGACCTGTTCCGCGCCGTGGACCCCGCGCTCTGGGAGGCCGTCCACCACGACCCGGTCCGGCTGCTCGGCGAGGTCTCGCCGGAGCGGCTGGCGCAGCTGGCGGAGGACCGGCGGTTCCTGCGCCGCCTGCAGGACACCGCCGAGGACCTGCACGAGTACCTGACCGCGCCGCGCTGGTACCAGACCCGGCCCGACGGCCCGTCGTCCATCGCCTACTTCTCGCCCGAGTACGGGATCACCGCCGCGCTGCCGCAGTACTCCGGCGGCCTCGGCATCCTGGCCGGCGACCACCTGAAGACGGCGAGCGACCTCGGCGTCCCGATCCTCGGGGTCGGGCTGCTGTACCGGCACGGGTACTTCTCGCAGTCGCTGTCGCCGGACGGCTGGCAGCTGGAGCGCTACCCGCCGATCGACCCGAACGGGCTCCCGCTCACCCTGCTCCGCGAGCGGGACGGGACGCCGGTGCACGTGACCATCGGCCTCCCCAAGGGCCACGCCCTGCGCGCCCAGGTCTGGGTCGCCCGCGTCGGGCGCGTCCCGCAGCTCCTCCTGGACTCCGACGTCGAGGACAACGACCAGGCGGCCCGCGACGTCACCGACCGGCTGTACGGGGGCGGCGGCGACCACCGGCTGCTGCAGGAGATGCTGCTCGGCATCGGCGGCGTCCGGGCGATCCGCGCGTACTGCCGCATCACCGGGCATCCCGCGCCCGAGGTGTTCCACACCAACGAGGGACACGCCGGGTTCCTCGGCCTGGAGCGCATCCGCGAGCTGGTGTCGGAGGACGGCCTGACGTTCGACGAGGCCCTGGAGGCGACGCGCGCGGGCACGGTGTTCACCACGCACACGCCCGTCCCGGCCGGCATCGACCGGTTCCCCCGCGACCTGATCGGCCGGTACTTCGGCGGGACGAACGAGGAGGAGCAGGTCCCCGTCGACCGGGTCCTCGCGCTCGGCGCCGAGGACTACCCGGGCGGCGACCGCACCGTCTTCAACATGGCCGTGATGGGGATGCGGCTGGCGCAGCGCGTCAACGGCGTCAGCGAGCTGCACGGCGAGGTCAGCCGGGAGATGTTCGGCGGCCTGTGGGGCGGGTTCGACCTCGCCGAGGTCCCGATCGGGTCGATCACCAACGGGGTGCACGCGGGCACCTGGGTGGCGCGCGAGGTGCTGGAGTTCACCGCCCGCGAGCTGCCGTCGGTGATGGAGAGCGGCCGCGGCTGGGAGGGCGTCCGCACCGTCGCCGAGCCGGAGATCTGGCGGATGCGGGGCCTGCTGCGGCGCCGCCTCGTGCACGATGCGCGGCGCCGGCTCCGCGAGTCGTGGCGGCAGCGCGGCGCCAGCGAGGCCGAGGTCTCCTGGATCGACGACGCGCTCGACCCGGACGTCCTGACGATCGGGTTCGCGCGGCGCGTCCCGTCCTACAAGCGGCTCACGCTGATGATGACCGACCCGGACCGGCTCCGCTCGATCCTGCTGCACCCGGAGCGGCCCGTGCAGATCGTGATCGCCGGGAAGGCGCACCCGGCGGACGAGGGCGGCAAGAGGCTCATCCAGCAGATCGTGCGGTTCGCCGACTCCGAGGACGTCCGGCACCGCATCGTGTTCCTGCCCGACTACGACATCGCGCTCGGGCAGCTCATGGTGCAGGGCTGCGACGTGTGGATGAACAACCCGCTGCGCCCGCTGGAGGCGAGCGGCACGTCCGGGATGAAGGCGGCGCTGAACGGCGGGCTGAACCTGTCGATCCTGGACGGCTGGTGGGACGAGTGGTACGACGGCCAGAACGGCTGGGCGATCCCGTCCGCCGACGGCCTGTCCAGCCCGGACCGGCGCGACGAGCTGGAGGCCGCCGCGCTGTACGAGCTCATCGAGGACCACGTGTCCGTCACCTTCTACGACCGCGACTCGGCCGGCCTGCCGCGCCGCTGGCTGGAGATGGTGAAGCACACGATCGCCACGCTCGGCCCGAAGGTGCTCGCGTCCCGGATGCTGCGCGACTACGTCGAGGAGCTCTACACCCCGGCCGCCGCGTCCGAGCAGGCCATGGTCGCCGACAAGTACGCGGGCGCCCGCGCGCTGTCGGCGTGGAAGCAGCGGGTCCGCAAGGCGTGGCCGGGCGTCGCCGTCGAGCACGTCGAGTCCAACGGGGAGGAGAGCCCGCAGGTCGGGGCGCGCCTCACCGTGCGGGTCGTCGTGGACCTCGGCGGTCTCGACCCGGACGACGTCGCCGTGGAGGTCGCCTACGGCCGGGTGGACGACGCCGACGCGCTCGTCGACCCGTCCTACCTGGAGCTCGCGGAGGTCGAGCCGGCCGAGAACGGGCGGCGCCGCTACACCGGCGAGGTCCCCCTCGGGCGCAGCGGCGCGTTCGGCTACAGCGTCCGGGTGGTGCCCGGCCACCCGCTGCTGCCGGGACGGACCGAGATGGGCCTGGTGGCGCTGCCGCCCGCCCCGCAGGGCATGACGAACGGCGACCTGCGCTAGGCGGCGGGCTCGTCCTGGTCACGCTCGTCGTCCTCGTCGTCCTCGTCGGCGGGCGGGTCGGCCGTCTGCCAGGTCGCGACGACGAGGGGGAGGAGCATGTGCGTCGCCAGCATGGCGAACAGGATCAGGAACAGCGCCGCGCCGGGGATCTGCGACTCGCGGCCGTCGGTGTCGGCGACGCTCGTCACGATCAGCACGGCGGCCAGCACGAACGTGGTCGCCCGGTGCGCGCTCGCGTAGGCGCGGAGCCGGGCGAGGAGCTGCCGCTCGTCGAGCTGGTCCTCGCGCTTGGAGGTCAGGCCCCGGGTCACCGCCATCAGCTGGCCCGCGAGCGGGAACCCGACCACCACCAGGACGCCCAGGATCACGAAGTTCGCGATCATGGCCGTGTCGCTGGGCGCCAGCACCCAGGACACGGCGGCGTCCACCCAGAACAGGCCGAGCGTGACCGCGCCCGCCCCCGCCAGGATCCGGCGCGGCCGCCGCCGGGCGTAGCGGGCGGGCAGCCGGCGTTCCAGTTCCTCGTCCAGCGCCGCGAGGCGGTCCGCGCGCTTGCTCATGATGTGCCTCCGATCCGGGGGAAGGGTGTGAGGGAGAAGACGACCTCGACCGGCACCTCGAAGTAGTCGGCGATGCGCAGGGCGAGGTGCAGGCTGGGGCTGTACTCGCCCCGTTCCAGGTAGCCGACCGTCTGGTAGTGGACGCCGAGCGCGGCGGCCAGGTCGCGGCGCGAGACGCCGCGCTCGGCCCGCAGCACCGAGATCCGGTTGTAGACGGTCTCCTTGTCGGCGGACGCCGGGCCGGCCTTGCGGATCACAGCGCCCCCTGCGCGGCGGTCCGCACGGCCTCCGGCGGCCGCGCCACCGGGAACATCACCCCGGAGACGAGCATGAGCGCCATCGTCCGCGGGTCCCGCGCCCGGATCACCGGCTCGCTCATGCGCTCCCCCGTACAGCAACTTGGATCATTAGCCATACTCCTACGTTCGTTGATAGTAGAAGTACTACATTTCATCGCAGACATGCAAGTGTAGGGACCCTGGCAGGATGGATGCGTGCGACTGGCGAAGGGACGCGACCGGCCACCCCTGCGGCTGACGGAGGGCCGCATGGCGGACGCGGCGCTGGCCGCCGGATGCCTGCTCGTCCTGGTCGCGATCGCGCTGCTGGAGACCCGCGTGGTCGGCCGCGGGCCCATGCCCGCCTACGGCTGGGCGCTGATCGCGGTCGCCTGCGGGGCGCTGTACTTGCGCCGGAGCGCTCCGGTCGCGGTCGCCGCCGTCACGCTGGCGGCCTGCGGGATCTACTACCCGGCCACCGACCCGGACGGCCCCCTCGTGATCACCTTCGTGATCGCGCTCTACACCGCGGCGGCCGCGGGGCGCCTGACGACGGCCGCGCTGCTCGCCGCCGCCGCGATCGCCGGCACCGTCTACGGCGACGGCCGCGACGGCGCCGACCATCTCGCGGACGCGGCGCCCTTCCTGCTCGCCGGCTGGTTCGTCGCCGTCATCGCGATCGGCGGCGTCGTCCGCAACCGCCGCGCCTACCTGCGCGAGGCGCAGGAGCGCGCGCGGGTCGCCGAGCGCGGCCGGGAGGCCGAGGCCCGCCGCCGCGCCGTCGAGGAGCGGCTGCGCATCGCCCGCGAGCTGCACGACGTCCTCGGCCACAACATCTCGCTGATCAACGTGCAGGCCACCGCGGCGCTGCACGGCCTGCACCGCGAGCCGCAGCAGGCCGAGGCCGCCCTCACCGCGATCAAGCAGGCGAGCAAGGACACCCTCCGGGAAATGCGCGCCACCCTCGGTGTCCTCCGCCAGGTCGACGAGGCCGCCCCGGTCGCCCCGGCCCCCGGGCTGGCCCGGCTGGAGGAGCTGACGAGCGGCATCTCGGCCGCCGGGCTCACGATCCGCACGAAGATCGAGGGCGATCCGCGCCCACTGCCCGCTGAGACCGATCTGGCCGCCTTCCGGATCGTCCAGGAGGCGCTCACGAACGTGACCCGGCACTCCACCGCCTCCACGGCGACGGTCCGCGTCGGCTTCGCGGAGGATGAGGTGACGGTCAGCGTGGAGGACGACGGCGTGCCGTCGCCGCCGGGGGCGTCCGGTGACGGCAGCGGCATCCGCGGCATGCGCGACCGTGCCGCATCGCTGGGCGGCGCCCTGGAGGCCGGACCCGGCCCGGACGGCGGTTTCACCGTCCGGGCCTGCCTGCCGCTCCCGCCGGAGGAGATCGACCGGTAGGGGCCGATGAGTTTCCGGTGCGGGCGAGGTCTGCACGGTCATGATGACGAAGACACTCGAAACTCCCGAAGCCGACCTCGTGTACGACGTCCACGGCCCGCTGCCGGCGGCCGGCGGGCGCCCGCCGCTCGTCATGATCGGCCAGCCCATGGACGCCACCGGCTTCCGCACGCTGGCCTCGCACTTCCCCGACCGCACCGTGGTCGCCTACGACCCGCGCGGCCTCGGCCGCAGCACCCGCAAGGACGGCCGGAACGACCACGCGCCCGGCGTCCAGGCCGGCGACGTGCACGCCCTCATCGAGGCGCTCGGGGCGGGCCCGGTCGAGATGTTCGCGAGCAGCGGCGGCGCGGTGACCGCGCTCGCCCTCGTCGCGGCCCATCCCGGCGACGTGACGACCCTGGTGGCGCACGAGCCGCCGATCATCCCGGTGCTGCCCGACGCGGCGGCCGCCGAGCGCGCGCGGGCCGGCGTCCGGGACGCGTACGAGAGCAAGGGCTGGGGCGCCGGCATGGCCGCGTTCATCGCGATGACGTCGTGGCAGGGCGAGTTCACCGACGACTACTTCGCCCAGCCCGCGCCCGATCCGGCCATGTTCGGCATGCCGGCCGAGGACGACGGCTCCCGCGACGACCCGCTGCTCTCCGACCGGTCGTGGGCGGTCAGCGACTACCGGCCCGACGCCGCCGCGCTCACCGCGGCGCCCACGCGCATCGTGATCGCCGTGGGCGAGGAGTCGAAGGGCGTCATGACGGGACGCACCTCGGAGGCGACGGCCGAGCTGCTCGGCGGCCGGGCGACGGTGTTCCCGAGCCACCACGGAGGCTTCCTGGGCGATGAGTTCGGCCAGGCCGGGCAGCCCGAGGCCTTCGCTCGGAAGCTGCGCGAAGTGCTCGGCGACGCCGGCTGACGGCGGCCCCGGGGGCCGGCTCGTCCCGCCCCCGGCGTCCCGACGCGCGGCCGTCAGCCGAACCGGTCGTCGGTGTCCGGAGCGGCGAGGGCCTCGTAGGCGGGGGCCAGGACGTCGGGGAGCGGGCGGCGGCGGATCTTCACGGGCGGCGGCGCGGCCACCTGGAGGACGAAGC
>NZ_SMJW01000350.1 GCF_004348335.1 Actinomadura bangladeshensis | reverse complement strand
GGGTGGGGTAGGGATCACGGTGGCGGGACTTGCATCGCAGGGTGTGATGTCTGCCACGATGGCATTGCGGCTTTTGTCCCTTACCGGGGCCGATGGCCGTTGACATCGGCCGGCGGCGCGGCGATCCCGTGTACCGGCCCCGAACGAGGAGTGTCATCGATGACGATCGACTCCGTGCGCGGCGCGCCCGACACCCCGGAGCTCGCCGAGCCCGAGCTCGTCCAGCTGCTGACCCCCGAGGGGGAGCGCATCGAGCATCCCGACTACCCCCTGGACCTCAGCGCCGAGGAAGTGCGCGATCTCTATCGCGACCTGGTGATCGTCCGGCGGATCGACCTGGAGGCCGTGGCGCTGACCCGGCAGGGCGAGCTGGGGCTGTGGGCCTCGCTGCTGGGGCAGGAGGCCGCTCAGATCGGGTCTGGGCGGGCTTTGACCGAGCACGACATGGTCTTTCCGACCTATCGCGAGCACGGCGTCGCGTGGTGCCGGAACGTGGAGCCGCTGAAGCTGCTCGGGCTGTTCCGGGGCGTCAACCACGGTGGCTGGGATCCGGCCGAGCACGGGTTCCACCTGTACACGATCGTGATCGGCAGCCAGACGCTGCACGCGGCCGGGTACGCGATGGGCATCCAGCGGGACGGGGTGCTGGGCACGCTGTCGGCGGGGGCGACGATCGCCTACTTCGGGGACGGGGCGACGTCGCAGGGTGACGTGAACGAGTCGTTCGTTTTCGCGTCCGTCTTCAACGCGCCGATCGTGTTCTTCTGCCAGAACAACCAGTGGGCCATCTCCGAGCCGCTGGAGAAGCAGTCCCGGATTCCCCTCTACAAGCGGGCGCAGGGGTTCGGGTTCCCCGGGCTGCGCGTGGACGGGAACGACGTGTTCGCCTGTCTCGCGGTCACCAGGAAGGCTCTGGAGAACGCCCGGACGGGGCAGGGCCCGACGCTGGTCGAGGCGTACACCTACCGGATGGGCGCCCACACGACGACCGACGACCCCACGCGGTACCGGCTGAAGGCCGAAGAGGAGGCGTGGAAGCTCAAGGACCCGATCGAGCGGGTCAAGGCGTACCTGGTGCGCAACGACCTGGCGGACGCGGGGTTCTTCGAGAAGGTCGAGGACGAGGCCAAGCAGCTCGCGAAGGAGCTGCGCGAGGGCTGCCGGGCGATGCCCGATCCGAAGCCGCTGTCGATGTTCGAGGACGTGTACGCCGAGCGGCATCCGCTGATGACGGAGGAGCAGGAGCAGTTCGCCGCCTACCTGGCGTCGTTCGAGGAGGAGTCGAAGTGACCACCCTGACCCTCGGCAAGGCGCTGAACGAGGGCCTGCGCAAGGCCATGGAGAACGACCCGAAGGTCCTCGTGATGGGCGAGGACGTCGGGAAGCTCGGCGGGGTCTTCCGGATCACGGACGGCCTGCAGAAGGACTTCGGCGAGGAGCGGGTCATCGACACGCCGCTGGCCGAGTCCGGCATCATCGGGACGGCGATCGGGCTCGCGCTGCGCGGCTACCGGCCGGTCTGCGAGATCCAGTTCGACGGGTTCGTGTTCCCGGCCGCCGACCAGATCATCACGCAGCTCGCGAAGATGCGGATGCGGTCGCTCGGCACGCTGTCGCTGCCGGTCGTCGTCCGGATCCCGTGCGGCGGCGGCATCGGCGCGGTCGAGCACCATTCGGAGTCGCCGGAGGCGTACTTCACGCACACGGCCGGGCTGCGCGTGGTGACGTGCTCGAACCCGGTGGACGCGTTCTCGATGATCCAGCAGTCGATCGCGTCCCCCGACCCGGTGATCTTCTTCGAGCCGAAGCGGCGGTACTGGGACAAGGCCGACGTCGACATCGACTCCACGGAGTGGACGCCGCTCCATCAGGCGCGGGTCGTCCGGCCGGGCGAGCACGCGACGGTGCTGGCGTACGGGCCGTCGGTGAAGACGTGCCTGGAGGCGGCCGCGGCGGCCGCCGAGGAGGGGCGGTCGCTGGAGGTCATCGACCTGCGCTCGCTCAACCCGCTCGACATCGGCGCGGTGACGGAGTCGGTGAACCGGACGGGCCGGTGCGTGGTGGTGCACGAGGCGCCGGTGTACAGCGGGTTCGGCGCCGAGCTGGCCGCGCGGATCACCGAGAAGTGCTTCTACCGGCTGGAGTCGCCGGTGCTGCGCGTCGGCGGGTTCTCCACCCCGTATCCGCCGTCCCGCCTGGAAGACGACTATCTGCCCGACCTCGACCGCATCCTGGACGCGGTCGACCGATCCTTCGCGTGGTGACGCCGGTGAGCGAGCCGAGACTGTTCAAGCTGCCGGACGTCGGCGAGGGCCTGACCGAGGCGGAGATCGTCAAGTGGCACGTCCAGCCGGGCGACACCGTCGAAGACGGCCAGACCATCGTCGAGATCGAGACGGCGAAGGCGATCGTGGAGCTGCCCTGCCCGTTCGATGGCGTGGTGGCCGAGCTGCTGGTCACCGAGGGTGAGACCGTGGACGTCGGCGTGCCGATCATCGCGGTCGGCGCCGAGGGCGGCGCGGTGGCGACGCCGGTGTCCGAGCCGCCGGCGCAGACGGCGGCGCTGCGCGAGGAGGGCGTGCCGACGGCGAACGAGCCGGGCATGGTCGCACGTGCGGAGGCGCCGCCGAAACGCCAGCCGGTGCTGGTCGGATACGGGGTCAAGGAGGGGTCGACCAAGCGGCGTCCGCGCAAGGCGTCCAACGGTGCGGCGCAGGCCGCTCCGGCCGTGACGCCGGCGCCGCCGCAGGTGCGGCCGCCGGCGCCTCGTCCACAGCCTGTGGACAACGGGTTGCCGCTGGCGAAGCCGCCCGTCCGGAAGATGGCGAAGGACCTCGGCGTCGACCTCGCCACCATCACGGGTTCGGGGCCGCAGGGCTCGATCACGCGGGACGACGTCCTCGCCGCGCAGGCCGCGCCGCCCCAGGCGGCCCCCGCCCAGGCAGGTGCGCGTGAGGAGCGCGTACCGGTGAAGGGTGTGCGCAAGGCGACGGCGGCGGCGGTGTCCGGTTCGGCGTTCACGGCCCCGCACGTCACCGAGTTCCTCCAGGTGGACGTCACCCGCACCATGGAGACCGTCAAGCGGCTCCGCGAACTGCCCGAGTTCGCCGACGTGAAGGTGTCGCCGCTACTGCTGGTGGCGCGCGCGCTGCTCACCGCCGTCCGGCGGCACCCGATGGTGAACTCCACCTGGGTGGACGGCCCGGACGGCGCGGAGATCGTGGTCAAGCACTACGTGAACCTGGGCATAGCCGCGGCCACCGAACGCGGCCTCATCGTGCCCAAGGTGAAGGACGCGCAGGACCTGGACCTGCCCGGCCTCGCGCGCGCGCTGAACGAACTGGCGACAAAGGCACGCGCGGGCAAGGCGTCCCCGGCCGACCTCTCGGACGGGACGATCTCCATCACCAACGTCGGCGTGTTCGGCGTGGACACGGGGACACCGATCCTGACCCCGGGTGAGGCGGCGATCCTGGCGTTCGGGCAGATCAGGGACATGCCGTGGGTCCACGAGGGCGAACTGGCGATCCGCAAGGTCACCACGCTCGCCCTGTCGTTCGACCACCGGATCGTGGACGGTGAACTGGGCTCGCGCGTCCTGCGCGACGTCGGCGACATGCTGGAAGACCCGATCCGCATGCTCGCCTGGGGCTGACGTTCCGGGGCCGGCGCCGTGGACGCGGCGCCGGCCCTCGGTCGGTTCGTTCTCAGCGCGGCGGGTTGTCGCCGTCGTACATGCGCTCGTCCCGGCGCGGGCCGGAGCCCGAGCCCGGTCCGCGCCCGCGGGCCGTCATCAGCATCTGCAGGACGAACGTCGCCCCGCCGACGATGATCAGGATGACTCCGATGACGTGGATGTCCACGGGGTCCGTCATCGCGTCCGGCTGGATGGCGAACTTGAGGATCAGCCCTATCGTGATCAGGAAAACGCTGACGCCGATACCCATTGCGATGACCTCCGCCGGACGATCCAATGCCGTGCTCTTTACCTATCCGTCCGGCTCGTCCGCCACACGTCGCGGCATCTATGAGACGGGTCTATGAGACGGGGACCTTGTCGACCTTGCCGAAGGGGCCGGCGTTGAAGGTCACCGACGTGACGTTGCCGGGCGGGGCGGGCAGGTAGACGAAACCGCGGTCGGGCTTGCCCACGGCGGTGACGAAGGTGGCGCGTCCCGTGTCGACGTAGATGCTCGGACCGCCCACCCTTGCCGGGCCGCCGCGGACGGCGCGGTAGACGTCCTTACCGCCGGGCGTCTGGATGGAGAACGAGCCGAACACGGCCCCCGGATAGTTGGGGTCCGGGTAGGAGGCGTCAGGTGGGGTGGTGCCCGGCCCCTGGTTGACGATGTCGAACACGGCGACGATGTAGGCACCGTCCCGGTAGAAGGGTTTGACGTCCAGTCGCCTCTTGTCCGCACCGAAGGTGGCCGTACGTGTTGCCACCGTCTTGCCGTCCTGCGGTTGGAAGACGGCCGGTGGGGTGGTGCCGCGCGCGCTTGCCTTCAGCCGGTAGGAGATCTCGACACGGTTGTTGCGGACGGCGTCCTTGGCGACGGGCTCGGTGTTCCCCTTGCCGGTCGCCGTGTAAGTGAAGCCGTTCGACAGGCGCGTCTTCATATCGTTCATGACGGCATCGGCCCGGTCTTTCGACAGCTTGGTGTCGTTCTCGCCGGTGTGTCCTTCGAAGGTCAGCGCGCCCGTGGCCTTCGTCTTGATCTGCTGGGCGGCCTCGTCCAGGACGGCCTTCGCACGGCTCGACAGCTTCGCCGAGGCGCCGTCGAACAGCGCGTCGGCGCGCAGGCTGACGGTGACCTCCGACGGGCTGGACGTGACGTCCTTGGTCTCGCCCTCAACGATGTCGTACAGGTCCACGGGATTTGGCCCCGTACCAACAGGCGTGGACGGCGACGGTGTCGTTGAGGGCGACTGCGTAGGGGCGGTGAAGGGCCTGACCCGTCCGAAGGGCTCGGCGCCCACCGACGGCCGCCCACCGCCCGGCGGTGTGGCGGAGGGTGCCCTGGACGGCGCGACCGGTATCCCCGACCCGCTCGGGGGCATCGACGCGCCCGGGCTCCCCGAGGACGCACCATCGGTCACCGGAATGCCCGTGAACTCCCCCGCCGTCCCCGGAGTGATCGCCGTGACCTTCTGGACATCCGCCGGTATCGGCGGGTACTCGGCGGCCATCTCCCGGACCGCGCCCGGGGTGAAGCCGGAGCCGCTCGTCGTCCCGGTCGGCTTGTAGAGCTTGCGTCCCACCGGATCGATCAGCGCGATCTCGAACGGAACGGACTTCGTGGCCGAGTCCAGCGACGTCACGCTGTACCGCAGCACCGCCTTGCCCGCCTGCCGCTGGACGCCGCGAATGTCGACCCGCGCATGCAGCCCGTCCGCGCCCCCGAACCAGCCTTCCTTGGAGAACGCCCCACCACTCTGCGCGGCAGGGCTAGGGACACCGCCCACCGTGACGGTCGGCGGCGCGACCTGCTCGGCCCGGCTACCGTCGGCGCAACCGGCGGCAAGGAGCAGGCCGACGAGAGAGACGGCGAGGGGCGAAGCACGCATCGGCCATCCGGTCGGGGGGAAACGGGCGAGGGACGCGCCGATAGTAGTGAACGGCGGCAGCCCCCGCCATACGTGCCAGTCGAGAATCGAGCATTACACCAAGCCGCGACCGGCCAACTGCCTCGGAGCCGACGCGGGCGGTGGTGGCGTGGCAGGGGGCCTGCACAAGGGAGAGGGACATGTCTGCCCAGCGTCGGGCTACACACGCAGTTCGTACGTTTCGGGCTGGATCGCCTTTAGACGCTGATGGTCAGCGCGAGCTGGTCGGCCCCGCGCGCTCGCGGATGCTGGCGCACGACCTGCTGCGCCAGAGCATGGATACTCGGGCGACGGATCTCGGCAGCGGATTGCCGGTGGGCGGCCAACAGCGCGGCTGCAGTCTGGTCGGGCTTGCCTGCCCGCCACCACACCCGGCCGAGGTCGGTGTAGAGCCGTGCTCGGCGTTCCCGTGTGTCGAACTGGACCGCGCGCAGCGTCCTACCGACCCGCATGGCCTCGCCGAGTTCATCAAGCGCCCAGCGGACGCCGAGTTCATAAAGCCGGACTTGAGCGGGGTCGACGGGGAAGCGGTTGGGACGGGCCAGGGCACGCGGGACGACGCTCCGGGCCGCACGTTCAGCCTCCCTGATCAGGGTCAGGGCGGTGTCGGCGTCACCGGCCTGGGCGGCGCTGTAGGCGCTGGTGCAGTAGATCTGCGCCAAGGCGTTAGCGGCATCGGGGGTGGAGGTGCCGCTGTCGTCGAGGTGGAGCGCGGCTTTCATGGTGATCTGCTCGGCGAGAGCCTTGCGGCCTTCGTTGCGTAGCACGGTGCCGAGCGACCGGGCCGCCATGGCCATCGCCGCGGGATCCTCCGACAGCTTGGCGTAGGTGGTGGCGCGGTCTGCGGTGATCCGGCTGCTGGCGTGCTGTCCCGCCTTGTACAACGCCTCTGACCCCAGGTCGTAGGCCGCGGCAAGCGTGATGGCGTTGCGCGGGTCGTCGGGACGTGCGGCGAACGCCTCATGTGCCGTGGACAGCAGGTGGGGCAACCCTTTGAGTATCGGCCCGAGTTGCCCGGCGGAGAATTGCCGTCGGGCGCGCGCCAACGTGACGGCAACGGTCGAGGGTGGGGCTTGGGC
>NZ_SMJW01000034.1 GCF_004348335.1 Actinomadura bangladeshensis | reverse complement strand
GGCGCAGATTTCGCGGCGGGGGCCTTGCCTTCTCTGGAGTGGGCGTTCTACGGTTCCGTGTAGTGACTGCTACAGAGATGCCGGTCACGTCTCCACCTGCGCCCTACCTAAGGAACTGACGCCGATGACCGTCCTGGACGAGATCCGCCGGCTGGAGCCGGAGTTTCGGGCCGAGGAGGACCTCTCGGCCGAGCAGCGCACGCTGACCGGCCGGGCCTTCACGCACATGCGGGAGACCGGCCTCATGCGCGGCCTCCAGCCCAAGCGCTGGGGCGGCGCCGAACTGTCGCTGCGCGAGCACCTCGCCGGCGTCTACGAACTCGGCCGGATCGCGCCGTCGGCGGGCTGGGTGGCCGGGGTCATGGGGTCGCACCCCTGGCAGATCGCGCTCTTCCCCGAGGAGACCCAGGCCGAGGTCTGGGAGGCCGACCCGGACTGGAACGCCTCCTCGTCCTACGCCCCGACCGGCAAGATCGAGCCGGTGGACGGCGGCTACCGGGTGTCCGGCCGCTGGTCGTTCTCGTCCGGCTGCGACCACGCCCAGGGCGTGATCCTCGGCGGGTTCGCCGGGAAGGTCGAGGCCGCGCCGGGCGTCGAGGTGCCGAACTACGGGTCCGCGCTGCTGCACCGCGACCAGTACGCCATCGAGGACACCTGGCACGTCCGCGGCTCGCGCGGCACCGGCAGCAAGGACATCGTCGTCGCGGACGCGTTCATCCCGGCGCGCCGCTTCCTGTCCAGCCCGCTCTACGAGTACAACCCGGACCGCCCCGCGCCCGGCATGGAGACCAACCCGTCCGCGCTCTACAAGGTGCCGTGGGCGGTCATGTTCAACCTGGTCCTCGTCGCGCCGATGCTGGGGCTCGCCCGCCGCGTCCTGGACGACTGGACGGCCGACACCGCCGTCCGCAAGGCGAACTGGGGCGGCACCTACGCCGACGACCCGCTGATGCAGATGCACCTGGCCGAGGCCGAATGGGTGCACGACGCGGCCGTCATGAAGATGTACGACGCGATCGACACGATCACCGAGGCCGCCGAGGCCGGCGTGTTCCTCGACAAGCGGCAGCGGGCCCGGCTGCGCTGGAACATCACCAAGGGCTGCCAGGAGACCGGCTTCGCCATCAACCGGCTGATGCGGGTCGCGTCCGGCCGCACGGTCTTCGTCGACCACCCGCTGCACCGCCTCTACCAGGACGTCATCGCCGAACTCGGCCACGCGTTCCTCGTCTCCGACGGCGTCGGCCAGTACTACGGCGCCGCGCTCCTCGACTCGTCCGCACCGGAGGTCATGCTTTGATTTCGCAACTCGCCTACCTGGGGATCGCGTCGCCGAAGGCCGAGGAGTGGCGCGACTATGCCACCCGGCTGCTCGGGGCGGTCGTCGCCGATGACGGGCCGGACGGCGCCGTCCGGGTCAAGGTCGACGACAAGGGCTACCGGATCGCCGTCCACCCGGCCGAGCAGGACGAACTCCGGTACGTCGGCTGGGACTGCGGCAACGAGACCGGACTGCGTGCCTACGTCGCGGAGCTGCGCGGCAAGGGCGTCGAGGTGCACGAGGGCGGCGCCGACGAGGTCAAGGAGCGCCAGGTCGCCGAGCTGTACTGGTTCGCCGACCCGTTCGGCAACCGGCACGAGCTGGTCTGGGGCCAGTTCTCGCAGCCGAACTCGTTCTTCCCCGGACGTCCCATGCGCGGCCGGTTCGTCACCGGCGACCTCGGCCTCGGGCACGTCGTGCTCATCGTCCCCGACCTGGAGCGGGCCAACGCGTTCTACGCCGACACGCTCGGGTTCCGGCTGTCGGACCGGGTGAAGAGCGACATCTTCAACCTGCGCTTCTACCACTGCAACGGCCGCCACCACTCGCTCGCCGTCGCCGAGATCCCCGGCATGACCGGCATCAACCACCTGATGCTGGAGGTCGAGTCGTTCGACGACCTCGGCAGCGCGATCGACCTGTTCACGGCCGACCCGGAGCGGGAGATCCTGCTGTCGCTCGGGCGGCACACCAACGACCTGATGACGTCCATCTACGTCCAGACGCCGTCCTCGATGCAGATCGAGTACGGGCACGGCGGCATCACCGTGGACGACCTGACCTGGGTCGCGGGCAACCACGACCTGCCGTCCATTTGGGGGCACCACCGCTCCCAGGCGTACCTGGACGGGCCGCCCGGGATCTTCCGCACGGTCGCCGGGGAGGGCGCCGAATGACCGCCGAGATCCGCGTCGAGGACATCGCGATCGGCGGCGGAAGGCACCTGCGCGTCAACCAGACCGGTACGCCCGGCGCGCCCGCGCTGCTGTTCCTGCACGGTTCCGGACCGGGCGTGACCGCCGCGTCCAACTGGCGGGAGGTCATCGAGGGGCTCGGCGACACCTACCACTGCATCGCCCCGGACATCCTCGGGTTCGGCGACTCCAGCCACCCGGACCCGCAGCCGCAGGGCTTCAAGGCGCAGGCCGAGGTCCGCATCGACGCGCTGTTCCAGCTCGTGGACGCCCTCGGCCTGGAGAAGGTCGTGCTCGTCGGCAACTCGATGGGCGGCATGTACTCGCTGCGCATCGCCCAGCTCCGGCCCGACCTCGTCGCCGGGATCGTGCTGATGGGCTCCGGCGGCATGCCCGGCCTGGAACCGACCCCCGAGCTGATCAAGCTGATCACCTACTTCGACGACCCGACCGTCGAGGCGATGGCGGACCTGCTGATCCAGTTCGTCCACGACAAGAGCGCATTCGGCGACACGGTCGAGAAGGTCGCGGCCGAGCGGATGCCGATGGTCCGGCGGCCCTCGATCGAGGCGGGGCACCGGGCCATGTTCGGTCCCGAGATGCTCTCCTTCACGCCCGAGGACCTCGCGAAGATCGACAAGCCGACCCTCGTCGTGCACGGCCGCCAGGACGTCATCGTGCCGATCGAATGCAGCTACTACCTGGCCGACCACCTGCCGCAGGCGGACCTCTACGTCATCGACGAGTGCGGCCACTGGACCCAGATCGAGCAGGCCGCGCGCTTCCAGTCGGTCGTGCGGACCTTCGTCGGCAGCGGTCTCTGACATGACATCCCAGGACGGAACCACCACCATGAGCATGATCGAGAAGGCGCGGGCCGCCGCGGACGCGCTCGCCGCCGCGGACGCGCCGAGCGCCGAGCAGGGGCGCCTCACCCCCGAGGCGGTCGCGGCGCTCGACGGGATCGGGGTGCTGCGCTCGCTCCAGCCCGCGCGCTGGGGCGGCGGCGAGGCCCACCTCGCCGAGTACGCCGAGACGGTGATCGAGATCGGCCGGGCGTCCGCGTCCGCCGGCTGGGTCGCCTCCGTCGTCGGCGTCCACCCGTGGCAGATCGCCCTCTTCCCCGAGGAGACGCAGGAGGAGATCTGGGGCGCCGACCCGGCGCGCAAGATCGCCTCGTCCTACACCCCGACGGGCAAGATCGAGAAGGTGCCGGGCGGGTACCGGGTGTCCGGGCGCTGGAGTTTCTCCTCCGGCAGCGGCATCTGCTCCGGCGTCATCCTCGGCGGCATCGCCGGAACCCGCGAGGTGAACGGCACCGAGTACCCCGACTTCACCTCGGTGATCCTGGACGAGGGCGACTACCGGATCGAGCAGACCTGGAACGTCGCGGGCCTGCGCGGCACCGGCTCCGACGACATCGTGGTGGACGGCGTCTTCGTCCCCGAGCACCGCGGCCAGTCGCACGTCCACTACACGCACGGCCTCGGCAGCCCGCTGCCCGGCCAGGAGCGCAACGACGGGCCGCTGTACCGGACGCCGTGGGCGGTCGTCTTCAACCTGATCATCACGGCGGGGGCGCTCGGCGCCTCCCTCGGCTTCTATGACCAGTGGGTCACCGAGACGCGGGGCCGCCGCACCAACTACGGCCAGCTGCTCCGCGAGGAGCCGGTCGTGCAGAACCACCTCGCCGAGGCGGCCTGGCAGCTCGACGCCGCCGTCCTCAAGGTGAAGCGGACGGCCACCGAGCTGATGGAGCACGCCGAGCGCGGCGAGGTCCCGTCCCTGGAGCAGCGCGCCTTCTGGCGCTGGGACGTCGCCCGGTCGGCGAACGCGGCGGTCGACACCGTCCAGGCGCTGATGCGCGTCTCCTCGGGCCGCTCGGCCTTCGTCGACCACCCGCTCCAGACGAAGTTCCAGGACGCCGTCGCGGCCGGCAGCCACGCCTTCCTCTTCGACGACCCCCTTGCCAAGGCCTGGGGCGGCCGCCATCTCGGCGCCGAGAAGCTCGCGGCGGTGCATCTGTGATCACCTCGTCTGACGTCGCCGTCAAGGTGCGGGGCGGGGAGCTGACGTTCCGGTTGCACGAGACCGGGGAGCGCGGGGCGGAGGCCGTGCTGTTCCTGCACGGCTCCGGTCCCGGCGCGACCGGGCTGTCGAACTGGGAGCGGATCATCGCCGACCTCGGCGACCGGTACTGGTGCCTCGCCCCCGACCAGATCGGGTTCGGCGACTCCTCGCACCCGCTCGACGCCCCGCGCGGGATGGGCCCGTTCAACGAGCTGCGCGCCGAGGCGCTGCTGGCCCTGGTGGACGAGCTGGGCCTGCGGAAGGTCCACCTGATCGGCAACTCGATGGGCGGGCAGCTCGCCCTCCTGATGGCGCTGGCCCGGCCGGAGCCGGTCGGCAAGATCCTGCTGATGGGCAGCGGCGGCGCACCGGACATGCCGGTCAGCCCGGGCCTCAAGCACCTCCGCGAGTTCTACGCGAGCCCCAGCGCGGAGTCGTTGAAGGGCCTGCTCAGCGAGTTCGTCTACGACCTCGAACCCATGCGCGGCACCGTCGACCGGGTCGTGGCCGAGCGCATGGCGTACGTGCACCGGGAGGACGTCCGGCGCTCGCACGAGGCGTCCTTCGACCCGGCCGGGACGCGCCGCTTCTTCACCCCCGAGGACCTCGCGGCCGTCACCCACGACGTGCTGTGCGTCCACGGCCGCGACGACCGGATCATCCCGGTCGCCGCCAGCAGGTACTTCGCCGACCACCTCCCGAACGCAAACCTGTACGTCATCGCGCGGTGCGGCCACTGGACGCAGATCGAGCACCCCGAAACCTTCGAGCGGCTCCTGGTGGGCCTGATCGACGGCCGGATATAAGGACGTACATGCGCATCGCCAACCACGCCGGCCGGGCCGTGCTCGTCCTGTCCGGCGGCAAGGGCGCCGACATCGCGACCGCCTCCGGCGGCCGCTTCGGCCCCGACCCGCAGAGCGTCTACGACGACTGGGACGCGTTCACGTCCTGGGCCGCGTCCGCCACCCCGACCCCCGACATCGAACTCGACCGGGCCCTTCTCGAATCACCCTCACCCACACCGTCCCAGGTCGTCGCGATCGGGCTGAACTACGCCGACCACGCGGCGGAGACCGGCTTCGAGCCCCCGAAGGACCTGCCGCCGGTCTTCACGAAGTTCGCCTCGTCCATCACCGGCCCCTACGGCGAGATCGCCCTGCCGGACGGCGGCCACACCGACTGGGAGGTCGAGGTCGTCGCCGTCATCGGCACGACGGCCCACAAGGTCTCCCCCGCCGAAGCCTGGGACCACGTCGCCGGCCTCACGATCGGCCAGGACCTCTCCGAGCGGATCCTCCAGTTCGTCGGCCAGGCCCCGCAGTTCGGCTTCGCCAAGTCCTACCCGGGGTTCGCGCCGATCGGCCCCTGGCTCGTGACGCCCGAGGAGTTCCCCGACCGCGACGACCTCGCGCTCGGCTGCTCGATCGACGGCGAGACGGTCCAGGACGGACGCACGGCCAAGCTGATCTTCTCGATCCCGCGCACGATCGCGAAGCTGTCGGAGGTCATCACCCTGCGCCCCGGCGACGTCATCTTCACCGGCACCCCGGACGGCGTCGGCCTCGGCCGCACCCCCCAGCGCTTCCTCCAGCCCGGCGAGACCCTCCGCACCTGGGTGGAGGGCATCGGCGAGATGGAGCACACCTTCCGCTAAGCCGCCCTGAACGCAAGCCCCCGGGACTGAACTCCGTCCGTCCCGGGGCTTCGCCGTCCATGCGGGGCAAAGAGACCGGCCTCAAGACCTGTCGCCCGCTATTCGTTAACCTCGCCGGATCAGGCCGGATTGTGGTTTTCCGGAAGGAAGAGCGGTTCCTGCGCCGCGCGACGGTAACGGACGTGCCTGCTCTTGACGCTGCTTCCGACGATCTCCACGGCGCCCTCATCACGCATGATCTTCAACCATCGGCGCACAGTCTGGTCGCTCAGTGAGGTCCGTGCGACCAACTCGGCACGTGACAGGACCTCGGCGCCAAGGGCGTTGAGCAGTTCAGGACGGCGGTCGGCCCGCGGGGACCCCGGTCTCGCCGCCGCGCGTTTCCCTGCGAGTCGGTATCTGGCCCAGCGACGCGTTCCCGTCTGTGCGATGAGCTCACGGGCGACGAGGTCTTGAAGCTCACTGGTGGCCACGCGGGAGTCGACGCCGGTGGCGTTGCGGTAGGCACGGTTGTCGATCGCCTGCTCCTCGCGCAGGAGAGAGAGGGCGATGCATTGGCTGTCGGTCAGCCCTCGCTCACCCAGACTGTGAATCCAGTCGACGGTCTCCTCGCTCAACAGCGTGTGGTTGGGGAAGGTGACGAGGAACGACGAGATCTTGTCGGTGAACTGCGGAGGGCTCATACCGGCGGCCAGCAGCGCTTCCACCATGGCTCTGATGCCCGAGCCGCGGTTCTCGCAGACGGTGCGGGTCTCGCCTGGGAGCGGCACATCTTCGAGAAGCTTGATGAGAGTGGCGTTACGGGCCGAGGAAATGCCCTCCTCACCGAGGCTGTCTACCGTGACAGGTCCGAACAGACCACCGGGACTGCGGATCGCCAGCCGGTCGGGATACATCTCGACCTGTACCTGCGTACCCCGGGCGGCGCCTGACAGATCACGATGAGCCAGAGCGTTGACGACCGCTTCGCGCAAGGCGGTCTCGGGGTACTCCCAGACATCCTGCCGCCCGGCGCCGGTGATGATCGCCCGGCGGGACATGTTCCGGCGGATGACCGCCAATGTGTCCCTGACCATGACGGGGATCGGCCCTTCCAGCGTCACGTTGTCCAGGAACCTGTCCCCGGATCCGGGACCGCCGTCGGTGGGGTAGTGAACGAAGGTGACCATCAGCTGGGGGAAGTGCTCCTGCGGATAGGCGCCGAGCGCGAGCAGACCCGCCAGCGACACCACGTCGCCGCCATCGTCCCCGGGGACCAGCACCTTGGCTCGGCGCAGCACCGCCATGCGGTCCAGATCTTTGAACGCGAACGGCCTGCTGGTTTTCAGGCGAGCCACCAACGCGTCAACACTGACGGCATCGAGTTGATCCAGCTCTACGCCGTGCACGGCCTGTTCGTCCTCGCGGGGCTGCCCGCGCGACGACAGCATGACCTGAACCTCATAGGTCGAGAGCCGGCGATCGCCGTCGCTCACCCTGATGTAGCTGCCCTTGGTGATGCCGGCGCCGCGCGAGTGGCACGGTTTCTGCGCGGGGTCGATCTCGGAGACCTCCGCAACCAGGACCTGAGCCCCTTCGAAGGTGTGAATCCTGATGAGCGGCCGGAGCGGGGGCTCCATGTCCTCCGAGCACATGGCGCCGAGGTCTGCCGCCATCTTCGCCGGATTCGGCAGTCCTGATGCGCCGAACCCCTGGGCTTCGTCCAGCCCGAGGATGATGACGCCGCCTTGTGTGTTGGCGAACGCCGAGAGAGTCTCGCGCAACGACTTGGGCAGGCCGCCCTGAGCCTTCTTCACCTCGACGTCGGCGATGTCCGCACCAATGACACGAAGGTTGCTGACGATCTCGGCAAGTTCTCCGTCAAGCATCCCGTCTCCTCAGACCACGACCATGCCAACTAGCATGATAGTTAGCAAGGTTGTGAGCAGGAGCAAAGTCCGAGGATGTTACAGCCACCACCTGGGCACCTGCAGCCAGGCGCGCACATCGCGGTGATCGCGGTGTCGACGTTACCCGCTGCGTTGGGCACGGAGGGGGGTGCGGAGTTAGCGCTCGGTTGTTGCGACGGAGGCTTTCATTTGTTTCGTTAGAAGAGGTCCCAGAAGTCGGTGCGCTTCCGCATTTCCTCCGCGGTCTCTTCCAGGATCACCTTGCCGGAGCGCATGACGTAGGCGCGGTCGGCGACCTGCAGGGCCTGCTTGACGTTCTGTTCCAGCAGGAGGATGCCGAGGCCCTCGTCGTCGGCGAGGGAGCGGAGGAGTTCGAACATCGTCTCCACGACGGACGGGGCCAGGCCGAGGGACGGTTCGTCGAGGAGGAGCAGCTTGGGGCGGGCCATCAGGGCCATGCCCAGGCTCACCATGCGCTGCTGGCCGCCCGACATCGAACCGGCCGGTTGTTCGGCGCGCTCGTCCAGGATCGGGAACAGGTCCTTGACGGTCTTGAGCCGTTCCCCGGTGTCGGTCCCCGATGGTGCGTTGGCGGCGCCCAGCAGGAGGTTGTCGTGCACCGAGAGGTCGGGGAACACGAACCGTTCTGAGGGGATCATCGCGACGCCCGCGGTCACGGCCTTGCGCACTGGGCGGCGGGTGGTGTCGCTTCCCGCGATCCGGACCGTCCCGGAGCGGGGGGGGACGGCGCCGAGCACCGACCTGATCGTGGTCGTCTTCCCGGCGCGGTTGTGGCCCATCAGGGTCACGATCTCGCCCTCGTCGACGCGGAGGCCGACGCCGTGGAGCACCTCCTTGCGGCCGTAGCCGGCGACCAGGTCGCTCACTTCGAGCAGCGTCATGTGCGTCCTTCCTTACTGGGCGCCGAAGTACGCCTCGGCGAGCCGGGCCGAGCCGGTCAACTCGGCGAGCGTGCCGGACGCGGTGATCTCGCCGAGCTCCATGAAGTAGGTGTGGTCCGACAGTTCGCGCACCACGTCGAGGTTGTGCTCGACCAGGCAGACGGTGCGGCCCTCGTCCCGGACTGCGGCGACCATGGACAGCATCGTCTCGACCCAGGTCGCGTCGACGCCGGAGGCCGGTTCGTCCAGCAGGAGGACGTCGGCCCCGGTGGCCAGGGCTCGTGCCAGGGAGACCAGCTTCGACTGACCGTAGGAGAGGGCATCGGCCGGTGTGGCGGCCTGGTCGGCCATGCCGACGAAGTCGAGCCACTCCATGGCCTGGGCGGCGACGTCGTGGTCCGCGCGGGAGATGGCGCGGCCGGGCACGAAGAGGCGGGCCGGCCGCTCCCCCGGCTGACCGGGCACGGCCAGCATGACGTTCTCCAGGCACGTCAGGCGGCCGAGCAGCCGGACGTCCTGGAACGTGCGCACCAGCCCGGCGCGGACGACGAGGTCCGGGCGCATCCCGACGAGTTCGGCGCCGTTCAGCGTCACCGAGCCGGTGTCCGGGGCGACCGTGCCGGTGAGCAGGTTGAACGCGGTCGTCTTGCCGGCGCCGTTCGGGCCGACGAGCGCCGTGATCGTGCCGCGCCGCAGTTCGAGGTCGATGTTCTGGGCGGCCACGATGCCGCCGAACCGCTTGGACAGGCCCTCCGCACGGAGCACCACCTCGGCCTCGTCGTACGGCGCGCGGTCGGGACGCGGCGCGGCCTTCGCCCGCGGCCCGGCGCCGGGTGCGACGACTTTCCGGGAGCGCTCGGGGAACAGCCCCTGCGGCCGGACGATCATGACGGCCACCAGCAGCACCCCGTACAGCACCACCTGCAGCAGCGTCGCCTGGGTGCTCTGCACGCCGAGGACCTCGCGCAGCAGCGGCTCGATCATCGTCAGCGCGACGCCCGCCACGACCGAGCCGACCAGGTTGGCGTTGCCGCCGACGATGACCATCGCGAACACCGCCATCGCGAGCGGGAACCCGAACGCCGACGGGGTCGCCTGGCCGAGCCAGCCCGAGTACACGCCGCCGATCAGCCCGGCCAGCCCGCTGGTGACCGCGAAGATGCCGATCTTGTAGCCGAAGGTGTTCTTGCCCAGCGCCCGCGTCGCCACGGCGTCCTCCCGGATGCCCTTCAGCACCCGGCCGTAGGGGGATTCGCCGAGGCGCCGGCAGACGGCGAAGACGAGCACGAGCACCGCCGCCGACGGGACCAGCCAGTCGGACGGGGTCGTCAGCTCCGCGCCGAACAGCCGCAGGCCGTCCACGCCGGTGATGCCCATGACGCCGCCGAGCGAGTCGAACGTCGCGAAGGTGCCGATGATCCCCAGCGAGAACGCCAGCGTCATCAGGATGAGGAACTCCTCGGCGAGCCCCAGCGCGATCAGCCCGATCAGCACGCCGAACGCGGTCGCGACGAGTACGGCGACGCCGAGCGAGGCGAGGTAGGGCCAGTCGTGCACCCCGGCGAGGAAGCAGACGGTGTAGCCGCCGACGCCCGCGAACGCGGCGTGCGCGACGGAGACCTGCCCGGCGTAGCCGACGAGCAGGTTGACGCTGACGGCGAGCGCGGCGAGCAGCAGCGCCTGGTCGAGATAGTTGATCCACATGGCGTCAGGCCCTCCGCGGCGACACGAGGGGAAGGCGGCTCTTCCCCGCGAGGAACGCGAGGTAGCCGGTGAGGACGATGAACACGGCGGTCTGCGTCCACTGCAGCGACAGCCAGCTCGACGCCCACTGCTCGATCAGCCCGAGGCCGATGCCCACCGGAAGGGCGCGCAGCGGGGACGAGCGGGTGCCCGCCAGGAAGGCCACCACGAATCCGTAGATGACCGTCGAGTCGCCCATGGTCGGCTGGACGGTGTAGAGCAGCCCGTACCAGAGCCCGCACGCGCCGGAGATGAGCCCGGCGGCGGCGAAGCAGACGAGGTTGACCCGCCGGACGCTGATCCCGAGCACGGCGGCGAGGCCCGGATTGCTGCGGACCGCCTTGACCGACCGTCCGATCGGGGTGAACGCCAGGAACACGGCGAGCCCGGCGACGAGGAGCAGGCAGGTCGCGGCCTGCTCGATGTCGAAGCCGGAGACCCGCACCGGGCCGAGGTCGTACCGCTGCGGCTGCGGCCCGTAGAACGGCAGGCTGCTCGTCCCGAACTCGAGCTGGAGCAGCGCGATGCCCGCCGTGCTGACGCCGATCGACGTCACCAGCACGGCGAGCATGGCCCGGTCGGCGGCGCGCCGCGCGACGGGCTCGTAGACGCCCAGCTCCAGCAGCATGCTGACGGCGACCGCCGTGGCGAGGCCGATGAGCGCGGACGGCCAGAACGGCGCGCCGAGACCGTCCATCGCCCAGAAGGCCGCGTACGGGGCGACGGTGTAGGTGAGCGCGTAGGCGAAGTGGAACCGGGTCGTGACCCCGATGACGAGGGCGAGCCCGGCGCCGAGCGCGGCGTAGAAGGAGCCCCGGACGAGGCCGTTGACGGTCAGCTGCCAGAGCTCGCCGCCCAGCAGGTCGTGCATGGAGCCTCCGGAGAGGAAGGGGGACGGCCGCCGCCGCGGCCGTCCCCTCGGACGGGACGGGTCAGGGGGCGAGGCGGAACTCCCGGCCGCCGACGTTGTAGGTGGCGAGCGCCTTGACCTTGCCGTCCTTGTACTCGAAGACCCCCATCGGGCGGCTCGCGACACCGTGCGTCTTCAGGTCGATCTCGAGGCTGCCGACCGTGGTGGCGTCGCCGCCGTAGACCGAGGCGAACTTCGGGTCCTTCTCCAGCGCGGCCTTCAGCTGCGCGCTGTCGGACGGGTTCCCGCCGGCGGCGACGACGCGGCGGATGAGGTCCCAGATCATCAGGGTCTCCTCGTAGGCGTTCGCGGCGTAGAAGTCCGCCGGCGCCCCGTACGCCTTCTCGTACGCCTCGGCGAACAGCTTCGCGAGGGGGTTGGGCGGCGCGGACGCGTCGAAGTAGTCCATCGCGAACGTGAACCCGTCGGAGTCGAGGACGCCCTTGGACGCCTTGACCGCGTCCTGGGTGAACTCGATGCCGAGCAGCTCGCTCTTGATCCCGGCGCTCTCGGCCTGGGCGGCGAACGCACCGGGCGCCGCGCCGCCGAACGCGACCCACAGCAGGTCGGGCTCGTTGTCCTTGACCTTCGCGATCATGCTCGCGTAGTCCTGCGAGCTGGGCGAGACGGTCTCCCACAGGCCGTTGAAGGTCAGGCCGGCGGCTTCGATCTTCGCCTTCATGTCCGCCTGGATGGCGGCGTTCAGCGGGCCGAGGTCGACGCCGACGAGCCCGACCGTCCGTCCTTCGGGGTGGGCCTTCTTGAACCACTCCAGGGCGCCGGGCGCCGCGTCGGACGGCGCGACCTCGCGGGTGCCGTAGAAGTACTGCGTGCCCTTGGTGAAGACCTGGGCGCCGCCGACGCCGTCCAGGCTGAGGATCTTGCTCTTGTCGGTGTCGGCGAGCATCGCGCCGAGCCCGTCCCCCATCGAGGTGATCTTCGCGGGGACGCCCTCGGCGGCCAGCTCGGACGCGGCCTGCTTGGCGGCGACGGGGTCGGGGCCCTTGATGTCCTTCACGCTCAGCTCGATCGACGGGCCGCCGGCCGCCTTGATCTGCTCGGCGGCCAGCTCGATGGCGTTGCGCATCGACTCGCCGTTCCCGGCGGACGGGCCGGACAGGGTGAGCGCGGCGCCGAGCTTGAACGCGACGTCGCCGCCGAGGCCCGCGCCGTCCGTGAGGCCGAGGACCTTGACCAGGTCGGCGGCCTGGGTCTTGGCGTCCGCGGCGCTGACGCCCGCGTCGCCGGACCCGCAGGCCGTGAGCGTCGCCGCCGCCGCCAGCGCGGCCAGGGCGGGGGCGAGCAGCCGCCGCCGGCGGAGAGCACTGCGTGGAGTGGGCATTCTCTTCTCCGTTTCGCCGACCAACGCCGAGGCGCCCGGCAGGAATCGTGCACGCTCTATCGATCCGTCGATCCGTATCGATCGCTACACTTACTGGAGCGATCACTACAGGGACGTGCGGCGACCGTACCCATGATGTGATGGGCGGCACAACCCCCCGCCGGGGCCGAGTTTCCGAAGGCCAGAGGAGCGAGAGCAGATGCGCAAGACCGCGCGGCGCCACCAGCAGGGCGAGGAGTCGAGGTTGCGGATCCTGGAGGCGACCCTCGCGATCGCCGCCGAGCGCGGCTACGACGGCACCTCGATCGCGCTGGTCACGGAGGCGACCGGGCTGCCGGCCAGCTCGGTCTACTGGCACTTCCGCAACAAGGACGAACTGCTCGCCGAGACCCTGGAGTTCAGCTACCGGCGCTGGCGGGAGACCGCCCCCACCTGGCAGGACCGGGTCGGGATCGCCGACCCGGCCGAGGAGATCCGCGACCGGCTGCACCGCGCCTCGCGGGCCATCACCGAGCGTCCGGAGTTCTGGCGCCTCGGCCTCATGCTCGGGCTCGCCAACCGTCCGAAGGAGCCCGCCGCCCGGCGCCGCTACATCGAGGTCCGCGCCGAGACCCGCACCGCGATCCGGGACTGGTGGGAGCAGGTGCTCCCCGCCGGCGCCCCCGGCGCGGACCGGGTCGCCGACCGGCTGTCCCGGTTCCACCTCGCCGTGATGGACGGGCTCTACATCGGCGTCCACTCGAGCCGCGACTGGGACCTGGACCGCCTCGTCGACCTGATCGCCGACGGCGTCCACGCCCAGGCCCTGGCCTGGCTCGCCGACGCGGCATGATGAGGGCCATGCCGACGCCCCCCCGCCCCGCCGACGACCGGGAGATCTCCCGCGACCGCATCCTCAAGGCCGCCGCCGAGATCGCCTCGGAGTGCGGCTACGAGGGCACCACGATCTCGCGGGTGACCAAGCGGTCCGGGCTGCCGGCCAGCTCGGTCTACTGGTTCTTCCGGGACAAGGACCACCTCATGGCCGAGGTCGTCCGGCACAGCTTCGAGCAGTGGATCGCCGCCCAGCCGCGCTGGGAGCGCGACCCGCGCGACGAGCGCCCGCTGGCCGAGGGCCTGCGCGCGATCCTGTCCCGCTCGGTGCGCACCCTGCGCGACGCGCCCGACTTCCTGCGCATCGGCCACATGCTGCTGCTGGAGTCCCGCGAGGTGGAGGCGGAGGCGCGCCGCTACTTCCTCGCCACCCGCGACTCCGTCTCGAACACCATCGCGGCCTGGTTCACCTCGCACTTCGACACCGAACTGCGGGCCCGCCGCCCCGAACTCGCGATGGACCTGGCCCGCATCGTCGTGGCCTCCACCGACGGGCTCTTCCTGGCGCACCAGATCAACGACGACGACTGGGATCCCGACGACTTCGTCGCGGTCGTCGTGACGGTCGTCGAGCAGGCGGTCGCCGCCGCCTGAGCGCGGATTCGGTCAACCGGACGGTTGCCACACCGGACTTCTGATGGCAATCTCTGTAGCGATCGCTACAGGGAGGAGTTCCGGCATGAGCCTGACAGCCCACGGGACGGACGTCATCGATCCCGCCCGCTTCCGCCAGGTCCTCGGCCACTACCCGACGGGTGTCGTCGTGGTCACCGCGCTCGACCCGGCCGGCACGGCCATCGGCATGACGGTCGGCTCGTTCACCTCGGTCTCGCTCGACCCGCCGCTCGTGGCCTTCCTGCCCGACAAGGGCTCCAGCTCATGGCGCGCGCTGCGCGAGTCGGGCGAGCGGTTCTGCGTGAACGTCCTGTCCGCCGCGCAGGAGGACGTCTGCCGTGCCGTCGCGATGCGCAAGACGGACAAGTTCCACGACATCGGCTGGCACCCGTCCCCGGCCGGCAACCCGGTCATCGACGGCGCGGTCGCCTGGATCGACTGCGTCACCGAGCAGCTCCACGACGCCGGAGACCACCACATCGTCGTCGGCCGCGTCCAGAACCTGCAGGTGAGCGAGGGCGAACCCCCGCTCCTGTTCCACCAGGGCGCCTACGGCACCTTCACCCCGCACTAGCCCGCGGACGTCCGCGGACCTTGCGCCGCGCCCCGGTCAGGCGATCCAGCCATCGGCGCGGGCCTGCTCCAGGGCTTGGTCGGCCTCGCGGCTGTCGAGCATCTCAAGGCCGCGCACGGCCCAGAACCGCAACGACTCGTCGAGGCTCTCCAACTGGCCGCGGAACACCTCCAGCGCCTTCGGGGACCGGGCCTCGGCCACCAGCTCCAGGAGCCAGCACCGGAGTTCCCGGTCCTGCTCCGCGGTGAACTCCCCGACCAACTCCTCGACATACGCATCGGCGTGCTCGCGCAGGAAGTCGAACGCGCTCTCCCGAACCCCCGGATCCTTCTCCCGCATGGACTGCATGGCCAGATCGAACCGCCGCCGCGACATACCGCCGACCTTACGGCCATCCTCCGACGATCAGGAGGTCCAGACCTGCTCGGCGGTGTGCTGGATGAGGCGTACCGAGTCCGCGGGTGTGAGGCTCCCTTGCGCGAGCCAGTCGAAGACGCGCCGGTGCTCATAGGTGACGGTCTCGTCCTGGACGAGGCTCAACGGGTGGCTTTCGCTGTGCACGACGGCCGGGAAGGTCACCTCGAAAGAGGGCGCGAACTCCAGGAGCGTGAACGCATGGAGGGCCGCGCTGTGATCGGCGGTCAAAGGCAGGACCCGCAATTTCATATTGGGCAGGTCCGCAAGCTCCACGAGCCGCCCCAGTTGCCGGCGCATGATCGCGGCGTCGCCGACCCGGTGCAGGAGTACGGCCTCGTCCAAGATCACCGACAGGTGCAGTGAGCGTGGAGCCCGCAGGAGTTCCTGGCGTTTCATGCGCACCTGGAGATCGCGTTCGATGACCGTCGGAGGCGCGGGGACGATCTCCGCCCAGCCGGTGATCATGCAGCGCGCGTAATCCGCCGTTTGCAGCAGGCCCGGCACCACCTGCGCCTCGTAGGCGAGTGCGGTGTCGGCCTCGTCCTCCAGCGCGCAGTAGGCGGCCTGGTCGTTCGGCAAGCCCGGGTAGTGGGTCCACCAGCCGGGTGCGGCCGCCTCGCGCGCCAGGGCGAGCAACTCGGTCAGCGCGTGCTCCTCGACCTGGTAGAGCCGGAGCATGCGCTTGATGTCGGATTCCCGCACCCCGATCCGCGCCGTCTCGATACGGGAGACCTTGGACGCGGACCAGCGCAGCCGCCGCCCCACCGTCTCAGTGCTGAGTCCGCCGTCCTCGCGCAGGCGCCGGAGTGCCACGCCGAGGCGTCGCCGGCGCACGGACGGAGCTTGAGATGTCGGCACGGCCCACTCTTCCCCAAGGGCGGCCAGGAATGGCGACGACCACCTGGCGACGGGATCTTGAATTGCTCGACAACCGATCAGCTTGTCCCAACATGCAACCAACAGTGCATGTTGCACCGCAGATATTACCTCAAAACTCGGACAAGTCGCGCGAGAATTCCAAGAACGGCGTGTCACCGCAGGGATAGATTCCCATGAGAGACCTGGTGCATCAAGCCGTGCATGGTGCACGGACGGCATGGAACGGGCATATTGAGTGCAAGGGGAGTAGGTCGCCGAGGGTCCACGGCCCGAGGCGAAGCACAGCGTCCGGTGCCCGTGATCGCGATGGTGCGATATCGGGCCATGCCACCTCGGCGGTGGCGGCCTCTGCATCGTGGACGACTCGTCCGCCGACTGGGGATGGGAGGACCAACCTTGCCCCTCTGCGGCCCCCTTCACCGGAGCATCCTGGCGCTCGACCTGGAGAGCTCGTCGACCCGCACCGATCTGGTCAAAGTCGAGCTGAGGAATCAGCTCTACCTGCTACTGCACCGGGCGATGCGCGCGGCCGGCATCGACGAGCGGTTCTGCGAGCCCATCGAGGACCGCGGTGACGGGGTCCTCGTCCTCGTCCGGCCGACGGACGAGGTGCCCAGGTCACGCCTGCTGGACCCGTTCATCCCCGTATTGGCGGGCCTGCTGATGGACTACAACGCCGCACTGCCTCTCGCCGACCGTCCGGCGCACCGGCTGCGCATGCGCGCGGTCGTCCACGCCGGCGATCTGCTCCGGGACGACCACGGGCCGTTCGGCGCGGAGATCGACGCGGCGTTCCGGCTGCTCGACTCCGACGCCGTGCGCTCGGCCCTGCGGAACACGAACGGGCCTCTCGCCCTGGTCGTGTCCCAGCAGATCTACGAGGCGATCGTCATCCACGGATATTCCGGCCTGTGCCCGCAGTCGTACCGGCGCGCGGTAGAGGTCAACGTCTGCGGGCTGACCCGCTACGGCTGGATCCACATACCCGATGCCGGTGAAGCCGGGCCGCTCGCCGATCTGCAGATCCTGGCCAAAACCCAATAATTGCCCATGATTCACTAAATAATCGACCATAATCCCGAGGTGGCATCGGAACCCGCCCGCGCGGGTCCGAGACCATTCACCGAACGTGTCCACGCTCTCACCCATGGCGACATAGGGTGGGGGCGTGGCGACGTTTAACCACGTCAGACGAGGTAAGGGATCCCCCATGATCATGGGTGCCGGCGAAACCGATCCGCCGAAAGCGCATACTCGCCACACCGGTCCACTTCCGGAGCGGGACGGGTGGCGCAAAAGCAGGTTCTGCGGGGCGAACACCGGCTGCCTCGAGGTGAGTCCGATGGGCGCCGGATTGACCGGTGTCCGCGACAGTGTCCTCGACCAGTCGAGCCCGGTCATCATTCTCGACCGGGACGTGCTGGTCGGCTTCCTCGGACGCATCAAGGCGGGGCAGCTCGACCTGAAATAGAACTGAACGCCCTTACTGGTGAGAGTTTCAAAGCCCCGGAAGTCCGCTGATGCGGGCTTCCGGGGCTTTGTGTGGGAGCGGGGTGGGGGTCAGTGGAAGTTGACGTCGCTGCAGATGTAGTAGGACTGGTCCATGTGGGAGGCCTGCCAGATCGTGAAGACCACGTGGCGGCCGGTGCGGCCGGGGGCCGAGACGTTGCTGATCACGTAGTTGTTGCTGGGGGCGTAGCGGCCGGTTCGGCGGACCAGTTCCAGGTCGCTCCAGCGCAGCGGCTGGGTGAGGGCGTCGTAGCCCTGGCGGGTCACGTAGACGAGGAAGTAGTCGGCGCCGTGGCTGGCCTGGTCGTACAGGTTCACCGAGAAGGTGGTGCCGATGTCGGTGGTCTTCCAGGGGCCGACCGCGTCCATGGAGCGGTAGCGGCCGCCTTCGGTCTGGCCGCCGCTGCACAGCTGGCCGTCGGGCAGCGCGGCCTGGTAGTCGCCGCCGACGCCGTTGCGGTAGAGGCCGTTCCAGTTCCACATGGCGTTGGGATTGTCCTGCCACGCCTGCCAGCACATCGGGTCTTCCTGCTGCATGGCGGGGTTCTGGAAGTCGTCGCCCCAGCGGTCCCAGCAGCCGTAGTTGCGGGAGGCCGGGTCGATGACCGAGCCGTGGGCGGACGCGGTGCCCGTCCACACGACCGGCAGGAGCGCCGTCGTGAGGAGCAGGGTGAGGGCGCGGCGTGCTCGTCGCATCGCGCGTTCTCCGTTCCGGTAGCGGGGGATGCCGGACTGGAAGCGCTTCCAGGGCGAGGTTAACCCGAGACGCGACGGCCCGTCATGCCGGCTGTGAAAGCTTTCACGGGTCGGTCAGCGGAGGTTCGTCCACAGGCGGGAGAGAAGGGGGGAGAAGTCGCGGGCGTCCATGCCCGCCTTCGCGAGACCGCCGCGGCGTACCTCGCGCGGCGCTGACGTCAGGCCGCGTCGCTGAGGCGGTTGCTGAACCGGCGGAGCATCCCGGTCTGCGACGTCTCGGGGATCAGCCGCCCGATCACCGGCGGGATGCGCAGGTTGGCCGGGTTGCGCTTGGCCATCCGCGAGACCAGGGAGATGTGCGGATAGCGGGCCTTCTCGTAGGCGCGCAGCCGGGCCGCCGGGTCGGCGCCGCCCCCGGCGAGTTCGCGGCCGAGGACCCAGGCGTCCTCGAAGGTCTGGTTCGCGCCCTGCCCGAGGGTGGGCGGCATGGTGTGGGCGGCGTCGCCGAGCAGGGTGACGCGCCCCTCGCCCCACACCTTGCGGACCTTGTTCCAGTGGTGGCCGAAGAACTCGATGTCGTCGTCGGTGGCGGCGGCGAGCACCTCGGAGACGGGTGCGGCCCAGTTCGCGAAGCGGCGCCGCAGTTCGGCCAGCGGCGAGGCCGGCCGCGGGTCGGACGGCGACCAGCGCATGTCGAACCACCACTGGAGCAGGCCACCCCCGGCGGGCATGAGCCCGCACGCGCCCTCCCGTCCGGTGATCATGAGGTGCAGGTGGGTGTCGGTGATCTCGATGTCGATCGGGCTGAGCCCCTGCCAGGTGCCGAAGGCGGCGGGCTGGACGGCGCCGTCGCCCCACAGGTGCCGCCGCACGACGGAGTGGTGGCCGTCCGCACCGATCAACAGGTCCCCGGTGGCGGTCGACCCGTCCTCGAAGGTGACCGTGACCTTGTCGGCGTCCTGGGTCAGGCTCCGCGCGGCCATGCCGTACTGGACGAGGTCGTCCGGCAGTCCCTCGGCGAGGCGCGCCGTCAGCTGCGGCCGCGGGATCGCCTTGGTCTCGAACCCGTACCGGGCGGCCGCGTCGGCGATGTTCTGGCCCATGCGGCGCCGGCCGTCCGAGGCGAGCGCGTCGATCCGGTCGATGCGGTTGCCGATGCCGTCCAGGCCGACGCCGATGTCCTTCAGGATGGCGTTGCCGTTGCTCCAGACGAGCAGCGCCTTGCCGCTCGTGCGCCGGGCCGGGGCCTGCTCGAACACCCGCACCCGGTGCCCGGATGAGAGCAGCACCCGCGCGACGGCGAGACCGCCCACTCCTGCCCCGATGACCAGGACCTCCATGACACCTCCACATCGAAGTATCTTCGCTTTGGAGATACATCGTACGGGAGTAGATTGACGGGGTGGCAGCGACCCACCCCGAAGACGTCTTCCGCGAGTTCACGATCGCGCTCCTCCTGCACAACGAGGCGGTCGCCGACCGGCTCGGCCTCCAGCCGGTCGACGTCGCCGCGCTGCTTCTGCTGGAGATGCGCGGCCCGCTCGCGGTGGGGGCGATCGCGGACGAGCTCGGCCTGCCGTCCGCCTCGACGACCCGGCTGGTCGACCGGCTGGAGAAGGCCGGCTACGCGCGCCGGGTCCGCGACGAGCACGACCGCCGCAAGGTCGGCGTGGAACCGCTCGAAGGCGGGCTGGACGACTACAACGCCGCCTGCGCGGGCACCCGGCGCCATCTGGACGCGGCCGGCGCGTCCTTCCCTCCGGAGCACGCGGCGTTGTTCCTGGAGACGTTCGCCCGCATCGCCGAGGCGTACCGGGCGGCGGCCAGGGAGCTACGCGAGCCCGCTTCCTGAGACCGACGCCGTGGCCGGGGTGAGGCGGCCGTCGGTCATCTCGTAGACGCGGTCGGCGGCGGCCAGTTGGGCGCGGTCGTGGGTGACCATGACGGTCGCCACGCGGGCGTCGCGGGTCAGGTCGGCCAAGAGCTTCACGATCTGCTCGCCTCGGTGGTGGTCGAGGGCGCTCGTGGGCTCGTCGACCAGGAGGACCTGCGGGTCGTTCATCAACGCGCGGGCGATGTTCACGCGCTGGCGTTCGCCGCCCGAGAGCTGGTGCGGGCGCTTGTGCTCCATGCCGGTCAGGCCGACTGCGGCGAGCAGGTCGCGGGCGCGGCCGGCGGCGTTCCGGCGTCCCGACATGTGCGCCATCACCGTGAGCTGGTCGAGCGCGGTGAGGGACGGCAGCAGGTTCGGCTGCTGGAACACGATGCCGATGTGGTCGCGGCGCAGGCGGGTGCGTTCGGACGGGCCGAGGCCGGTCACGTCCCGGCCCGCGATCTCGACGGTGCCCGAGACCGGCGGGATCAGCGTCGCCGCGACGGCGAGCAGGCTCGACTTCCCGGAACCGGACGGGCCGGCGACCGCCGCGAACTCGCCCGGCGCGACGCGCAGGGTGACGCGGTCGAGGGCGGTCAGCGTCCGGTCGCCGTCGGGGTAGGTCAGGACGGCGTCGGCCAGGTGCAGGCTCATCGTGCGGCTCCCAGGGCGGTGAGGGGGTCGACGGAAGTGATCTTGCGGATGGCGAGCGCGGCCCCGGCGGCACCGAGGACGATCATGACCGCGACCGGGGCGGCCGTGGTGGCGGCCGACACGACGAACGGCACCGCGCCGCCGAGGGCGAGGCCCGCGGCCGCGCCGATCGCGCCGCCGAGGCCCGCGCCGGCGAGCAGGACCAGGACCGCCTGGGCGAGCGCGTCGCGCAGCAGGTAGCCGGTGCTCGCGCCGAGCGCCTTGAGGACGGCGACGTCCGCGCGGCGCTGGATCGTCCAGACGGTGAAGAACGCGCCGATGACCAGCGCCGAGATCGCGAACAGGAACCCGCGCATGAGCTGCAGCGACCCGTTCTCCGCCGAGTACGACGGGATCTTGGACACGGCGTCGCCCGGGGTCAGGGCGGTCGTCCCGAGGCGCCGGTCGGCGGCGCCGAGGTCCGGGTCGCCGGTGACGTGCAGCAGCAGGACGGACGAACCCTGCGGGTCGGCGGCCTTCCAGTCGTCCATCCGCAGCCAGGCGACCGGGCTGTGGCTGTAGGACGCGGCGCCGCCGACGCCCGCGACGGTGAAGGAGCGTCCGGCGATCTCCGCCGTGTCGCCCGGCTTGAGCCCAGTGTCCCGGGCGAGGTCGCGGGAGAGGGTGACCTGGCCCGGCGGGGGCGCATCCCTGCCTACGTCCACGCCGAAGAGGGCGACCGGAGTGCCCTCCCCCATGCGGTTCATGCCGATGCCGAGCGGTTCGGCCCGTACGCCGGGGACGTCCTGCCAACCCTGGAGCGTCCGCTGGTCGATGCGGCTGGTCGTGAACGAGTCGCCGCTCAGCACGACCCGGTCGGCGGGCAGGTTCGCGATGGCCGAGCCGCTGTCGCGCGCCAGCCCCTCGGTGAGCCCGGACAGCATCGTCACGAGCAGGGTGATGAGCAGCACGACCGCTCCCATCAGCGCGAACCGCCCCTTGGCGAAGCGCAGGTCCCGTAGCGCCACGAACACCGTGAATCCCCCGTCCACCTCGGTTCCAGTGCCTCCAGCCTCGCGGGACGGACAAGGGCGCACATCGTGCCGCGGCACCGCCGGACCGCCTCCTTCCGGACGGCCGGTATCCACCTTTCGATCGATGTGACCTGGGCATTCCTCGCTTACGCTGGGTGAGAAATGAGGAACGATCCGTTCTCCCCGGCGATGCGGCTGCTCGCCTGGGCCATGCACGGCACCTTCCTGGTCCTGCTCGCGATCGCGCTGGCCCGCACCCTGCGGGACGGCCCTGTGCTGGCGGGCGGGCTCCTGCTGGGCACCCTGTACGCGGCCGGGGTCGTCCAAGGCACGCGGCGCCACCCCCGGCCGGGGCCCGCGCGGGCGTGGCTCGCCGTGCTGACCGCCGGGTGGGCGGCGCTGGCGCTCGCGTCCCCCGCCTACGTGTGGCTGGCCTTCCCGCTGTTCTTCCTGTACGTCCACCTACTGCGGCTCGCCTGGGCGCTGCCCGGCGTCGTGCTGCTGACGGCGGCCGCGATCGGCGCCGTCGCATGGCACGGCGGCGGGGTCACGCTCGCGGAGGTGCTCGGGCCGAGCGTCGGGGCTGCCGTCGCCACCCTGATGGCCCTCGCCTACCAGGCGCTCTACCGGGAGAGCGAGCAGCGCCGCCTGCTCATCGACGACCTGGTGCGCACCCGCGAGCGGCTCGTCCGGGCGGAGTCGGACGCGGCGCGGCTCACCGAGCGGGAGCGGCTCGCGCGGGAGATCCACGACACGCTCGCGCAGGGCATGTCGAGCATCATCCTGCTGCTCCGCGCCGCGCGGCGCGACCTCGACGCCGACCGGGACGCCGTCCGGGGACGGCTGGCGGAGGCCGAGCAGGCGGCGGCGGAGAACCTGGAGGAGGCGCGCAACTTCGTGCGGGAACTGGCGCCGCCCGTCCTGGAGCGGTCCTCGCTCACCGACGCGCTCCGCCGGATCACCGAGTCGGCGGCGGCCCGCTCCACGTCCCGGATCAGGTTCGAGGCGTCGGGCACGCCGCTGCCGCTGCCCACCGACCACGAGGTGGCGCTCGTCCGCATCGCGCAGGGCGCGCTCGGTAACGCCGCGCAGCACTCCGGCGCCGCCAACGTCGGCGTCACGCTGACCTATCTCGACGACACGGTGGTCCTGGACGTCTACGACGACGGCCGCGGCTTCGACCCGGCGGCGCCGGCGACCGGCTACGGGCTGCGCGCGATGCGGGAGCGGGCCCGCGCGCTCGGCGGGACGCTCACCGTCGAGTCCGCCGAGGACGAGGGCACGGCCGTCGTGGCGGCCCTCCCGGTGCCCGGGGACGGGCGATGACCCCGATCCGGATCCTGCTCGTCGACGACCACCCGGTCGTCCGGTCCGGCATCCGCGCCATGCTGGCCGACCAGCCCGGCTTCGAACTGGTCGGCGAGGCGGCGACGGGCGAGGAGGGCGTCGAGGCGGCCCGCCGCCTGAAACCGGCCGTGGTCCTGATGGACCTGCGGCTCGGCGCGGGCATCCACGGCAGCGAGGCGACCCGGCAGATCACCGCCGCCCCGGACGCCCCGCGCGTCCTCGTGCTGACCACCTTCGACACCGACTCCGACATCCTCGCCGCCGTCGAGGCGGGCGCCACCGGCTACCTGCTCAAGGACGCGCCGCCGGACCGGCTGTTCGCCGCGATCCGGTCGGCCGCCGCCGGGGACAGCGCGCTCGCGCCGAGCGTGGCGTCCCGCCTCCTCGGCCGCATGCGGACCCCGGCCGCCGCGCTGACCCCGCGCGAGCTGGACGTCCTCGGCCTGGTCGCCGAGGGCCTGTCGAACCGGCGGATCAGCCGCCGGCTGTTCCTGAGCGAGACGACGATCAAGACGCATCTGGTGCACATCTACGCCAAGCTCGGCGTCGACTCCCGCACCGCCGCCGTCGCCGCCGCGACCCGCCGGGGGCTGATCCGCCCGCCCGACTAGCCGCGGACGGGCTCCGCCGCCTCGACCGCCGCCGGTGCCGGGCGGCGCGGCCACAGAGCGCGGTCGCCGAGGAGCCGCACGATCGCCGGGACCAGCAGCGGGCGGACGACGAACGTGTCGAGCAGGATCCCGATCGCCATCGCCATGCCGAACTGGTACAGCTCCCGGATCGGCTGCGTCATCAGGACCGCGAACGTCCCGGCGAGGATCAGCCCGGCCGAGGACACCACGCCGCCCGTCCGGGTGATCGCGGCGCGCAGCGCCTCCACGGGGGCCCGGCGCTCGGACTCCTGCCGGTACCGGCTCATGATGAAGATGTTGTAGTCGACGCCCAGCGACACAAGGAAGATGAACACGTAGGCGGTGACCCGGTTGCCGATGCCCGCGTCTCCCCCGAGCCAGACGGTGATCGCGACCGTCAGGCCGAGCGTCGCCAGGAACGACAGGAGCAGGGTGGCGAGCAGGTAGACCGGTGCCAGCGCCGACCTCAGCAGCCGACCCAGCACGAGCCCGACGATCAGCAGGACCAGCGGGACGAGGACGAGCATGTCCCGGTCGAGCGCCGACTTGGTGTCGGCGGTCTCGGCGGTGGGCCCGGCGACGAGCACGCGCGCGTCCTCGATCCCGGCGTCCCGCGCCGCCGCGGCGGCCGCGGAGCGCAGCGGCCCGACGGCGTCCATCGCGGCGGACGAGTAGGGGTTGTCCTTGAGGACGACGGTGATCCGCGCGGCACCGGCGGCCATGTCGCGGCGCGGATCGAACGCCGTCCGCGCGACCTGCGGCGCGACCGTGGCCCGGACGGCCTCCACCTGCTCGGGCGCGAGGTTCCGGCCCCGCACGAGGAGGGTGGACGGCGCGATCTCCCCCGGCCCCAGATCCCGGTCGATCATGGTCTGCCCGGCGGCCGAGTCGGTGCCGACCCGGAACCCGCTGACGAAGTCGAAGCTCTCCTTGTACCCGGTCATGCCGAGGCAGAGCACCGCCAGCAGGACGAGGGTCCCCGCGAGGACGCGGCGCGGGGCGGCCACGACAAGGTCGGCGGCGCGCCGCCACAGCGCGCCGCCCGTCGCGCGCCGGGCCATCGCCGCCTCCGAGAACGGCCAGAACACCGCCCGGCCGCACAGCAGGACGGCGGCCGGGATGAAGGTGAACGCGACCACCGCCATCACCGCGACGCCGAGCGCGAGGTACGGCCCGAACCCGCGCAGCGCCGGGGACGCGCAGGCCAGCAGCGCGAACATGGCCAGCACGATCGTGGACGCGCTGGCGAGCACCGACTCGGCCGTCCCGCGCAGCGCCTCGCGCATCGCCGCGAAGCGGTCGGCGGCGTCCACGAGCGCCTCGCGGTACCGGCTGGTGATGATCAGCGCGTAGTCGGTGCCGACCCCGAACAGCAGCACGGTCATGATCGAGGCGGTCTGCCGGCTGATCGTGATGGCGCCCGCGTCGGCGAGGACCGCGCCGACCGACTCGGTGACGCGCATGGCCACGCCCACCGCGAGCAGGGGCACCAGCGCCAGCAGCGGCGACCGGTACACGACCAGCAGGATCACCAGGACCAGCAGCACGGTGCCGAGCAGCAGCACCTTGTCGCCGCTGGAGAAGACCTCGACGGTGTCGACGATGATCCCGGCAGGGCCCGTGACCGCGACGGTCGCCGCCGGAGCGGCGTCCTTGACGGCCGTCCGGAGATCGGCGACGGCGTCCTCGAAGGCGTCACCGGTCGGGTCGCCGGTGACGGGGACGATCACGACCCGCGTCTTGCCGTCCGCCGAGGTCAGACCGTCCCCGCCGGGGACGCAGTCGGTGCCGGGCCTCGTCCCGTCCCGACCGCACACCGGGGACACCGGCACGCCGAGCCCCCGGCCCGCCGCACGGGCGGCGCGGGTCACGGCCGCGGCGGCGGCCGGCCCGTCCTCGGACCTCACCACCACGACGGCCGGCAGCGCATCGCTCCCTGGGAACGCGCGCTCCAGCTCCCGCTGCGCCACCGACGAGTCGCTCGCCGCCGGGGCGCTGTTGGCCGACGAGTTGTCCTCCACGGACTTCAGGTCGGGCGCCACCCCGGCCAGGACGCCGGTCAGGACGATCCAGAAGACGACCGTGAGGGCCGCCGAGCGTTTCGAGGCGAGCATCGCCCGCAGCAGAGCTGACATGGGGAACCTTCAGTTTTAGGAACAGGGTGTCGCCATAACTGCGGGCTACCATATCGGTGCCCCCGCGAGGGGTCGTCCGGGGGTCGGGGAAGCGGGAGGAACGGCGTGCCGAAGATCAACGCGCCGACCGTCCGGGAGCACCGCAGCCGGATGGAGGCGGCGCTGGTCGACGCGGCCGAGGAGATCCTCCGCGAGGGCGCCGGCCTGACCGTCGGCGCCGTGGCGCGCCGCGTGGGCATCGCCCGCTCCAGCGTCTACAAGTACGTCGACAGCGTGGACGAGCTGATCGAGGCCGTCGTGGCACGCGACTTCCCGCGCTGGGTCGCCGCCGTCCGCCGCGAGGTCGACGCGGCGCACACCCCCCGGGAGCGCGTCCTCGCCTACGCCCGCGCCAACATCGCCGAAGGCGCGAGCGGAGACCACCGCTGGCGCGTCGGCCTGGCCCGAGCATCCCTGTCCCCGGAAGCACTGCAACGCGTCATGGCCATGCACGGCGAGTTGGAGGCTCTCCTGGCCGAGGCCGTCCAGGAGCTGGACGCCCCCCACCCGGACCTACTGCAATCCGCAGTGCAGTCCCTGGTGGACACCGCGATCCGCGCCATCGACAACGGCAAGGCCCCCACCGCCGTCACCGACTTCACCCTCACCGCCATCACGGCCATAACCCCCACGCCCTAGAGCGACAGGCGCTGCCGGTTTGAACTGCCGGCCTGAACTGTCGGCCGTCAGTCGGCGGGCCGGACGAACGGAGACGCTCGTTGATCTGCGGCGTGTTGTTGTTTTGGGGGCGCTCATAACAACAACACGCCGCAGGTCAACGCATCTGGTGAACCTTGGCGGACGCCGCGTGTGGGCGGTGGGTCAGGGGAGGATTCGGCGGTTGTAGGCGGTGGCCACTGCTGCGGCTCGGTCTCTGACGTCCAGTTTCGCGTAGATGTGGGTCAGGTGGGTCTTGACCGTGGCCTCGCTGATGAAGAGTTCGGCGGCGATCTCGCGGTTGGCGGTGCCGCGGGCCACCAGGCGCAGGACCTCCAGTTCGCGGGTGCTCAGGGCGATGCCGCGCGGTTCGCGGACGCGGGAGACCAGGCGGGACGCGATGGCCGGGGACAGGACGGTCCGGCCCTCGGCCGCGGCGCGGACCGCCTCGAAGAGGTCGTCGCGCGGCGCGTCCTTGAGGAGGTAGCCGGTGGCGCCGGCCTCGATCGCCGGGATCGTGTCGGTGTCGGTGTCGTAGGTGGTGAGGACGAGCACCTTGCACGCAAGCCCGCGGCGCGTCAGTTCGGTGATGGCCTCCACGCCGCCTCCGCCGGGCATCCGCAGGTCCATGAGGACGACGTCCGGGCGCAGGTCGGCGGCGAGCGCGACGGCCTCGCGGCCGTCGGCGGCCTCGCCTACGACCTGGAAACCGGTGGTCGCGGCGAACATGCCGCGCAGGCCGTCCCGGACGACGGGATGGTCGTCGACGATCAGCACGGTGATGTCAGCGGTGTTCTCAGGCATGGCGGATCAACGGTACGCGGGCGGACACCGCCGTTCCCCGGCCCGGCTCGGACTCGACCTCCAGCGAACCGGCGACGCGTTCGGCGCGTTCGCGCATGGCGGTCAGGCCGAAGCCGGAGGACGGGCCGGTGAAGCCGCGGCCGTCGTCGCGGATGTCGAGGGTCACCTCGTCGTCCATGTAGGAGAGGGTCACGCCGATGCGGTCGGCGTGCGCGTGGCGGGCGGCGTTGGCGAGCGCCTCCTGGGCGATGCGCAGGAGGGTCGCCTCCAGTTCGCCGTGCAGGGGTTCCACCGTTCCGGTGACGGTGAGGTCGACGCCGTCGCCGGTGATCTTCTTGAGCGCCTCGGGCAGCGTGTCGTCCTCCAGATGGGTGGGGGCGAGGGCCCGCACGGAGCGACGGGCCTCGCGCAGGCTCTCGCGCGCGAGGTCGGTGGCGCGGCGGACGTGCTCGCTGTCCTCGGCGGCCTGCAGCTGGGTGATGATGCCGGTCAGGCCCTGGGCGATCGTGTCGTGGATCTCGGCGGCCAGCCGGCGCCGCTCGTCGCTGACCCCGGCCTCGCGCGCCTGGACGAGGAGCTGCGCCTGCAGGCCCGCGTTCTCGGCGAGGGCCTGCTCCAGGCGGGTGTTGGTCCGTTCGAGTTCGGCGATGGTCTCGGTCTGGACGCGGGTCCGCTCGGCCTCCCGGTCGGCGAGGCTGCCGAAGATGAGGATCAGCACGGTGTTCAGGACGAGGAGGCCGGCGAAGAGGCCCGCCATGATCAGGTTCCGCGGCGGGAAGCCGCCCGCCTGGGCGCCCGCCATGGTCACCGCCGTGATGAGCGCCCCGGTCATCGCCCAGCGGCGGGTCAGGTAGTGCCGGCCGTCGAAGTACCCGAGCACGGCGTAGACGCAGAAGAACGGGTTCAGCCAGGACAGGACGAACGCGAGGACCGTCCGGGTCCAGAAGTAGATCTGCCCCGGAATCCTCCCGCAGGTGTGGAGGATCTGGACGGCCAGCGTCGTGAGCAGCAGGGGCACGGCCGCCCGCTCCTCTCCCGCCGACATGACCTCCGTCCGGATGAGCAGCGCCAGCAGGGTCGCGAGGGTGAGCAGGGCGAACGGCCCCCAGCGGTAGAACCGCTCCCATTGCTCCTGGATCGTCGCCATCGCTTCCCATTGTCCTATTCGCAGCGGAGCCCTACTGCCAGCGGAACCAGCGGACGGCGGCGGCGATCAGCACGGCGGCCCACGCGGCGGTGACGCCGAGGTGCGTCCAGTCCGGCCAGGATCCGCCGGCCGCCTGGCCGAGGGCCTGGGACGCGGCGCCGAACGGGAAGTACTCCACGACGCGGCGCAGCACGTCCGGCATGGCCTGCACCGGCACCCACACGCCCGCCAGGAACATCGACGGGAAGAAGACGATCGAGCCGACCACCGTGGTGGCCCGGACGGTGGGCGTGACGGCGGTGACCGCGGCGCCCAGCGCGAGCGCGCCGAGGGCGGCGAGCAGCAGTGCCAGCAGGTATCCGGGCACCTGGCCGGGCAGCGCCACGTCGAAGGCGAGCCGGCCGACGGCGATGACCAGCAGCGCCGACCCGAGGGCGGCGGCGAAGTGCAGGACGATCTGCGCCGCCAGCAGCGACGCGGGCCGCACGGGCGTGGTCGACATGCGGCGCAGGATGCCGCGCTCCCGGTAGCCGGACAGGACGGGCGGCAGCGCCTGGATCCCCGCCATGATCATGGCGAGCAGCACGTTGACCGGTACGTACAGGTCGATGATCCGCTGCCCGCCGAGGCCGGGGTCGGGGTCCCGGAACGAGGGGATCAGGCCGAGGATCGTCAGCAGGATGGTCGGGAAGGCGACGATCCAGAACAGCGTGAACGGCTCGCGGGAGAAGAGCCGGTATTCCGCCCTGAGGACGGCGGTCGACGCGGACACGTCAGTTCTCCACATCTTCGGTGAGTTCCAGGAAGGCGTCGTCGAGCGTGGCGTCGGTGACGCGCAGCCGGTCGGCGGTGATCCGGCGGCGGGCCAGCAGCGTGATGACCGCGTTGACGGTCGCGTCGGTGCCGTGGACGGTGAGGCGGCCGTCGCGCCGCTCGATGGTCGCGGCCCCGGGCAGGTCGGCCAGGTCGTTCTCGTCGAGCGGCCGGGACGGGGTGAACGAGAGCACGGTGCCGCCGGCGCTGCGCCGGATCAGCCCGGCGGGGGTGTCGAGCGCGGCGATGCGGCCCCGTTTGAACACCGCGATCCGGTCGCAGAGCCGCTGCGCCTCCTCCATGAAGTGGGTGACGAGCACGACGGTGACGCCGGAGTCGCGGACGTCCTCGATCAGCGTCCAGGTGTCGCGGCGGGCGCGCGGATCGAGGCCGGTGGTCAGCTCGTCCAGGACGACGATCCGGGGGCGGCCGATCAGCGCGAGGGCGATGAACAGGCGCTGCTTCTGACCGCCGGACAGCTTCCCGAAGCGGGTGGCGAGCTTCGCGGTGATCCCGAGGCGTTCGGCGAGCTCGCGCCAGTCGGCGGGGTCCGGGTAGAGGGCGCCGTAGAGCTCCAGCGCCTCCCGGACGGTCAGCTTCTCCTGGAGTTCGCTCTCCTGGAGCTGCACGCCGAGGATCCCGGTGAGTGCGGCGCGGTCGGTGCGCGGGTCGAGGCCGGCGACGCGCACCGCTCCCCCGTCGGGCCGGCGCAGACCCTCCAGGCACTCGACGGTCGTCGTCTTCCCCGCCCCGTTGGAGCCGAGGATCCCGAAGATCTCCCCGTCCTCGACGGCGAACGTGACGTCGTCCACGGCCGGACGGCCGCCGTAGACCTTCCGCAGGCCGTTGACTTCGATGATGGGCATGCTTCGAGCATCGCGGCGCCCGCTCCCGCGCACATCGCCCGAGCCGCTCGACCCGGCATCAGCCGATCGGTTGATGCCGGGGCCATACCAGCGTCCGCGCCAGGTGGACGAGCATCGCGACGAAGGTGAGCGCCCAGACGGCCAGGGCCACGTAGGTCTCGTACCTGCCGATGCCCTCCACCAGGGGGAGCCGGTCGGCGACGCCGAGGTACTGGCCGGCGACGCCGTACATGCCGAGGGGGAAGACGACGCTCCACAGGGTCGCCTCGTAGCGCAGCGGTACGCGGTGCTTGACGTGCCGCCACCAGCCGGCGGCGACCAGCGGAAGGATCAGCCAGCTGCCGAACGCCCAGAACACGACGGACGTGCCGGCGATGAGCCCGCGGGTGGCGTTCACCATCGGCGCGTCGGCCATCTCCACGATGCGGGCGCCGGCCACCACGGTGATGGCGGTGGCGCCCATGGCGACCCAGTAGGGCGGCGTCAGGTCCACCGGGCGCAGCGGATAGATCAGCAGCCGGGCGGCGACGAAGATCCCGGCCGCGGCGTACAGGATCGCGCCGACCGACCAGGAGCAGACGGCGAGCAGCGCCAGCTCGCGGCGGCCCGTGTCGCCCGCCGTTTCCAGGACGGCGGCGAGCACCGCGACGGACTGGCTGGCGACGACCCAGATGAACCAGGTGCCGTTCGCCCCGGCCACGACGGGACGGTCCTTGTGACCGATCACCGCCGTCCACGGCACGACATAGCCGAGGACGAACCAGCCGAGAACGCCGACGACGAGCAGCCCGAGCGCGACGCCGTACTGGCCCGTCCCGGCGATCCGGGTGCCGAGCACGTCGGTGCCGGCGACGAAGGTGAAGAACCCGAAGCCGCGGCGCGGGTCGGTGAAGTCGGCCCGCAGTTCGGCGGGGAAGGCGACCGCGCGCCACACGGTCGCCACGACGAGGACGGCGTAGCAGACGACGGCCACCCACATCATCACGTCCGACAGCAGGGTCAGCCCGTTGGTGTGGACGCCGATCGACACGATGCACGTGCCCATCACCAGGGCGAAGTAGCCGGGGTTGAGGGTCGCGACGGCCTGCTTCATCGCGGCGGCACGCCCTGGGAGGGTGGTCACATCAGTACGGTACGCCGATCTTGCGCCACTTTCGTCCGCCGGTTCCCGGTTCGGGGGGCGGGGCGGCGCGGCGGTTCCGGTAGACGACGTAGGGGCGCCACAGGTACCAGAGCGGGTAGCTCCACGCGTGGACGAGCCGGCTGAACGGCCACACCGCGAGGATCGCCCAGGCGGCGGTCGCGTGCACCTGGTACATCACCGGCGCGGCGGCGATCGCTCGGTAGTCGGGGCTGCCGGCGAACAGGCTGCGGAACCACGGGGACACGGTGTGGCGGTAGTCGTAGCCGTTGCCGAACTGCTGGACCCCGAGGGTCAGGTAGATGCCGAGCACGCTGATGATGCCGAGCAGGATCAGCGCCAGGTAGTCGACCGCGCTGGTGGTGGCGCGCACCCGCGGCACGCCCATCCGGCGGAAGATCAGGATGCCGGCGCCGATGAGGACGCCGATCGCCGCGACCGACCCGGCGATGCCGGAGAACAGGGTGTAGGCGCGTTCCGGGATGCCCATCCACTCGGTGACCGACTTCGGGATGAGGATGCCGATGACGTGCCCGGCGATGGCGGCGAACGTGGCGTAGTGGAACAGCGGCGCGCCCCATTTGAGGAGCCGGCGCTCCTGCAGCTGGGTGGAGCGGCTCGTCCAGCCGAACTGGTCGTAGCGCCAGCGCCAGATGTGCCCGACCACGAACACGATCAGCGCGGCGTAGGGCAGGATGATCCACCACCACAGGTCCCAGTTCGTCATCGGCGTCCTCCCGCCCCGGTTCCGTCCAGGTACTCCGGTGGGGCGAACGGTTCGAGGCCCACCTCCTCGTCCGGGGGTCCCTTCTCCCATGCGTGGCGGACCAGCGCGAGGTCGCGGCGGGTCAGCCGCGGCAGTCCCGCGCACACCGCCTCGACCAGGTCGGCGTAGGGGGTGCCCGCCCCGCGCAGCGCCTTGCGCAGCAGTTCCAGGTCGGCGCGGTGCCGCCGCAGCAGCTTCTCGCCGGCGGGGGTGAGCGCCGCGAAGTCGAGGACGAGCGGCAGGTAGTCGGGCAGGTCCTCGTCGGACGGCTGGAACCCCGCGACCCGGTAGGCGGTCTTGAACGCGAGCATCGCCATGCCGCGCTTGCGGGTGTCGCCGTACCGGTAGTAGGTGAGGTACAGCGCGCAGCGGCGCCGCAGGTCGAACGTCTCGACGTAGTGCTGGGCGACCTCGCCGGACGGGGTGGCGCGCAGCCAGCCGAGGAACCGCTCGAACGCCTCCCGGGACGCCTTCGGCGCGGTGTCGGACGCGGCGGCGTCGAGCTGGTCGAGCCCCTCGAACAGCGCCGCCGTCGGGTATTGCAGCAGCACCGACGCGAGCTTGTAAGGGGCGGTCATGTCGCGTCGCCCTCGGGGAAGAGGTGGGGCGCGTCGCCGCGGCCGTCCCAGCCGAGCAGGTTGAAGTGCGTCCTGCCGTCGTCGCCGCGGAACGTGCCGGCGCCGCCGCGGACCTCGCCCGGATGGAAGTCCTTCACGCTCGGCGGCCCGCTGCCGCCCATGCCGGGGCCGCCGTCGGTGTCGAGGCTGCAGAACAGCTGCTCGTGCTGGGCCATGAGCCGTCCGGCGTCCTCGGCGTGCGCCTTCGGGATGACGTAGCGCTCCTCGTACTTGGCGATGGCGAGCAGCCGGTACAGGTCGTCCAGCTCCTCCGGGGTGGAGCCGACCGACGCGGGCAGGTCCTCGTCGAGGTCGAGGCCGAGCTGCCCGGCGCGCTGGACGGCGCGGACGGCGGCGAGCCTGCGCAGGACGTCCCGGACGGTCGAGGTCTTCCCCGCCGTGAACAGGTTCGCGAGGTACTCGATCGGGATGCGCAGCTCGTCGATCGTGGCGAACACCCGGTCGGGGTCCCCGGCGTCGTATCCGGCGGAGTGCGCGACGTCCGCGACCGGGGACAGCGGCGGGATGTACCAGACCATCGGCAGCGTCCGGTACTCCGGATGCAGCGGCAGCGCCACCCGGTGCCGGACGGCCAGCGAGTAGACCGGGGAGCGCTGGGCGGCCTCGATCCAGTCGGCGGGGATGCCGGCCTCCGCCGCCTCCCGCTGCACGTCCGGGTCGAAGGGATCGAGGAACACCGACAGCTGCGCCTCGTACAGGTCCTGCTCGTCGGGCGTCGCGGCGGCCTCGGTCACCTTGTCGGCGTCGTAGAGGAACAGGCCCAGGTAGCGGAGCCGGCCGACGCACGTCTCGGAGCAGATGGTCGGCTGCCCGGCCTCGATGCGCGGGAAGCAGAGCGTGCACTTCTCCGCCTTGCCGGTGCGGTGGTTGAAGTACACCTTCTTGTACGGGCAGCCGGACACGCAGAACCGCCAGCCCCGGCAGCGGTCCTGGTCGACGAGGACGATGCCGTCCTCCGACCGCTTGTACATCGCGCCGGACGGGCACGACGCGACGCACGACGGGTTGAGGCAGTGCTCGCAGATGCGCGGCAGGTAGAACATGAACACCTGCTCGAACTCCATCTTGACCCGGTCCTCGATCCCGGCGAGGTCGGGGTCGTCGACGGCGTGCTCGGGCGCGCCCGCGAGGTCGTCGTCCCAGTTGCTGCCCCACTTCAGGTTCATGTCGCGGCCGGTGAGCGCCGAGATGGAGTGCGCGCTCGGGTTCGTCGTGCCGAGCGGGGCGTGGATCACCGTCTGGTAGTCGTAGGTCCACGGGTCGCCGTAGTCGTCGATGGACGGCAGGTCCGGGTTGTAGAAGATCGCGAGCAGCCTGCTCAGCCGGCCGCCGGCCTTGAGCTGGAGGCGGCCCTTGCGGTCGAGCGTCCAGCCGCCCTTCCACCGCTCCTGGTCCTCGTAGCGGCGCGGGTAGCCGAGGCCGGGCTTGGTCTCGACATTGTTGAAGTACACGTACTCGGTGCCTGGACGGTTGGTCCAGGTCTGCTTGCAGGTGACCGAGCAGGTATGGCAGCCGATGCACTTGTCGAGGTTCATCACCATCGCCACCTGCGCCATCGGCCGCATCAGAACTGCACCTCCTGGGAGCGCCTGCGGATCACGCCGACCTCGTCCCGCTGGCTGCCGGTCGGGCCGTAGTAGTTGAACCCGTAGCTGAACTGGCCGTAGCCGCCGATCAGGTGCGTCGGCTTGATCACCAGGCGGGTCAGCGAGTTGTCGGAGCCGCCGTGCCAGCCGGACAGCTCCGACTTCGGCGTCATCAGGTGCCGGTCCATCGCGTGGTACATGAAGACCGTGCCGCGCGGCATCCGGTGCGTGACCACCGCCCGGCAGGCCACCACCCCGTTGCGGTTGTACGCCTCGATCCAGTCGTTGTCGCGGACGTCGATCTTCGCGGCGTCGACCGGGCTCATCCAGATCACCGGGCCGCCGCGGAACAGCCGGAGCATGTGCAGGTTGTCCTGGTACTCCGAGTGGATCGACCACTTCGAGTGCGGGGTGAGGTACCGGACGGTGACCTCCGGCCGGCCCTCCTCCCGCAGGCCCAGTTCACCGGAGTGGTGCCGGACGTAGTTCAGCGGCGGACGGTAGGTCGGCAGCGCCTCGCCGTACTCGTGCATCCAGTCGTGGTCGAGGAAGAAGTGCATCCGCCCGGTGAGCGTGTGCCAGGGTTTCTTGCGCTCGACGTTGACGGTGAACGGGGAGTATCTCCGTCCGCCCGATTCGATGCCGGACCATTCCGGGCTCGCGATGACGGCACGCGGTTGCGCCACGGTGTCACCGAACGAGATGTGCTCCCCGGCGCGCTCCTCGCCGAGGTCGGCGAGCTCGACGCCGGTCCTCTTCTCCAGGTTCTTCCAGCCGAGCACGGAGATGCGGCCGTTCGTGGTGCCCGACAGCGCCAGGATCGCCTCGGCCACGTGCACGTCCAGCGAGAGGGACGGCCGGCCGTCGGCGACGCCTCCGCGCACGACCCCGTTGGCCTGGCGCAGGTAGTCGACCGCCTCGGTCGGGACCCACGAGACGCCCTTGGTGGACGTCCCCTTGTCGACCAGCGGGCCGAGCGCGGCCATCTTCGCCGCGACCGCCGTGTAGTCGCGCTCGATGGTGACGAGCTTCGGCATCGTCACGCCGGGGACCGGCGCGCACTCCCCCGCCTTCCAGTCGAGGACCCGGCCGCCCGGCTGGGCCGTCTCGTCCGGGCTGTCGTGCATCAGCGGCACCGGGAGCACGTCGGTGCGGGTGCCGAGGTGCTCGCGGGCGAGCTTGGAGAAGTCCTCGGCGATGAGCCGGAACGCGTCGAAGTCGGTGCGCGACTCCCACGGCGGCGCGATCGCCGGGTTGAACGAGTGCACGAACGGGTGCATGTCCGTGCTGGACAGGTCGTGCTTCTCGTACCAGGTCGCCGCAGGCAGGACGATGTCGGCGTAGGTGCACGAACTCGTCATCCGGAAGTCGATGGTGGTGAGCAGGTCGAGCTTGCCGCGCGGCGCCTCGTCCCGCCAGGCCACCTCGGCCGGACGCAGGTCCGGCGGCGACTCCTCGGCCCGGACGGCGTCGTCGGTCCCGAGCAGGTGCCGCATGAAGTACTCCATGCCCTTGCCCGAGGAGCCGAGGACGTTGGCCCGCCAGATCGTCATGACCCGCGGCCAGTTCTGCGGCGCGTCCGGGTCCTCGCCGGCGAACCCGAGGCGGCCGGACTTCAACTCGTCCACGATGTGGTCGGCGACGGGACGTCCCGCGCGCTCGGCCTCGTCGGCGAGGTCGAGCGGGTTGCGGTCGAAGCCCGGATGGGACGGCGTCCAGCCGAGCCGGGACGCCTGCGCCAGGCAGTCGGCGAACATCCGCCCCTGGAACAGGCCGCGGCCGAGCGGCCCGACCATCTCGCCGGGCCCGAACGTCTCGTACCGCCACTGGTCGGTGTGCAGGTAGAAGAACGAGGTGCCTGTCATGTGCCGGGTGGGGCGCTGCCAGTCCAGCGCGAACGCCGTCTGCTGCCAGCCGGTCAGCGGACGCACCTTCTCCTGGCCGACGTAGTGCGCCCAGCCGCCGCCGTTCACGCCCTGGCAGCCGCACAGCATCGTCAGCGTGAAGAACGCCCGGTAGATCTGGTCGGAGTGGTACCAGTGGTTCGTCCCGCCGCCCATGCAGATCATCGACCGGCCGCGCGACAGTTCGGCGTTGCGGGCGAACTCCCGTGCCACCCTGACCGCGGCCGCCGCCGGGACGGACGTGATCTCCTCCTGCCACGCGGGCGTGTTCGGGTGCGCGGCGTCGTCGTACCCGGACGGCCACTCGCCGGGCAGCCCGTCGCGCGGCACCGCGTACTGGGCCATGAGCAGGTCGAACACCGTCGTGACGAGCCGTCCGCCGACCCGCATCACCGGCACGCCCCGCCGGACGACCGCCCCGCCCTCGGTCTCGCCGATGTCGAACCGCGGCAGGTCGACCGCCGCCGCATCGGTGTGCCGCCCGTAAAGGGTCAGCAGCGGATCGATGTCGCCCAGCTCCAGGTTCCACTTCCCCTGCCCGGACTCGGTGTAGCGGAATCCGAGCGACCCATTGGGCGCCACCGGCTCGCCCTTACGGGCGTCGAACAGCACCGGCTTGTGCGCCGCCCCCTCCCTGTCGTCCCCCAGCTCGGCCGCGGTGAGAAACCGCCCCGGCCGCATCGCCTCCCCGTGCTCTTCCAGCGTCACGAGGAACGGCAGATCGGTGTAGCTCTTGACGTACTCGTCGAAGTACGGCACTCGCCGGTCGCGGAAGAACTCGGTGAGCACTACATGGCCCATCGCCATGGCCAGCGCGCCATCCGTACCGGGCGCCGCCGCGAGCCAGTCGTCCGCGAACTTCGTATGGTCGGAGAAGTCCGGAGAGACAACGACGACCTTCTGCCCCCGATACCGGGCCTCGGTCATGAAGTGCGCGTCCGGAGTACGAGTAATGGGCAAATTAGTGCCCCAGATGACCAGGTAAGAGGAGTTCCACCAGTCGCCGGACTCGGGCACATCGGTCTGGTCGCCGTATACCTGCGGCGACGCGATCGGCAGGTCGGCGTACCAGTCGTAGAACGACAGGATCGTCCCGCCGATCATCGAAAGAAACCGGGTGCCCGCCGCATACGACACCATCGACATGGCGGGAATCGGGGTGAATCCGACCACCCGATCAGGCCCGTACTCCTTGACGGTATGCACATGCGCGGCGGCGATCAGCTCGGTGACCTCCGGCCACGACGACCGGACGAACCCGCCCTTCCCCCGCGCGCTCTTGTACGCGGCCATCGCCTCCGGGTCGCCGGTGATCTCCGCCCAGGCGGCCACCGGATCCCCGTGCCGCCGCCGCGCCTCCCGCCACAGCGTCAGCAGCGGACTCCGCACATACGGATACCGCACCCGCGACGGCGAATAGGTGTACCAGGAGAAGGCCGCCCCGCGCGGGCAACCGCGCGGCTCGTACTCCGGCGATTCGGGCCCCACCGACGGATAGTCGGTCTGCTGGGTCTCCCACGTGATGATGCCGTCCTTGACGTACACCTTCCACGAACACGACCCCGTGCAGTTCACCCCGTGCGTGGACCGCACTTCCTTGTCGTGCCGCCACCGCTCCCGATAGAACTCCTCGGCCCCGCGCCCGCCGTCCCGGTTGAGCATGCGGTAGTCATCGGACGGCGTCCCGGGCACAAAGAACTGCGCCTTCCGCAGCAGCCCCTCAACGGGCTCACCTTGAGGCAGCAGCGGCGCCATCAGCCCGCGAGGACGATCTCCGTCATGAGCCGTCGCCTGCGTCACCGATGACATGCCACCACCTAGCCTCGCCGATCCGGAGCGCGTGCGCGGGCACAACTACCCGGGCCCGACGCCTCCCCAACCGACGAGCCCCCGGATATACCAAATCCCGATGCAAAAATGCCCCGCCTCGCACTCTGGGCTCCCCGCACGCGGCGGCGCGGCATGGAGCGGTAGAGCCGCTCCGCTCCGGACGGCTATCGCCACAGCGCAGGTTCACGCTGCCCAGAACGCAGACAGACCGGAACGGTGCCGCTCGCCCGCCTCATCCACACTCGACCGACCTCCACACTCGCCGCACAGACCGGGACAGCGCCATTCCCTTCCCTCACTCATGCTCGACCGGCCTCCACGCCCACCACACAGACCAGGACGGCGGCGCTCGCCCGGCTCATGCGCGGTCGGCCGGCCTCTACACCCGTCGCACAGGCGCGGTCGTCATCCAGGCCGCGTCGGGTGCTGGATTCGCTCCGATGCTTCTCCAAGCGTCCCGAGATCGTCTGGAGCCCTCATCGAAGAAGGCGTCCCCTGCCTCGGGCACCAATCATCCCGTCGTCATCCCGTCGCAAAGCGGACCGACCACGCCCCTCGCCGGCCCGCCCCCTCCGGTTTCGCGCCATCCGCTTCCCGTCCACCGACTTCACCCCTTGGCTGCACGTCCTGCGGCATTGCAGCGCCTGGTGTGGCAGCCGTCCATCGGAAGCGATGCCGGAATTTTCCGAAATGCCATTTCTGAAAGCATTTGCTGCACTTTCGGTGTGCGGCAAGAAAACGGCAAGGATTCGAACCGGTATTCGATGCAATGATGGGTCCGGTCGAGTAAAATGGGGGTCATGGAAGCGGCCGGGATCGACCTTGCTGAGGCGTCCACCATGGAATTGGTGGACGCCGTCGCAGGTATCGCGGCCGAACTCGCCCGCCGGCCCCCGCCCGAGTCCGCAGCGGCCTGCATGGAACTCGCCGAGACCCTCGCTGCGGCGGGTGACATGCAGGAGGCGGCCCTGGCCGGGCTGGTCGAGGTGGTGGACCGGGGCCGGGAAGTGCAACGCTGGGGGTACCCCTCCACCCGGGCCTGGCTGCGGTCCCGGCTGGGCATGCGCGAGAACCGCGCCAAGGAACGCCTCACCCTGGCCCGGCAGCGGCACCGCCTCCCCGAAGTGGCGGAACGCTGGGCCGCCGGGGAGCTGTCCACCGGGTACGCCGCCACCATCGCCGACGCCGCCGCACGCCTGGACGATGCTGACTGTGCCGCCGCGCAGGACATCCTGCTGGGTCTGGTCGAGCAGGGGTGCTCGGCGGGAAAGGTCGCCTCGTTCGGCCGCCGCATCCGCGACGTCATCGCCGAACGCGACGGCACCGACCCGCCCCCGCAGGACGCCCGCCGCGACTATGAGCACTCCTGGATCGACTCCACCCGCTCCCTGGACGGCGGCCGCTACATCCGAGGCTGGCTTAATGCCGAAGACGCCGCCATCTGGGACGGCACCCTCAGCCCGCTCGCCAAACCCGCAGGCACCGACGACCGACGCGATCTGCCCGAACGCACCGCCGCAGCGTTGAGCAGCGTGCTGTCGGGTGGGCACAAGGCCACCAAGATCACGGTCATCTGCGACCTGGACACCCTGACCGGCGGCACCGCCCCCGCCAGGCTGACCGACGGAACACCAATCCCTGCCGAGCAGGCCCGACGCATCGCTCTGGCGGCCGGGGTGTCACCTCTGCTGCTCGGGCGCGGGAACATTCCGCTCTACCTCGGGCGGACTGAACGGTTCGCCAGCCCCGCGCAACGGCGCGTTTTGGAGACTCTGTATCCCACCTGCGCCGTCGAAGGCTGCGAAGTCCCCGGCATCCTGGCCGAGGTCGATCATGTTCGCGGTTGGGCCCTCGGCTCGGCCACTGACATCGACCAACTCGCTCTGTGCTGTGGATGGCACAACAGGTTCAAAGCCACCAACCCCGACCAGATCGATATCAGCCGGGGACCGGACGGCCGCTACACCTACCACCTCCACCCACCCGGAAACAGAACAACCACCGCACAAGGTCGGCCGCCGCCCTGGCTCCAAGCCGCCTGACAGTAACGATGCGAGTGGTGGTTCTGCGGATGCGCCTGACGCCCCTCCGCCCAACTGACGCCTTGGGTTGTCCTGATTGGAATTCGTCGGCGTATTTGCGGGGCCACCACGCACGCGTCCGGCCTTGGTGGTCGAGACCCCGGCGCCGACCTGCGCGAGCGTCACCCGTTCTCCAGGTACATCGACGTCATCAGCAGTGGAAGACGTGCTGGACGACCTGCGGCGTCGCGTCGTTCTCCAGGTACATCGGCGTCATCAGCAGCTGCATATCCGCCGACAGTGCCCGACCCTTGCTCGCACGTCCCGGTCTGCTTGCGGTGCCGGCCGACGGCCCCAATGGCCCCCGTTATGTTCTTCGTGGTCCTGCAAGAGGGCCGCTGGCCTTCGGGCCCGGCATGACTGTCCCCCCCTGTCGAACCGATGACCTGGGGGGTGGTGTCACCGGGCCCGTGGGTGCCGTCGGAGACGCTGATGAGAGGCCGGACCACTGCCCGGCCGGGTGCAATGCCCGGTCGTTTGCGGGCGGCAGGTCTGCATAACGTGGATGCGCGTGTACGACACCTGTGGCCGGTCCCGTGCGAGCAGCTGGAGAGTGTCGGGTTGTTCAACACCCAAGACGTGGGCGTCTTCCTCGGCATGGACGTCGGGAAGAGCACTCATCACGGCCACGGCTGACCACGGTCGGCAAGAAGGTCTTCGACAAGCCGCTGCCCAACAGCGAGCCGAAGCTGCGGGCTGTGTTCGACAAGCTGACCGCTGAGTTCGGCACCGTGCTGGTCGTGGTGGACGAGCCCGCATCCATCGGCGCCCTGCCACTGGCGGTGGCACGCGACGCGGGCTGCCGAGTCGCCTACCTGCCCGGCCTGGCCATGCGGCGCATCGCCGACCTCTACCCGGGCGAGGCCAAGACCGACGCCAAGGACGCCGTCAAGGACGCCGTCAAGGACGCCGCGATGATCGCTAACGCCGCCCGAACCATGCCACACGTCCTGCGGTCGCTGGAACTCACCGACGAGATCACCGCCGAGCTGACCGTGCTAGTCGGCTTCGACCAGGATCTGGCCGCTGAGGCCAACCGCACCTCCAACCGGATCCGTGGCCTGCTCGCCCAGTTCCATCCCACCCTTGAAACGAGTGCTGGGCCCCCGGCTGGACCATCCAGCCGTCACCTGGCTACTGGAGCGCCACGGCTCTCCGGCAGCACTACGCAAAGCCGGACGGCGAAGGCTCGCGGATCTGATCCGTCCCAAGGCCCCGCGGATGGCCGAGCGGCTGTCGACGAGGTCTTCGCCGCCCTCGACGAGCAGACCGTGATCGTCCCTGGCACCAGCACCCTCGACCTGGTGATCCCCTCACTCGCCTGCTCCCTGACGGCCGTTCACCAGCAGCGGCGCGCACTGGAAAGCCAGATCACCGCCCGGTTGGAGGCTTACCCTCTTTCCCCGGTTCTGACCTCGATGACCGGGGTCGCGGTCAGGACCGCAGCAGTCCTGCTGGTCACCGTCGGCGACGGCACCAACGTCCCCACCGCCGCACACCCGGCCTCCTACGCCGGCCTCGCCCCCACCACCAATTCCACAGTGACGTCGATGCGCTCGGTACGGACGGGATACGGCAGTGAGTGCGTGGTCATGTTGCCCGCAGGAGGCCGACGCCGGACTCAAGGGCTGCGCCGTGAAGCGGTGGCCCAGCTCGCAGCGATCTCCTCGATCTACTACACCTACCCGGAACAGGGCCGCCGGGTACGTCCGTCGCGCCAGGTACTCGACGCGCTGGCCGCCGCGCTACGGTTCGACGCCACCGAGCGGTCCCATGTCCCCGAACTCGTACACGGCGCCCTGCCCGCCGACCGACCCGCGGTTCGCGGAGCGACTTCCCCCTCCGTCGTCGCCCTCGTTGACCGGCTCATTGACCGGCTCGATCCGTGCTCGACCTACGCGACCGGCCGCCACTGGGACGTCCTCGCCTCCAACCGGCCGCCCGAACGCTGTGGACGGACTGGTCGGCGCGCCCGCCCGAGGCCCGCGACATGCTCTGGTGGATGTTCACCGATCCCGGCGCCAAGCAGGTCCTGCCCGACTGGCAGAACGAGGCATCCTCATCGCGAGCGTCAGGTGGCGGACTCGGTCCGGCGCTTCTCCCAACGCCCCAAGATTTCCTGGAGCCCCTCATCGAAGAGAGCGTCCCGCCTCGGCCACCAGTCGCCCGGCGCGGACAGCCTTAGCAGCTTTCCACTGTCCGTTCATATGGCGACGTGACGCCACCCGCCGTTCCTGATGACGGATATATCGGAGATCTCATGCCAGGCGACAGGACGTCCACCGAAGATCCTTCTGATCTCCAGAACTTGACAAGCAGGAGAAGGACGGCCACGAGCAGCACCACAGATGGAGCGTCGATGCCCTTCCAATGCACGGCCACCACAGCGACGGCAAACCAAGAAACAATGTTCAGAGTCAGCAGAAAGCCTAAAAACGGCCGCCGCGCTCCACTACGCAACTGTACGCGATCTTCCATCGTCCCCGCCCTACGTCACATGAAGCCGATATCGCCTATCAGCTCCTCCAGTCGCTCCAATCGTTAACGATGTCCGTCCTGAGTGACATGGAAAACGCGCCACCCCTGCGATCTAGGCGCTGGACGGTCAGTGCGTTGGCCGCTGACTGGATGGCCGTTCGCAGAGCCGCGCGGGTCGGCAGGAGACGGGGCCGGAGGGTCCTTGCCGTCGCGGGCGGCGACGAGACCTGAAGTCGCTGCCGACTCAAACACAGGCATCACCTCGCTCGCTGCCGTGCGAAGCCTTCCGCCACACTGCCTTACCCATGCCTGCCTGGCCCATCACTTCTCGTGATCAAGGACCGGGGCGCCAACCAGTCCACGCAACTCGCGGATACGTTCTATAGGCTCTTGAGAGCATCAGCGAGGTGCCGGAAATCGCTGTGGCCGATAATTAGCTTGGGACCGTCAGGGTCCTTGCTGTCTCGAATGGCAACAGCATCGACGTCGGACGCCAGTTCAATACAGGCATCTCCCGACTCGTTGCTTCGGGAAGCCTTCTTCCACACTACCGCGTTCAAGTCCATCTTTCCTCGATCACCTTTCTGATCAACGCTCTCGAGTCGCTTGCGTTCAACGCCCCAGCCTGCAACGTTGCCATTGTCTCGTTGACAAAAGCCACCTCGGCCGGTGAGGTGGACGTCTCGCCGCCGTAGGCTTTCGCTGTATAGACAACCTGTCGCTGGTCCGGCAAGGTGGCTATCACGAAGGTGGCCCACACGTTGCGTATGTACCGAATTGGCGCGATCTGTATATTGATCTTGTCGCGATGGGAGAGTTCGATGAGGAACTCGAGTTGCTTCCTCATCACCTCCTTGCCGCCCACTTCCCGATAAAGGACGGTCTCGTCCATGACGACCGTCACCGACGGCGCGGGATCGCGGGTGAGCACCTCTTGTCGACGCATCCTGTTCTTAACCGCATCCTCATCATTCAGCAGGACGCGGGCATACGCTTCTATCTGAAAAAGTCCGTGAATCACCCTCTCTTCGTAGGCCCGGATCATGATCGCCGACTGCTCGGCCTTCGGGAAGTTTGCAAAGTATTCCGGGTACTTGTCGGACTTGATCGAGTCTAGTAGCTCATCCCACGCCTCGGCGAGAGTCGTCCCCGACTTGAGCGCCCGATCGAGGCGCAGAGCGTTCTCCCGGCGGCAGCGCGTCCGGCCGGACTCGATCTGTGTGATGTAACTGCGCGTCACGTTGATCAGGTCAGCGAGCTTTTGCTGGTTCAATCCCGCAGCCTTGCGTAGACGCCGGACCTCCGCTCCAAAGCCCAGCAACTCGGGCGTGACCCTTCTCTGCACCGACATGAGACCTCCCACCTGGGGTTACCACTGATGGCAGCGATTGTGAGTATTTGGGTACTGCTTTGGAGGTGCCCAGGAATCTTACGTCTTTCCATGGCTTGATGGTGGTCGTTCAGTAACACAGGGTGATAGCGGCGGGTTCTTCCAGTTTGGGATGGACGGCCTGTTCTCGATCATCCACACCGTCCAGGCTGGAGGGGTTCACCGATGCCCGCAGCACTTCTCACGCCCGAGGCGCCGCCCTTGGTGTTGGAGCCGTCCGACCGAGCGCCTTCGCTGGCGCGCCGATACCTGGCCGAGCGGTTCCGCGAACTCGGCATCGCCGACGACTTCGTCGGCCAGGTCGTGGTTAGCGAACTGGTTACCAACGCCTGTGCGCCACGAGGCGCTCTGTCATATCCCCGGCTCAGTCGGGAGGAACTGAAGGGAGGTTTCTGGGTCTAATGGCTTACCTGGATCCGAAAGGTGAAGGGGACCGTAGCATGCCAGAAAACCAACG